>NYWD01000014.1 GCA_002684855.1 Planctomycetaceae bacterium | reverse complement strand
ATCTTTCTCCCTTTAATAGCTGGGCGCTGGAAGATGCGATGCCTAATCCCCTCCTCTTGTCCGATTTCACCTCTCTTTTCTCCGATCTCATCGTCTCCGCGGAGGCCTCTCGGTGACCGATCTTCGTCTCGTCCTGAAGTCGCTCTCGGCGCGGTCCACGTCGACCATCATCACCTGCCTGCTCATCTCGATCGCCGTCGCGCTGTTGATCTCGATGCGATCGCTTCGCGAGGCCGGTCGCCGCAGTTTCACCCGGGGCGTCGGCAACGCCCACCTCGTGGTGAGCGGGGACTCGAGTCCGCTCGTCGCGGTGTTGAACGGGATCTTCTACGCGAATCCACCGAGAGCGCCGCTCTCGGAGGCCAAGGTGGCCGAGATCTCCGGGTCGATGCCCTGGGCATGGGCGATTCCCACCCAGCTCGGCGATTCCTTCCGCGGGTTTCCGGTGCTCGGGACCACGCCGGCGTTCCTCGACGCATTCGAGCCGGCGCTCGGGGAACCCTGGAGGATCCGTCGGCCCGGACGGAACATCGAAGGGCCTTTCGACGTCGTGCTCGGCAGCCAGGTCGCGGCGTCGACCGGGCTCGGCGTCGGCGATCGAATCTTCCTCACCCACGGCATGGGCATGGCCGCGTCCGGCGACTCGATGCGGATCGTCGACGCGGACGTCGGGGCGACCTCGGGCGGTCACGAGGGCCACGACCATGCGGTGTCCGGCCCCGACCACGCCGTACCCGGGCCCGAACCGGCGATTCACGACCACGATGGTCATGATCACGAAGATCATTCCGACCACGATCATTCCGACCACGATGGCCACGATCATCACGACCACGATCATCACGACCACGATGGCCACGACCACGATGTCCTGGGGTCCGACCACGCGGTCCCCGGACCGGATTCGACGGGTCCGGAGACTCACGATGACCATGGTCACGATCATCACGGTCACGATCACCACGGCCACGATCACCACGGGCATGGACACGTGCACGCCGATGGAAGTCCGCACGTGCACGAAGAGGCGGCGTTCGAGGTCGTGGGTGTCCTCGAGCCCAGTGGCACGCACCACGACCGGATCCTCGTCGCCTCGATCGAGGGATCCTGGTTCCTGCATGCCATCGATCGCTGGGAGGCCGCGGGCCGACCACTGCCCGAGGGAGTCGAGGATCTCGATGCCGAAGACCGTCTCATGACCGGGATGCTGCTCCGGACGCCGGTACGGGCCGGTCGCAACAGCGCTGCGATCCTCCAGTCGGCGTTCGACCGTCTCCGCCGGGACCCTTCGATCACCGTCGCCTCCCCCGCCACGCAGGTCGATCGACTCTTCAGCATCGTGGCGAGTCTCGACGCGGTGTTCATCGCGCTCGGGGGCGCGATCCTCGTCTCGGGCGCGATCTCGGTGATGCTGGTGCTCTGGAACTCGATGGAGTTGCGACGCAGGCAGATCGCCGTGCTCCGGGTCCTCGGCTGCACGCGGCGCCGGGTGCTGGGGATGGTGATGACCGAGAGCGCNATCATCGGGATCCTCGGTGCGACGCTCGGCGTGGGCCTCGCGGTCGCGGGATCGGGGCTGGTGGCGGGCCTTCTCGCGGCTCGGACCGGGGTCGTGATCATGCCGGTGGTCGATCCGGAGTCCTCGCTTCTCATCGTCGGGGGCACGGTCGTGCTGGCCGTGTTCGCCGGAATCGCACCGGCGATCCGGGCGTATCGAACGCCCGTCGCCGAACATCTTCGACCGCTCGACTGACCTCGCGGCCGACCGGACCGGTCGGCCGCAGGCGGTACGATGGAAGCGTGTCACGGCGAACGGGCCGTGGGAGCTGGAGNCACCGCAACGCATGAGATTCATCTGGGCGATCATCGCGGGCATCCTGGTGGCGGCGGTCGTGGTGCTCGTCCGAGACCGCGACTCGCCGGCGACGCCGTCGAGTCCACCGCGNCCCCGGTCCGCACCCCCGGTCCAGGTCACCGCATCCGACCCGGTGCCGGCGACCGAGACGATCCGGGCGATCGCGAATGCGGCCGCGGAGACCCGCGACCCCTCGGCCGCGAACGCCGGATCCGACGCCGACTCCAGCGGGTCCAACACCGCACCGGACCCGGCATCGGCCCCGATCACCGGGGAGACCCACGTGATGGTGGAGGGCGACACCCTGCAGTCGATCGCCCTGCGTCGATACGGGGATCCGCGCCTCTGGCGTCGCATCGTCGACGCGAACCCGGCGCTGGCGGCNGGCGAACTCCGACTCGGCGACACCATCGACCTGCCGCCGCTCGACTCGATTCCGGATCCGGCNTCGCTCGAATCGCTCGTCGCGGACCTNGACGCCGGCCGCGCCGAACGCCCGGCGGACACGCCGGTCGCGGACCGTATCGAGGTCTCCGANGNNGCCCCCCGCCTCGATCTCGGGCTCGACAAGGAGATCCTCGACGCGAAGGTCGCACCCGGCGACCTGGTTCGGATCGCCGACGACCGGATCGTCGCCGATGGTGAATACACCATTCGTGGCGAAGGGACGGAGGAGTTCCCCTACCGCATCAGCTGGGAGCTGCTGGCGAGCGCGGCGGAGGGCTATCGTCCGAGCCTCGGCGAACGAGACATCCCCCAGCGGATCGCCGCACTGGACGGCGCCTGGGTCCGCATCGACGGCTACGTCGCCTTTCCCCTCGGGGGCGTCGAGAGCACCGAGGTCCTCGTGATGCTCAACCAGTGGGATGGTTGCTGCATCGGCATCCCCCCGACCCCCTACGACGCGATCGAAGTCGCGTTGACCGCACCGGTTCCCCGGTCGGAACGACACGCGATCACGTTCGGCTCGCTCACCGGCCGGCTCCAGGTCTCGCCGTACCTCGTCGAGAACTGGCTCGTCGGCCTCTATCTCATGGACGATGCGGCGATTCGGATCGAACTCTGATCCGATCGTCGGCGCTTCTCCATCCTGCGGAGTTCCCTGCATGATTCCCCTCTTCCTCGCCGTCGCCGTCGCCTCGACCGACGTGTCGCCTCCATGGCACGGTTACCTCGACGAAACCGCCTTCGCGCAACGGCTCGCGGGGTGGTCGACCGACCACCCGGATCGGATCCGCCTCGAGACCTACGGAACGAGTCGAGAGGGTCGCCCGCTCGTGGTCGCCACCCTCTCCAGCGATCTCGAGACCGCGGATGAACGTCCGGCGCTGCTGGTGGTCGCCGGTCTCGACGGCCTCCACGCCGCCGGCACCGAGTACGCCGTCCGGGTCGCGGAAGCGCTGCTCGAGGCCGACGGGGACCTGCTCGACGAAGTCACGATCCACATCCTGCCCAGGGCCAATCCGGACGCCCTCGCGGCCAACGCCGGTGCCGTCAACCTGGGACGGCGAGGCGGTTCGAGGCGGGTCGACGCCGACCGCGACGGAATGATGGACGAGGATCCCGCCCGCGACCTCGACGGCGATGGCGTCGTCTCGATGATGCGGTGGGAGAATCCCCGACTGTTCCCCGCGGCGACGCATCTGGAGGATCCCGGCGAGCAGCGGCTCATGAAGTCACCGGATCGATCGCTCGGCGAACGGGCCCGCTTCGTCATGCTTCAGGAGGGGGATGACCTCGACGGCGACGGCCGGGTCGCGGAGGACGGCGATGGTGAAGTGATCTTCGACCGGAACTTCCCGCATCGGTGGTCCGCCCATGCGATCGACGCGGGGCCCTATCAACTGAGCGAGCCCGAGACGCAGGCGCTCGCGGAGTTCGTGCTCTCGCATCCCCGGATCTTCGCGTCGGTCGTCTACGGGCCGCACGACACCATGATCACGCTTCCCGACTCGAAGAAGACGGATGTCACGAAGCGCACGCCGATCGGCATCGACGCGCGGGACAAGGGGCTCTACGAGACGCTGGCGGAGGCCTATCGGTCGCACGCCGGGCAGACGCGGAGCACCGACGAGGACGACGCGGGAAGCCTGCACTCGTGGTTGTACGCGCACCGTGGCATTCCGACCGTCGCGGTGACCGGATGGGGGCGACCCGATCCGGTCGAGCCCGAGGCCGCCGCGGCGGACGAGGAGGACGCGGAACGGGAGGACGAGCCCGATTCCGACGAAGACGCCCCGCCCGCGCCGGTGGACGCCGAGGCGGCGGCCTGGCTCGCGTATTCCGACGAGGTCCGGAACGGGTCGGGCTTCGTCGAGTGGACGGCCTTCGAACATCCGACCCTCGGCGCCGTCGAGATCGGTGGGATGGTGCCCGGCTTCACGTTGAATCCACCCGCGGAGGACCTCGACGGTCTGGGCGAGGGCCACGCCGCCTTCGTCGCGGCGCTGGCGGGAATGCGTCCCCGGGTGGTCATGGAGGGCCCGGACGTCGAGGATCTCGGCGGCGGTCTTCGCCGGGTCCGTCTCGCGATGGTCAACGAAGGCACGATGCCGACCCGGACCGCCATGGCCCGTGCCAACCGGGCGATCCGCCCGATCGTGATCCGGTTCGGCGTCGACCGTTCGAGGCTGCTCGAGGGTCGACGCGTCGATCGGATCGACGGCCTCGACGGCCGCGGTGGTCGGTCGTTGTTCGAGTGGGTGTATCGCGCGGACGACGGTCCCGCGACGATCGTGATCGACGATCCGGTCTCCGGCTCACGGACGATCGAGGTCGGGGACCGGGGTTCGGATCTGAACGGAGGTGATCGATGAACGAGGCGCTCCACGGCTCGAGACGGTTCGCGGCGATCGCGCTGGCGATGGGCATCGCGGGGATCCCCGTCGACGACCTTCACGCCCAGCAGCAGATCGATGCGAAGGTGCCGATCGCCTTCAACCGCTTCTACGACTACGAGGCGATGGAAGCCCGGCTCGCGGAGCTTGCGGCCGCGCACCCGGAACTCTGCACGCTCGAGTCGATCGGCTCGAGCGAACAGGGCCGCGATCTCTGGCTGCTCACCATCAACAACCCGGAGACGGGCGGCGACCGCTCCAAGCCCGGGATGTGGATCGACGGAAACGTCCACGGAAACGAGATCCAGGCCGCGGAGACCGTGCTCTACACGGCGTGGTACCTGCTCGAGGGATACGACGAGGTCGATGCCATCCGCGAACTGGTCGACGAGAACGCCTTCTACCTGCTTCCGATGGTGAATCCGGACGGCCGCGCCGGCTGGTTCCGCGATCCCGGGACGCCTCACTCCAACCGCACCGGGCTCCGGCCGACCGACAACGACTTCGACGGCCTCTTCGACGAGGACGGGCCGGATGACCTCGACGGGGACGGCCACATCGGGCGCATGTGGCGGCGTGATCCCAACGGGACCCACAAGCGGAGCGAGCGGGATCCGCGGATCTTCGAACGCGTCCCCGCGGTGCCCGGTCCGGACGGTCGCATCATGCGCGGGGAATGGTCGATGGCGGGCAGCGAGGGGATCGACAACGACGGGGACGGACGGATCAACGAGGACGGCCAGGGCGGGTACGACATGAACCGGAACTGGCCGAGCGACTGGCAACCGAACCACGTCCAGCGAGGTGCAGGCACCCATCCGTTCAGCTATCCGGAGACGCGTTGCGTCGGTGACTTCATCCGTTCGCATCCGAACATCGCCGCCGGCCAGAGCTACCACAACACCGGAGGGATGATCCTTCGCGGGCCCGGCGCACCCTACGAGACCGCCAACTACCCGCGGGCGGATCTCGCGGTCTACGACGCGATCGGCGCGGCCGGAGAGGAGATGCTCCCGCACTACGACTACCTGGTCATCCATTCGGATCTCTACACGGTCCACGGCGGGTTCGTGAACTGGCTGGCGGAGGGACTCGGCATCATCTCCTTCACCAACGAACTGTGGACGGACCGACGGATCCTGCAGGACGGCGGCGGCGGCCCGGGCGACGAGGCCGCTCGGATGCGATGGGAGGATCGACTTCGCTTCGGACAGACCTTCAACGACTGGACCGAGGTCGATCATCCCGAGTACGGCACCGTGCTCGTCGGCGGTGGGAACAAGTGGTCGAGCCGGACCCCCCCGCCGTTCATGCTGGAGGAGGAAGCCCACCGGAACTTCGCCTTCACGATGTTCCATGCCGCGGAGATGCCCCGCCTTCGGCGGAACGACGTCGTCGTCACGGACCTCGGCGCGGGACTCTGGCAGGTCGACCTCGAGATCGCCAACGACGCGCTGATCCCCTCGCGGACCCGGCACATGCAGGCCAAGCGGATCGGCCGTCCGGACATCCTGACGTTCGATCCGGCGGAAGGCACGGAGATCCGGCTCGCCGGACCGACCGCCAACCGGTTCGCCCCGACCTTCGAACCGGTCGTGCATCGGCCGGAACGGCTGCTGGTCGAGGGCGGCGTGCCCGGTCGCGGCATCGCGACCTTCCGTTACGTGCTCGAGAGCGAGGGACCGCCGGCCGGAACCTTCCGATACGCCGCGGAGAAGGCGGCGGACATCGAGATCCCCCTCGAAGGACCGTCGGAATGATGCGGACCGGGCGACCGGAGGGAACGTGAGGCGGGAGTCGATCGACGTCCTGGTCGTGGGTGCCGGGGCCGCCGGACTCATGGCGTCGGTCCATGCCGGACGCGCGGCCGGACCCGATGCCCGCATCGTCGCCGTCGACGGCGCGCGGAAGGTCGGGATGAAGATCCTCGTCGCCGGTGGCGGCCGCTGCAACGTGACCCATCACGAGGTCCTGCCGGAGGACTACGCCGGCTCGAGCCGGAACGCGATCCGCAAGGTGCTTCGGGCCTATCCGGTCGAGGCGGTGGTCGACTTCTTCGCCGCGGAGGGCGTCCGCCTGAAGCGCGAGGAGACCGGCAAGCTCTTTCCGACCACCGACCGGGCGAGAACGGTCCTCGACGCCCTGCTGAACGCGGTCTCGTCGGCCGGGGTCGAGCTTCGGCATCCGATCCGGATCGAGTCGATCGAGCGGCGGGACGACGGCTTTCACGTCACCGGGCCGGGATTCGCGGCGAACGCCGGGCGGGTGGTGCTCTGCACGGGTGGGAAGGCGCTTCCGAAATCGGGCTCCGATGGGATGGGGCTCGAGATCGTCCGGTCGCTCGGGCACTCGGTCACGGAGGCCGTTCACCCGGCCCTGGTCCCGCTGATCCTCGCCGAGGCCGATCCGATCCGGGAACTCGGTGGAATCGCGACCCCGGTGCGGCTTTCGGTGCGCGGGGAATCCGGTCGGAACATCGCCGAATACACCGCGCCGATGCTCTGCACGCACTTCGGGATCTCCGGTCCGGTGGTGCTCGATGCGAGCCGGCATCTGCTCTCGGCCCGGGCCGCGGGCGATCAGGCGGAGGCGTTCGTCCGATGGTTGCCGGAGGAGGACCGGGAGGGATTCGAACGAACCATGATCGGAGCGCCGAGCGGCATGACCTGCCAGTCGATGCTGAAGGGGCGACTTCCGGATCGACTGCTCCGGGCGCTGCTTCACGTCTCCGGGGTGGAACCGACGGACCGGGTCAGGGGACTCACCCGCGAACGCCGGCGAGCCCTGCTCGACGTGCTCTTCGACCATCCCCTCGTGGTGGTGGGCGATCGTGGCTACACCTTCGCCGAAGCGACCGCCGGTGGCGTGCCGTTGTCGGAGATCCGACTCGATTCGATGGAATCTCGCGTCGTTCCAGGGCTTCACCTCGCAGGCGAGATCTGCGACGTCGACGGCCGGGTCGGTGGGTTCAACTTCCAGTGGGCCTGGGCGAGCGGGTGGGTCGCGGGCCGGGCGGTCGCGGCCACGGTCGGTGCGACGGCTTGAGCGGTGAGGGGACCGTCGGTCGTCGAGGGCAGTAGCATGTCGACGACGAAGCGGGGCTGGTAGCTCAGCGGCCCAGAGCCCCCGACTCATAATCGGCGAGACCCCGGTTCGAATCCGGGCCGGCCCATCTTCGTCGTCAGGTTCCCGAGGCGGCCGCGTCGGCCCGGATCCGCTCGGCCCCGGCGACGCGTTCGCGGGCGAGCGAGCGACGGAGCCGAATGGCGTTTCCGATGACCGAGATGTCGCTGCAGGCCATGGCGCCGGCCGCGATCAGGGGGCCGCTGGTTCCAAGCAGACCGAAGGCCGCCGCCGGGATCGCGATCGTGTTGTAGAAGAAGGCGAAGAACAGGTTCTGGCGGATGGTGCGGAGGGTCCGTCGTGCGAGGTGGATCGCATCGGGGACCGACCCCACGCGATCCGCCGGCACCACGACGTTCGCCGCCTCGATCGCGGCGCCGGTGCCGCTGGCCATGGCGATGCCCAGGTCCGCGGCCGCGAGGGCCGCGGCGTCGTTGATGCCGTCCCCCACCATCGCGGTCCGACGGTCGCGGCGAGCGACGAGCTCGAGCTTCGATTCCGGGGTCGCCTCCGCGATGATCTCGTCCTCGGCGAGTCCCACGAGTCGACCGATGCGCTTCGCGGAAGCGGCTCGGTCGCCCGTGAGCATCCGGACGCCGATTCCCATCGAGCGAAGCCGGGTGATGGCATCGGCCGCATCCGCGCGAGGTTCGTCGTCGACGAAGATCCGGGCGACCGTCACGCCGTCCAGCTCGATCCGGCAGCTGGCTTCCGCGTCTCGTCGAACGCCCACGCGGCGCCCTTCGACCGTCGCGTCGACGCCTTCGCCGGGCGTGGCCTCGAATTCGGTCGCTTCGGGAATGGAGACGCCCCGTCGTCGGGCCTCGTCGAGCATCGCGATCGCGATCGGGTGTTCGCTCCCCGATTCCGCGGCGGCCGCCAGGGCGATCGCCGCGTCCTCGTCCACGCCGGATCCCACGATCTCGACTCCGGTCAGTCTCGGGCGTCCGAGCGTGAGGGTTCCGGTCTTGTCGAAGATCACCGCCTCGAGCCGGCCCGAGGATTCGAGGCTCGCAGCGCTCTTGATCAGGATCCCCCGCCTGCTCGCCTCGCCCGCGCCCGCCATGACGGCCATCGGCGTGGCCAGCCCCAGGGCACAGGGACAGGAGATGATGAGCACCGTGACGGCGCTGACCACGCCGGTGTTCCAGTCGCCCGCGATCAGTCCCCAGCCGAGGAGCGATGCCGCGGCCACCGTGAGCACCGTGGGCACGAACACCGACGAGACGCGATCCGCGAGTCGCTGGATGGGAGCCTGGCTCGACTGGGCGTTCTGCACGAGGGAGGCGATCCGGACGACGGTCGTGTTGCGACCGTCGACCGTCGCCTCGAGCCGGAGCAGGCCGTTGCCGTTGAGGGTGCCGGCGACCACCGGATCGCCGGGGCCTCGGACCACCGGGATCGGTTCGCCGGTCACCAGCGACTCGTCGAGCTCGCTCCGGCCCTCCAGGATCGTGGCGTCGACCGGGACCCGTCCACCGGGCCTGAGCAGGTAGAGGTCGCCGGTCTCGATCTCGGAGCTGGGCACTTCGGTCGTCCCGCCGGATTCGTCGATGCGTTCGGCGGCGTCCGGTTGGAGTTCGAGCAGGTCCCGGACCGCGGTGCTCGCCCTGGCGGAGGCCTTCGCTTCGAGGAAGTGCCCGAGACTGATGATCCCGAGGAGCGCCGCGGACTCGGCGAAGTAGAGCGGGAGTCCGGCCCACTCGCCGGGATCGGGCAGGACCCGCTGCGCGACGAAGACGATGAGGCTCCAGCCGAACGCGGTCGTCGCCCCGATCGAGATCAGGGTGTCCATGTTCGTGCCGCCCCGACGGGCCGCCGTGAGGGCCGATGCGAAGAAACCGCCGCCGGCGACCACCAGCACCACGAGGGCGCCGAGCATCATGCCCCACGCCGGCCATTCGCCGCCGTGCCCGACCGTCCAGTGGAGGATCTCGAGCGGAATCCAGATCCCGATCCCGATGATCGCGCGGCGCTTCCACATCCGCATCGTGCGAGCCTGGGACAGTTCCATGCGGGACCGGGTCTCGGAGAGCGCTTCCCGGGTCTCGAGGATCTCGCCCGAGAAACCACGGGATGCGATCAGATCGAGGGTGGTCGGGGGATCGAGCGGCCCGTCGACGACGGCGAGTCCGCTGGTGAAGTCGACCGACGCCGTCACGACTTCGGATCGGCCTTGCAGGGCCGACTGGAGGCCGCTTGCGCACGAGGTGCAGTGCATTCCCTCGATGCGATACCGTCGCGTGGTGCCCCGATCCCGCGAATCGGCCTCGGCGTCGTCGATGGTGTCGGGGTTCGGCGTCATGGACGCTCATGCTACGAGGTTCGAGCGTCCGGGTTCGTTCTCTGGTGGGAACGGGGCCCGGTAGCCGATCTCGAACGAGCGAGGAGGGTTCGATGACCGGTCACGTCTTGATTCCACGCCCGGACCGCGGATATCCTCTTCGATCCGGGGACGCTTCCCGAGCCAGACCTCTCCACATGACTCCATCCGCCGCCCAATCCCGCGACACGACCTCCATGCAGGCCCTGGCGACCATGCTGGCCGCCGCAGTGGTGCTTTCGGTCGGCGTCGCCGGCGGGAGCCTCGGCGCGATGGCGCCCGCGGCGGCGGTCAATGCGGTCTTCATGGGCGGGATCACCACCGTCTCCTCGCCCCGGGCCTCGCATCCCTCGGTCGTCGCGAAGGTGCGTGACGATCGCCCCGCCGGGACGTATGGCCGGGTCGATCCCAGGATGCTGTCCGTCGGGGCCGATCGGATCTCGATCGCCGGTCCGTCCGGTCCGGCCGCGTCGAGCCTGCCACCGCCGCACGCCGGCTGAGTCGTTCCTCGCCCGCATCGGGCGATCGACACCGACCTTCCGCGTACCCGTTCCACATCGCACCGACTCCATCCACGCCGGCCGTCCAGCGGCCTCCGCGTGTACTGATCACCCGATTCATCGTCGGGGGATCGCTTCCCGAAAGGTTCCCGTCATGGGCGTTCCATTCTTCGGCTGGGCTGCCAGAAAGCTCTTCGGCACTCGCAATCAGCGTCAGGTCTCCCGGTATCTCGAGAAGGTGGACAAGGTCAACGCCTTCGAGGAGGAGATGCGATCGCTGACCGACGCGGAACTCCGCAGTCGAACCGCTGAATTCCGTCGTCGAGTGAAGGAGGAGGGGGCGGTCGGGTACGACCTCATTCCCGAGGTCTTCGCCGTGGCGAGGGAGGCGATGGACCGCGCCGTCGGACTTCGGAACATCTTCAACCCCGAAGCCGGCTTCGATCCGGAAGCGCTGCCCCACGACGCCCGGGAGACCTACCGGGCGGTGCAGGCCGAGATCGACCGCACGGACGACGCGGCGCCGGAGGGTGATTTTCTCGGATGCGAGGGCCCGATTCCCGCCTGGCGGTTCGTGGACGTGCCCCCATCCCTCTACGAAGCGGTCCGCAAGCTCCATCCCGTGAGCCGCCCGCCCTTCCGGGCCCGTCCCTTCGACGTGCAGCTCATCGGCGGCACCGTGCTCAGCGAGGGTCGCATCGCGGAGATGAAGACGGGCGAGGGCAAGACGATCGTCGCCCCGCTCGCGTGCTACCTCGCCTGCATCGAGGAGAAGCAGGTCCACGTCGTGACCGTGAACGACTATCTCGTCCAGCGGGACCGCGACTGGACCTTCCCCTTCTTCCACGCGCTCGGGCTGACGGTCGGGGCGATCCATCCCTTCCACATGCAGCCCGCGGACCGGAAGAAGGCGATGTACGAATGCGACGTGGTCTACGGGACCACCGCGGAATTCGGATTCGACTACCTCCGGGACAACATGAAGCTCCGGGCCGAGGACCAGGTGCAGAAGCGACGCGAATTCGCGGTGGTCGACGAGGTCGACTCGATCCTGATCGACGAGGCCCGCACGCCGCTCATCATCTCCGGTCCCGCCCACTCGGTGCGTCCCCGCTACGAACTCGCCGACGGGCTTGCCCGGCATCTCGTCGAGGGCCAGCGGGACTGGACGACCGCGGACGAGAAGGTGCAGTCCTGCGAGGTCCGCATCTCCGGGCTCGAGGGCGACATCCGCAACGCCCGCGACAAGGCGGCGGTACCCGGCCTGAAGGCCGAGCTCGAGGCGGCCCGCGAGGAACTTCCGCGGCTGGAGTCGGCCCGGGAGAAGCACGTGCAGTACTTCGAGGTCGAACTCGACAAGAAGCAGGCGGCCCTCACCCACGAGGGGATCACCGAAGCCCAGCGAAAGGCCGGGGTCGGGTCCTTCTACGTCGGCGAGAACATCGATCTCCCCCACCTTCTCGAGCAGGCGCTGCGGGCCCACGTGGTGTACGTCCGGGATCGCGACTACGTCGTCTCGCCGGACGACCAGGGCGAGATGGGGGTGGTCATCGTCGACCAGAACACCGGTCGCAAGATGGTCGGCCGTCAGTGGTCCGACGGCCTCCACCAGGCGGTCGAGTCCAAGGAAGGGGTCCCGATCAAGGACGAGACCCAGACGATGGCCACGATCACGATCCAGAACTTCTTCAAGATGTACGAGCGGCTGTCGGGCATGACCGGCACGGCGGACACGGAGGCGACGGAGTTCCACGAGATCTACCGGCTCGACGTGGTCTCCATCCCGACGAACGTCCCCGTCGAGCGGATGGATCGCAACGACCTCGTCTACCTGAACGAGCGGGACAAGTGGGATGCCATCGTCGAGGAGGTCCGGCGCTCCTGGGAGGTCGGCCTGCCCGTCCTGGTCGGCACCACCAGCGTCGAGCGGAGCGAGATGCTGAGTCGCATGCTCACCAAGGCCCACCGCATTCCCCACGAGGTGCTCAACGCGAAGCAGCACGAACGCGAGGCCGACATCGTCCAGGGGGCCGGTGGGCTCGGCGCGGTGATGATCGCGACGAACATGGCGGGTCGCGGGACCGACATCAAGCTCGCGCGGTTCGATCGCGCGGCGTTGATCGAACACTGGAAGAAGGCGGGAATCTGCCCGAAGGACGCGGATGCCTCGATGTCCGACGACGAGATCCTCGGTCGCTGCTGGCGGCAGATCGCCCAGCGCGATCTCGGGCTCTCGCGAAAGGAGGCGGAGGCGCTCGATCCCACGGAGGCCCGGCGGCGACTCCTCGTCGCGTGGGCGGTCGAGCTCGCGTGGCAGGATCCCGCGAAGGCGGAGCGGATGTCCGAGGAGGATCTCGAGGCCGCGTTGGACGGCTCGGGGACCTGCCGGCTCCATCGGCTCGGATTCCACGACAGCGTCGAGGCCATGGGAGGTCTCCACATCATCGGCACCGAGCGGCACGAGAGTCGCCGGATCGACAACCAGCTCCGAGGGCGTGCCGGACGGCAGGGTGACAACGGCAGCAGTCGGTTCTTCCTCAGTCTCGAGGACGACCTGATGAAGATGTTCGCCGGCAAGAAGACGCTCTACGTGCTCTCGAAGCTCGGGATGAAGGAGGGCGACGCCATCGAGCATCCGATGCTCTCGCGGTCGGTCGAGAATGCGCAGCGGAAGGTCGAGGAGCGGACCTTCCAGATCCGCAAGAACATCCTCGAATACGACGAGCCGATGGAGCACCAGCGGCAGGCGTTCTACGCGATCCGACAGCCGGCGCTCGAGAACAAGGGGATCAAGGAGCGGATCTTCGAGTACGTCGAGGAGGCGACGCAGGACGAGGCGGGCCGACTGCTGTCCGCGGACTACCGTGCCCGATGCATCAGCGAGTGGATCCACGAGCATCTCGGATTCCTCGTCGAACCGGACCGGATCCGGAAGAAGGACCGCGAGGATCTCCACGCCCTCATCCGATCCGACTACCTCGAGGAAGGGAGCGAGGTCGTCGCGAACACCTGCAACGAATACCTCGCCGACGACCTCGATCCCGCTGAGTGGGACGTGGACGGTTTCGCGCGCTGGGCGAACAAGGAGTACGACGCCGACCTCGATCCCGAGGCGATCCGGACCTCCGGGCATCGCGAGGTGATCCGCATGGTCGAGGATGCGCAGGTCCTGAAGATCGACGCGTTCGATCTCTCGCCGCTCGACGCGTATCTCGTGAAGGACCACGGGGCGCGGGAACTGGTCAAGTGGGCCAACGGCAAGTTCGACACCGAGTTCGAACCCGGCATCGTCACCGACGTGTCGAGCGAGGAAGAGGCGGCCGAGCGGATGCTGGAGGCCGCCCGCGAGGCCTACCGACGCCGGGAGATCGAGTATCCGATCGACTACGCGGTCGATCTGACCACGGCGAGCATGCCGAAGGATCCCCGGGCCGCCCTCGCCCAGTTCTGTGCGTGGGCGAAATCCCGCTACGAATTGAACTGGTCGAGTTCCGCGCTTCCGTCCTCGGATCCGAAGGAGCTCCGCACCCTGCTGGTCGATCAGGCGAGGAAGTGGGATGACGCGCGGATCGCGGCGAGGGCCGCGGAGGCCGCGAAGGATGCCGGCGACGACGTGGACGCGCTCGATGCCTGGTTCCAGCGGGAATGCCTCGTCGCCCTGACCGAGGACGAGCGGGCCTCCGCGGCGGAGGACGGATTCGAACCGTTCGCGCATCGAAGGATCTCGGAGCTGCTCCGGACGGAGCTGAGCCAGTTCGAGCGGTGGGTGATGCTCCAGGTGCTCGACACGGCGTGGAAGGACCATCTCCACTCGATGGACCAGATCAAGGACGCGATCGGCTTCCGCGCGTTCAGCCAGAAGGATCCCAGGATCGAATTCAAGCGGGAGTCGGCGCGGCTCTTCGGCGAGATGAAGGAGCAGATCCGCGACCGGCTGACCGACCTGGTCTTCAAGGGACGGCTCCAGCCGCAGGTCGCGCGGCCCGCCGCCACCGAGGTCGCCGCCGCCTCCCGGACCGAGGCCACGGATCGCACTCCGGCCGCCCAGAAGATGGAGGCCGCGCAGCCGTCGGTGGCCGCGGCGGCGGCGATGCTGGCCGAGGCCGGGGACGGTGCAGACGCCGGCACGGAGGAACAGCGTCGGGATCTCGAGATCGCGGAGCGTGCCGGCAGCGAGGAGGGGAAGGCGGCCGGTCGAAGTCCGGCACCGGCTCGTTCCACGCCGGCCATCGGTCGGAACGAAGTCGTGACCGTGGTCGATCCGGCCACCGGTGAGCGGCAGTCGATGAAGTGGAAGAAGGCCGAGCCGCTGGTCAAGAAGGGTTGGAAGCTGGGCTGAATCGTCGACTTGAAGACGGGGCGGGAGTCGCTACACTCTTCCCGCCTCCGTAGCTCAATCGGCAGAGCAGCTGACTCTTAATCAGCGGGTTCTCGGTTCGAGTCCGAGCGGAGGCATTGGAACGGGAAGCCGTCGATCGACTCCCGCGGCGTGCCGGTCACCCTCGAGGCGGCTGGAGGCCGAGCCGGACCTTCGGGTTCGCGGCCGGATCGAAATCGCCCCCTCGAGCGGCCACGCTCGAGGGGGCGTTCGCTTCCGCGGCGACGTCCTCGGCGATTTCGAGATTTCGTGTCGGGTGGTGTCACGTCGGTGCGGGAGGCCCCTACCCACAGTCGACCGCGACCCCTCGGCCCCCCCGTATCGACCGGAAGGAATCTCGACATGCTCCACGACGATCTCGTCACCGTGGCCTGGACCGCCGCCTGCATCGCCCTGGGCCTCTACGTCTTCCGGAAGTGGGATGTCCGCCGAACTCCGGTCGTCCGGTAGGCGGTCATCGGTGCCGAAGTGGGCCGAATGAGGATCGAGAGAGAGAGTGTGTCCTTCGGGACACGGGAAACGACACGGCTTCCGGGCCGTGTCGTCTCCTTCCGGACCTGCGGGAGCCGATTCCCGGGCCTCGAGGACTGCTAGAATCCGAGGGCGCGGCCCGCCGTGCGGCCGCGAACCCTGCCGATCGGAATTCCAGCCCCATGCGTCCACTCCATGCCATCCTCGCCGCCCTCCTGCTCCCGGCCGTCGGGCTTCCGACCGCGTGCGACATGGTCGAGCGTGCGGATCCGGAGAAGGGGGCGTCGAGTCTCGAGCGACGAAACTTCGAGATCGACGTGCAACCGATCATGCGCGGCACCGTCGCCAGCGAGGCGGCGATCGCCGGCGAGAACCCGACCATCGTCCGTGGTTACGGCCTGGTGGTCGGCCTTCGAGGTACCGGAAGTCGGCTGATGCCGGCCCAGGTTCGCTCCTGGATGCTTCAGGAGATGGCCCGCCGTGGGGTCGGAAACCCGGCCACCGGATACGGAGACATCTCGCCGGAGCGATTGCTTGACTCCGAGAACACCGCGGTGGTCGTGGTCGAGGGCGTGATCCCGCCTGGCGCGGTCTCCGACAGCCGGTTCGACGTCCGTGTCTACTCGGCGCCGGGGACGGGAACGACCAGTCTGGAGGGCGGGACGCTCTACACCACCGATCTCCGGCCCGGTGACATCAGCGTCGGGCCGAAGCAGGCGACGTCGCTGGCGAAGGCGCGGGGTCAGATCTTCATCAATCCGTTCGCGGAACCCAACGCCCGCAAGAAGGACACCGTCGATCGACTGACCGGACGCATCATGGATGGCGGGATCGTCGACGAGGACATGCCGCTGAAACTGCGGATGGCGGTGCGAAGCCACGTCCGTGCGATCGCGGTGCGGGATGCGATCAATTCCCGGTTCCCCCGCGAACCCGGACAGTCGGACGAGACCGCGCACGGCAAGAGCGGCGAGGAGATCGTGATCACGGTGCCGCCGAGCCACCACGAGGATCCGCAGCGATTCGTGGATCTCGTCAAGCACAGCTCGCTCCGGCCCGAGGCCGTCGAGGCGACTGCCCTGAGCGTGCGGCGAGCCTTGCTCGCGAACCCGGGTTTCACCAAGGAGGCGACGCTCCGCTGGCAGGCGCTGGG
The DNA here is from genome assembly GCA_002684855.1 of Planctomycetaceae bacterium. Taxonomy (GTDB): domain Bacteria; phylum Planctomycetota; class Phycisphaerae; order Phycisphaerales; family SM1A02; genus UBA12014. The sequence continues at coordinate 63,585 of NYWD01000014.1, read as the reverse complement.
ACCGAAGTCCATCCCGGTGATCCAGGACCTGTACGACTATCCGGAAGAGGGCCCGAGGCTCGCGGCGTTGATCGCAGGGGCCAAGCTCGATGACGCCTCGGTCGCCCCCCACCTCGTGGGGATCGCGAACGACGGGACCGTCGAGGCGAAGCTCGCATGCATCAAACTGCTGTCCGAGATGGGGCCGAATCCCACGATCGAGATGGGGCTCCGGCCGTTGCTCGACGCGGAGGACGTGGATATCCGGCTCGCGACCTTCGAGGCGTTGGAGGAGCGTTCGGACCCGATCGTCGCCGCGTACGACATCGACGACAAGTTCATCCTCAACATGGTTCCCAGCGATCGGCCGCTGATCTACGTCGCCCAGACCGGACGCCCGCGGATCGTGATCTTCGGGGACGGACAGCAGGTCCAGCGGCCGATGTTCCTCGAAGCCTGGAGCAACCGGCTCCTGATGAAGGCCGACACGGAGGACGGCCGTCTCGAGGTCTTCTACCGCGAGGCGTCGGACCTGCCCGCCCAGATCGACGAGGTGAGCCCGGAGGTCGGCCAGCTGGTGGCGTATTTCGGCCATCGCACGACCATCGAGGCGCCCGCTCCCGGGATCGGGCTGACCTACGGCGAGACCATCGGCGCGCTGCACCAGCTCTGGCGGGAGGGCTACCTCAGCAGCGACTTCAAGGCGGAACAGGACCGGGTCCTCGCGGCGATCATCCGGGCCCAGAAGACCGAGGAGACGCCGGAACGGGCCGAGTTCGACGCGGACCTCCCCGTGGTCGACGAGGATGAGGACGGAATCCCCGACGACCCGATCCCGAATCGGCTTGAAGCGCCCCGCAAGGGCGGCGATACTGTCCCACGGTGACGAGGCGGGGATCGGCCGGAAATGGGCCGACCGCGTCCGCGTCCACCGCAGCAGCGAGCCGGATGGGTGGCCCTCACCGGTTCGGCAGAGGCCCGCGTGTCGCCGGCTCCGCGCCGCCACGACGGGCAAGACCGCCACGGCACGGATGTGTGGCGACATCGACAGGAGGTCGATTCACGTGCGACTCGCCAAACTCACGCTCTCCGGATTCAAGAGCTTCGCGGACCGGACGGACTTCTCGTTCGACGAGCCGATCATCGGCGTCGTCGGCCCCAACGGCTGCGGAAAGTCGAACGTGGTCGACGCGGTCAAGTGGGTGCTCGGCGAGCGAAGCGCCAAGAGCCTTCGCGGATCCGCGATGCAGGACGTCATCTTCGCCGGCAGCGCGGCCCGCAAGCCGATGGGCATGGCCGAGGTCACCCTGACCTTCGAGAACCCGAGGCTCGATCGTCCGCTCGAGTCGATCACCGCGGCGGGATCGCTTCCCGCGGACCTGGATCCCGATCTCGAACCGGAGCGCAACGCGGATCCCTCGACCGAGTCCTTCGACGAGGAGGAGCTCGCCCTCGCGGCCGGCGACGGCCAGGTGGTCGATCGGACCCGGGTCCGCGATCGTCGACTCCCCATCGACACCGACGAGGTATCGGTCACCCGGCGTCTCTACGCGGACGGTCGAAGCGGATACCTGATCAACGACCGCAAGTGTCGTCTGCGCGACATCAAGGAACTGTTCCTCGACACCGGCGTGGGCACCAATGCCTACTCGATCATCGAGCAGGGCAAGGTCGACGCCATGCTCCTCGCGAATCCGATGGAGCGTCGCTCGATCCTGGAAGAGGCCGCGGGCGTCGCCAAGTTCCGCCAGCGCAAGCTCGAATCATCCCGGAAGCTCGACGCCGCGGAGCGGAACCTCGTCCAGGTCCGCGAGAAGCTGGCCAACACCGAACGCCGGCTTCGAATCGTCCGCGGCCAGGCCGAGAAGGCGGAGCGTTTCCGTGGTCTCGACGAACGCCGACGCGCCCTCCGCACCGCGATCGCCCGCGACCAGTTCGAGGAGTTCGACGACCGGCTCGCGGGCCTGACCCGACAGCTCGCCGCCATCGAGACGGAACGTCGAGGACTCGCCGCGAGTCTCGCGGAACTCGAGGAGGCCAAGCAGGCCGCCGAGATCGAACGGCACCACGTGCAGGAACGCCGCCATGATCTCGAGCAGGAGCGACTGACCGAGCGAAATCGGCTCGACCAGGCCCGACAGCGAATCGAGCTGACCACCGGGCATCGCGATGACGCCGAGAAGGCGATCGCCGAGGAGACCCGGCGGATCGGGGAGCTTCAGGTCCAGGTGGAGGCGTTGGGCCGGGATCTCGCCGAGGTGGAGGCCCGCATCGACGAATCCGCGAAGGAAGCGGCCGACGCGGAGACCAGGCTCGCGGACGAGACGACTCGTCGGCATCAGTTCGAAGCGGCCCGGACCGAGGCGATCGCCACGGTCGAGGACGCCCGCGACGGACTCGCGGCGGCGGATCGGGATCGAATCCGCCTCGAGTCCGCGGTCCGGGGAGTCGACGACCGCGAGGTCGAGCTCCAGGAGCGACTGCGACGGCTGTCGGAGAAGGTGCGACCGTTCGCCGCCGATCTCGACGCCCATCGCGTGCAGCGGGTGGTCGCCCGCAACCGGGTCGCGGTCCTCGTCGATTCGATCGCGCGAATCGACGCCGATCTCCGGAGCGAGGAGAAGCGCATCGTCCGGCTCGACGACCGGCGCGCGGATCTGACCCGCAGGATCGCCGGCAATCGTGATGAACGGACCGGAACCGAGACGCGTCGTCGGCTCCTCGAGGAGATGGCGACCGCGGGCGAGGGCATCGGGGACGCGGTGCGCGAGGTGCTGGATCTGAAGGGCGTCGTCGACGGCATCCTGGGGCCGCTGGCGGACCACGTCGACGTGGCGCGGGACGACGCGGAAGCGATCGAAGCCGCGCTCGGGACCCACCTGCAGGCGGTCCTGGTCGAGTCTTCGGCCATCGCCGAGGAGATCCTCGCGCGTCTTCCCGAGCTGCAGGGGCGGGTGGAGCTGCTGCCCGTGAGCCGATTCACGCCGGGGACCACCCGATCGGCTCGCATCCCCGCCGCGATTCTCGCGACCGAGACCCTCGTCGAGGCCGTGGGTCTCGTACGGGTCCCCCGCCACCTTCGCGGCGTCGTGGAGCACCTGCTCGGCGACACGCTGGTCGTCGACGACTTCGCGGCCTGCCGACGGCTCGCCCGACGTGGAGTGGGAAGACGGATCGCGAGTCGGGATGGACACGTGCTCGGCTCCGCGGGCGAGGTCGTCCTGCGAGCGGCCGCCGGTCGGGAGGAGGGACACGGTCTCCTCGGTCGCAAGGCGGAACTCGTCGAACTCGAGAGCGTCGGGTCCCGACTCGAAGAGGCTCGTCTGGAGCTCGAAGGTGAAGCATCGAGCCTCGATGCCGAACAGTCCACCCGCGGCGAGCGTCGTCACGACTATGCCGAGCGTCTTCGATCCGCCCGGGCCGAGGAGGTCGAACAGCGATACGCGATCGACCGCACCTCGCAGATGATCGATCGAATCGCCCGGGAACGCGGCGAGCTCGAAGGCGAGCAGTCGGAGATCGTCGAGCAGCTCGCCGCCGTTCATCTCGAGCGGCGGCGGCTCGACGGCGAGCGGGCGATGGCCATCGAGCACGAGGCCGCGATGGCCGCCGGGTTCGAGGCCTCCCGAGCACGTCTCGCCGAGGTCTCCGAGGCGTCCGAGGCCGCGATGGAGTCCGTGACCGCGGAACGAACGCGACTGGGTGGGATCAACGCCCGGCTCGAGTCCACGCGTCGGGAGCGGACCCGGATGTCGGCGGCACTCGAGGAATCCGACCGGCAGCTCGAACGCGGGCGAAGCCAGGTCGAGGAGCGACAGGGCCGGATCGCCGAGTACCTCGAGGCGATCTCGATCGCGGAGACGGAGGTCGCCGCTTCGGTCGCGACGCTCGAGGGGATGGACGAACGCTTCACCGAGAACGACCGATCGATGGAGGACGCCGTCGCGGGCCTCGAGCGAACGACCGCCTCCCTGGAGGCGGCCCGCGTCGAGGCCGGTCGTCTGGACCGCGACGCCCACGCGCTGGAGATGTCGCGACGCGAGGTCGAGATCAAGCGGGAATCCCTCGAGGAATCCGTGCTCGAGGAACTGGGCGTGGATCCCCACCAGCTCCGGTCGTCGGCCCCGACGGAGGCCGAGGGAACGGCGGAAGCCCCCTTCGATCGTTCCGCGGCCATCGAGGAGGCCGAATCGCTCCGGGGCGAGATCAAGCGGCTCGGGAACGTCAATCTCGACGCGATCGAGGAACTGCAGGATCTGGAGGTCCGCAACGAGGATCTCTCGACCCAGCTCGAGGACATCGATTCGGCCCGGGTCCTGCTTTCGGACCTGATCGAACGCCTCGATGCCGCATCGAGAGTCCGCTTCGAGGAGACCTTCAATCGCGTCCGGGAGAACTTCGCCGGCTCGCAGGGGATGTTCCGTCGACTCTTCGGGGGTGGCAGCGCGGACCTCTACCTGCTTCCCGGCGAGGACGGATCGATCGACTGGCTCGAGTCCGGCATCGAGATCCGGGCCAAGCCCCCGGGCAAGGAGCCGCGGGTGATCAGCCAGCTCTCGGGCGGCGAGAAGACGATGACCGCGGTCGGCCTGCTGATGGCGATCTTCCAGAGCAAGCCCTCCCCGTTCTGCATCCTCGACGAGGTCGACGCCGCGCTCGACGAGGCGAACGTCGAACGGTTCTGCAACGTCGTGAGGCAGTTCCTCGACCAGTCGCACTTCATCGTGATCACCCACCACAAGCGGACGATGCAGGCGTGTGACCGGCTCTTCGGCGTCACCATGCCCGAACGCGGGGTCAGCCGTCAGGTCACCGTGAAGTTCGACGAGGTCGGACAGGACGGACGGATCGACGGCAAGGCGGTCCGGCGGGCGGACGCCGCGATCGTCGAGACCGACCCCACCCCCGAGATCGAGACGGAGGCGATCGATCCGGGATCGCTTCGCGGGGGTTCGGCCGCTCCGTCGCCGACGCCCGAGCCCCCGACTTCGGGAAGTCGGCTGGCCGAGGCCTGGAAGGACTGACCTCCGGACACCCGCCCGTGCCTCCGAAACGCGGATCGGAACCGTTCCGGAGCACCACCGGCCGAACCGTCCGGCTTCCCGTCGTTCAGCCGAGGAGTTCGTGCGCGGCGCGATGCGTCTCGGCGTGGAGGTCGGCGGTCAGGGCGGGCGTCTCGGCGTAACCTCCCGAGAGCACCAGCGTCGTGGGGAGTCCGCGGCCGAACAAGGCGCCGAGGACTCGTCGTTCTCGTCGCCGGAGGCCGTCGCGGGTCATCGCGAGTCGCCCGTACCGGTCGCCCAGCACCACGTCGACGCCGGACAGCAGGAACACGAGGTCGGGGCGCGCCCGGTCGATCGCGCCCTCGAGGTGCGTGTCGAGGGTCGCGAGGTATTCGACGTCGCCGCAGTGGTCGGGCAACGGCACGTCGAGATCGCTCGGCGGCTTGCGCATCGGGAAGTTCCGGGCGCCGTGCATCGAGAAGGTGAAAACGGACGGGTCGTCCCGGAAGCAGATCGCGTTCGCATTCCCCTGGTGGACGTCGAGGTCGATGATCAGGGCCCGGTCGATCTCCTCCTCCCGTTGCAGCATCCGGATCGCGATGGCGACGTCGTTGAGGACGCAGAATCCCTCGCCGTGATCCGGGCAGGCGTGATGGGTGCCGCCGGCGAGGTTGCCGCTGACGCCGTCCTCCAGAGCCTGCCACGCCGCGAGCATCGTTCCCCCCACCGCCAGTCTCGAACGGCGGACGAGGGCCGGTGACCACGGCAGCCCGAGGCGTCGCTCCTCGATCCGCCCGAGTTCGCCGTTCCGGAGGCGATCGAGGTAGTCGTCGTCGTGGGCGAGTGCGATCTCCGACCACGGCGCCTCCTCGGGCGTCATGACGTCGTCCTCGCCGAGCAGTCCTTCCTCGGCGAGGATACGGCGCAGGGCCGAGAACTTCCGCATCGGGAAGGGATGGCCCTCGGGGAGCGGGATCTCGTAGTCGGGGTGGAACGCACACCGCATCGCGCTTGCTCGACCTTCAGGCGAGTCGCCGGACCAGCGCGTCCGCGAACGCCTCGGTGCCGAGGGTGCCGCCGAGATCGCCGGTCCGGTCCCCCTCGCCGACCGCGGCGTTGTACGCGACCTTGATCCGATCCGCCGCGGCCTTGACCGCCTCGTCCCCCGTGCGGGACGCGAGGTGGTTGAGCATCATCACGCCGCTCATGGTGATCGCGAGGGGGTTCGCGAGTCCCCTGCCCGCGATGTCGGGGGCGGAGCCGTGCACCGCCTCGAACACGGCGTTGACATCGCCGAAGTTCGCGCCCGGGGTCACGCCGAGGCCGCCGACGAAGCCGGCGCAGAGGTCGCTCACCACGTCGCCGTAGAGGTTCTCGCAGAGCAGGATGTCGAACTTCGTCGGATCCTGGACGAGTCTCATGCATGCGGCGTCGATGATCAGTTCCTCGTATTCGATGTCCTCGTATCCGGACTCGTGGACCTCCTTCGCGCACCGGATGAAGAGTCCGTCGCTCTTCTTCATGATGTTCGCCTTGTGGAACACCGTCACCTTGCGGCGACCGCGGCTGCGGGCGTATTCGAACGCGAACTTCGCGATCCGGTACGACGCCTTCTCGGTCGCCACCTTCAGGCTGGTGACCACTCCGGGGGTGATCTCGTTCTCGATCCCCGCGTAGAGCCCCTCGGTGTTCTCGCGGACGACCACGAGATCGACGTCGCGATACCGGGTGTCGACCCCGTCGATGGAACGGACCGGACGAACGGCGCCGTAGAGGTCGAGGGTCTTTCGAAGCGCGACGTTGACGGAGGAGAAACCACCGCCGATCGGGGTGGTGCAGGGACCCTTGAGGGCGACGCCGACCTGCTGGATCGCCTCGACGGTCTCCCCGGGCAGGAGATCGGCGTGTCCGTGGTCGAGCGCCGCGACGCCGGCGTGGCCCGGGATCCAGTCGATGCTCGATCCGCTCCCTTCGAGGGCCGCGTCGATGATGCGGCAGGCGGCGGAGGTGACTTCGGGACCGATGCCGTCGCCGGGAATGAGAACGGAGCCGTGTTGCACGCTTGGAATCCTGTCGGGTGTGGATGCGGGTCCCGGACCGGGTCGCCGTGCGATCCTCGAACGCTTCCGGGATCGGAAGGATACGCGACGGAGCCCCGCCCCGGCGCGGGTTCGGTCGGCTAGGGTGTCATAATGAGCGGATCCGACGGACATCCCGTGGGGCTCCTGGTGATCGGAGGCGGCATCGCCGGACTCTGGACCCTCGATGCGGCGGTCCGCGCCGGATGGAACGCGGTGCTCGTCGAAGCGTTCGAGCTCGGTCGGGGGCAGAGCGTCGCGGCCCAGGGAATCATCCACGGAGGCCTCAAGTACACGCTCCGGGAACGCGACCTCGAGGCCGCGGGCGCGATCGCGGAGATGCCAGCCTTCTGGCGGGAGCGGCACGAGTCGGAGGGCGAGACCGGCCCCGATCTCCGGAGGGCGAGGATGAGCGCGCCCTGCACCTGGATGTGGCGAACCGACACGCTCTCCTCCCGCCTGGGCATGCTGGGAGCGAAGGCTGCGCTGCGGACCCGGCCCCACGCCGTCGAGGAGGACGAGCGACCGGCCCTCCTGCGGTCCGCGCCCGGAACCGTGCTCCGCGTCGCGGAGCCGGTCTTCGACACCCGCTCCGTGCTCGAGACGCTCGCCCGGGCCCATGGCCGGAGGATCGTCGGGGTCGACGGGATCGAAGGCATCGAGTTCTCCTCCGCGGGAGGTCGCGTCGAGCGGGTCATCCTTCGGTCCGGGGACTTCGAGGTCGCGATTCGGCCGGCCGCGGTGGCACTGGCCGCGGGGACGGGCAACGAGGGACTTCGGGCCAGACTCGGACTCGACCCCGAGGCCGGGCAGCGGCGACCGCTGCACATGGCCCTGGTGCGATCCCGATCGCTGCCGGAATTCCACGGCCACTGCGTCGACGGCAATCGGACGCGGGTGACGATCACCAGCGCCCGGGACGATCGCGACCGGGTGGTCTGGCAACTCGGCGGGGATCTCGCGGAGCGGGGCGTCGGACGCGACGACGCTGCCCAGCGTCGCGCCGCGGCGGAGGAGCTCCGCGCGGTCCTTCCGACGCTGGGCTTCGACGGCATGGAAGACCTCGAATGGAGTTCGTACCGGGTCGATCGCGCCGAACGCAGGACGCGGGCCGGCCTTCGGCCGGACGACGCCGAAGTGGTCTCGCTCCACGGCGGCCGGCTCGTCACGGCCTGGCCTACGAAGTGGGCGCTCGCGCCCCGGCTCGCCGCGTCGGTGCTCGCGGCGACTCGCGACGCGGTCGAATCGAGTGGGTTCCCCACCATCGCCGACGCCGTCCCGGCCGCGCTCGACGGGCTTCGACGCCCCCGGGTCGCACCCTATCCATGGGAGGAGCGATCGTGGACGAAACACCGCGACGTCGTCTCGGCCGAACCGGTCTGACGCCGAGCCCCATCGGCTTCGGGGCCTTCAAGATCGGACGGAACGAAGGGATCAAGTACGAACGCGGGTATGCGCTTCCGGACGAGGAGGCCTGCGGGAGGCTCCTGAACGAGGTGCTCGATCTCGGAATCGACCTCGTCGACACCGCACCCGCCTACGGCTCGAGCGAGTCGCGGATCGGTCGGCACCTCTCGTCGCGGCGCGACGAGTTCATCCTGTCCACGAAGGTCGGTGAGACGTTCGAGGACGGTCGCGGCCGATTCGACTTCTCCGCGGAGGCGGTCCGTTCCAGCGTCGCTCGAAGCCTCGACCGGCTCGCGACCGATCGCCTCGACCTGGTCTTCGTCCACTCCGACGGGAATGATCTCCGGGTGATCGAGGAGACCGGCGTGCTCGATGCACTGGTCGATCTCAAGGAACGCGGCGACCTCCGGTTCATCGGGTTCAGCGGCAAGACCGTCGACGGGCATCTCCGGGCGATCGAGACCGGCGTCGTCGACTGTCTCATGGTGGAGTATCACCCGCTCGACGAGCGCCAGGCCCCGGTGATCGAGGCCGCGACCGCCGGCGACCTCGGGATCGTCGTGAAGAAGGGACTCGGTTCCGGGCGGATCCCGCCGGCGACGGCCATCCCGCGCTGCCTGGATCGCCATGGGGTCGCCACGATGGTCGTGGGCTCGCTCGACGCGGCGCACCTCGGGCAGAACCTCGGGATCGCCCGAGCGGCGCTGGCGACGGGGTGACTCAGGATCCGGCGGCCTGATCGGCGTCGATGCCGCCCGGGCCACCCGGCCTGTAGTGCTGGAACATGTCCGGAAGCCGCTGGAGCGGAATGCACCAGCCACCGCGGGCGTCGTCGAAGAGCACGCCGAACACGCCGACCCGCTGGAGGGCCACGATGCGACGCACCGCCGATTCGACCTTGAAGGAGAGGAGCGAGGGCTTGTCCCCGATGGCGAGGACGCCGTGCTTGCGGGCGTATTCATCCGCCCGGCCCTTCGCGGTGAACCCCATCGCGTAGGGCTTCTCGTCGATGACCACCGCGAGCGGCTGCACGTTCGGGAACTTGCCGGTGCCCACGAAATGCCAACGCGGCAGGGCGAAGGCCATCGCCCAGAGCTCGTCGAGCACGGACGGATCCGTCCGTCCCAGGGTCGCGAGTTCGTCCATCCGGGTCGGCCGCAGGTCGGCCGCGAAGCGGTCGGATTCGGTCGGTGCCGGGGGATCCGTCATGGGATGCGGAGCTCCATGCCGACCCTGAGACGCGCGGGGTCGTCGCCGATGACGTCGCGATTCACGTCGTGGATCTCACGCCATCGCGCGGCCTTGCCCAGATACTCCTCCGCGATGTCGCTCAGGGTCTCGCCGGAACGCACCACGTGGACGACCACGCCGGCCGGGGTCGGCTCGCTCCGCTCGATGGCCAGCGGCGTGTCCTTCGGCGGCAGCTTGATGACCTGGCCGATCTGGAGGCGGATCGGATCCACGGTCGGATTCGCGATCGCGATGAGCGACTGCTTGCGGGGGTCGCCGAACCACTTCACGGCGATGCGTTCGAAGTTGTCTCCCGCCTCGATCGTGTAGCTGCTGTAGGCCGAGGCGGGAAGTTCCGCCGCCGATCGAGGGACTTCTTCCGACTCGAGGACGATCTCGGGGTCGGGGGTGCCCGGTCGAGGCATCATCTCGCCTCGCAGCCGGGCGGCGATCCACCGGGCGTGGTCGAGATCGAATCCGCCGTGCAGCCGTCCACGGTTCTGGATCGCGACCTCGAGTGGAGGCGTCGAGATGACCTCGCCGTCGACGATCCAGGCCACGGTGTCCCCCACCATCGCGAAACTCGCCTCCCGAACCTCGTCCACGGCATCGCTTTCGAGCAGGAACGCGACGCGCGGCCGTCCTTCGTTGTTCTCGAAGGCATCGGCGTCGGAGACCCGTCCATCGAGTCGAAGCCCCAGCGCGTCGTCGTCGCGGACGAGGAGGAAGCGGGCCTCGCCGTCCGGTGTCGGGCGGGTTCCGAGAAGGATTCCCTGGAGCTCGCCGTCGCCACGAATCGAGCACCAGTCCGCGATGGGCACCCACGCGGTCCCGGTCGGGCCGGCCGGGCGGGGATCGATCGAGGATCGCAGGCTCGAGCGGGCCGCCTCGACGTCGATTCTCGAATCCTCCGGTGAAACCACCTTGAGCAGGTAGATCCCCGATGCGCGGACGCCGCGACTCGGACCGTAGGCCGGGGCCGCGGGCTCGATCGCCGTCTCCGCCGCGACGACTTCGACCGATCCGAGGTCCGTCGCCTCTTCCGTCGTCACGGCCTCCGGCGAGGTCGGGTCTTCCGGGATCCCGTCGGTTTCGACCGTCTCGGCGGGGGTCTCCAACGCGATCTCGTCCTCGATCCCCGGAGCGGGCGTCAGGCCGAGGGGATCGGGATCGTCGTTGTCCGCGTCGGTGGTTTCCGGCATCGCCGGCGGTTCCGAAGCCGCCTCCACGGGTGCGACCGGTTCGACCACCGCGAATCGCGCCGGATCGGGGTCGCGGGTGATGTCCGCATCCTTGGGACCGTCGGCGTCCTCGAGGCTCGCGAAGTAGAAGCCGATGCCGATGAACGCCACCAGCAGCAGGGCCACGGTGAGTCGGATTCCGCTGTTCATGAGAAGGCCTCTCGTCTGCGTCGGCCAGCCTCAGGCGGCCGATGGATCTGCGCCGGGTTCGCGTGTCGGGCGAGTCGACGCTCGGATGCCCCCGACCGGCGTCAGCCGGTCGAGAGCGATGTCGAATCCGGGGGCTTGGAGTCCTCGGTCTCCTTGACGCCCACGCTCCAGGTCAGCGGTGCCGCGATCGCGACCGAGGAATAGGTCGCGGCGACCAGTCCGACGAAGAACGTGAACGCGAAGGGTCGGATTCCGGTCCCTCCCAGGGAGTAGAGGACGATCGCCGAGGTGATCGTCGTGCCACTGGTCATGATCGTCCGGCTGAAGGTCTGGTTGATCGAATTGTTGACCACGCCGCGCGAGGCGTAGCTGAGCTTCCCGCGATTCTCCCGGATCCGGTCGAGGATGACGATCGTGTCGTTCAGCGAGTAGCCCACGATGGTGAGCAGCCCGGCGACCACGTTCAGGTCGATCCGGAACTCGTCGAGCAGCCGGAATCCTCCGATGCTCGATTCCCCGATCGTGAGACTGAGGGCGATCGCGCCGAGGCATATGCTGATGTTGAAGACGAGGGCGGCGATCGCGCACACCGAGTACCGGAGCGAGCCGAAGCGGAACCAGATGTACACGAGCATGCCGAGCAGGCTGAGGATCACGGCGACGATCGCGCTCGCGGCGAGGTTCTGGGCCACCTTCGGCGAGAAGCTCGACTGGTCGAGGCTGGCCTCCCGGGTGAGCGCCGCCTGGAGAAGCTCGTACTCGCGCTGCGCGAGTCCGCGGTCCCAGGTGCCGAGCGCGACCTCGAAACTGGAGAGGGCGTCGTCGAAGACCATCACCGCGATGTCGCGGTGACCGCCGTCCTGGAGCCGGTCGAGCGCGACCACCTCGACCTCCCGGCCCGCGGTGTCCGCGAAGTCGGGCTGGTTCCGCATCCGCTTGATCCGCTCCGCGGCGTCCTCGATCGTGATCGGGGGCGTGATGCCTTCGATCACCACCGCCACGCCGCCTCGGAACGCGTCCACCGCGATCCCGGCGCCGTCCCGGCCGATCGATTCGCCGAGCGTCTTCCGCTCGAGGGAGTAGGTGTGGCCGCTGTGGTCGGGGTCGCCCTCGGCGGCGAACCGCACCGGCTGGGTCACCGCCAGTTCGTCCCCGAACCGGTCGACGATGGCGGACACGATCCCGTCCGCGATGTTCTGGTCCTCGTCCATTCCGGGTGGGTTCGCGACCTTCACCTGGAAACTGGCGGCCTCGCTCCCGGCCGTCGTGGTGCCGACGGTGAGGACGGTGGCGTTCGAGAGCTGGGCGAGCGTCGGATCGTCGGGGTTCTCGTCCCCGATGGCGTGGATCCGGTCCTCGACGTCGGACCGGGCCAGGAGGAGTCGGCCCGCGAGATCGCGTTCGGTGCCTGCAAGCTCGCCGGGATTCGCGGCCCGGGTCGTCATCTTGACGCTCACGCCGCCTCGGAACTCCGTCTCGAGGACGTCGGCGCCCCTGGAGAAGAAGAGGGCGAGCGAGCCCACCGCGAGGATCACGCTCAGCAGGAGCAGCGGCCCACGGAGCGAGATCCAGTCGATCTTCGGCTCGAGCAGGCGGTGGATGGTCGGGAAGACCGTCGGCAGCATCGGAAGCGACCGGATCTTGAAGACCTCGGTGCAGATCGTGAAGAGCACCCGGCTGACGAAGAGCGAGGTGAAGAGCGTGGCCAGCACGCCGATCGAGAGCGTCAGTGCGAACCCCTTCACCTCCGTCGCCGCGGTCTGGTAGAGGATGAAGCAGACGATCAGGTTGGTGATGTTGCCGTCGAGGATCGCGCTCGCCGCCTTGCCGAACCCGAGCCTGATCGCATCGCGCAGCTCCTCCTCGTTGTTGACGAGTTCCTCGCGGATTCGTTCGAAGATCAGGACGTTCGCGTCGACCGCCATTCCGACCGTGAGCGCGATTCCCGCGAGCCCCGGCAGCGTGAAGGTGCCGTCGATCATCGCCATGATCCCGAAGATCATGACCGCGTTGATCATGAGGGAGATGACCGCGATGATTCCGGCCCCGAAGTAGTACAGGATCATGATCAGCGCGACGATGCCGACCGAGATCGCGACCGCCTGGAGACCGCGGACGAGGTTGTCCTGGCCGATGGCGGGTCCGAGGATGCTGGTCGAGATCGGTTCGCTGCTGAGCCTGGCCTCGAGGCTGCCGGCGGCGAGGACGCGGATCAGGTAGGTGATCTCCGCCTCCCCGAAGTTGCCCTGGATGATGCCGCTGGAACCGATCGCGGAGTTGAGGTTCGGCGCCGTGTAGACCTCGCCGTCGAGCACGATCGCCATCGGCTGGTTCACGTTCGGCGACGTCAGGCGTCGCATCCTCGCGCCCCCGGCGCTGTCGAGGCCGAAGGCGACCGCTGGCCGGCCGAGATCGTCGATCGATCGACTGGCGCGACGGATCGCCCACGAGTCGCCGTCGGTGTGGGTCATGCTCTTCTCGGGCGTGACGTAGAGCAGCACGTACTGCTTCCCGTCCTTCTCCGCCGCGACGAGGCCGTATCGATTCTTGAAGTAGGAGGTCGGATCCGCCAGCAGCGCCTCGAGCGTCTCCGGCTTGTCCTCGTCCGTCCACTGCTTGAGGTCGTTGATCGCGAACCAGCGGGCGATCGGCGAATCCGTGTTGTTCGGTCCCCGCTCGGCGAGCTGTTCACGAAGCAGGGTCACCGGGACGTCCATCGCGCCGTCCCGGACCGCGATCCGGAATTCGAGCACGCCGGCCCCGCGGAGGAGCCGCTTCAGGTCCTCGGGATCGTCGAGGCCGGTTCGTCGGGACTCGAAGGCGGCGTAGGTCGTGCGAAGCCGNTCGATCTCGGCGCGGAGGTGGGGNAACTCCGATTCCAGTTCCGAGAAGGCGATCGCCCGTTCGCTGGTCGANGCGTCGANTTCNCCGTCCGCGCCCCGCTTCCTGGCCACCCCGTCGAGCGCGAGGATGTTGAAGAGCCGGTCGTCCCCGAAGGTCTGNGCGAGGATCGCGTTCTCGAGCGTCTCGACCGTGATCTCNGACCGCGCGATCCGATCGAGGAGGGCGTCGATCGCGACCGGATCGACGGGGTCCGCCGCCTCCGCGACCGCGAGCGTGGCCCGGGCTTCGCGGGCGTCGTTCCACGCCGTCTGCAGTCGGACGAACTCCGCCTTCCGCGCATCGGTGCCGCCGAAGCGCTCCGCCGCGTCGCCCGCCTCCAACGCCGCCTCCAGCTGGCTCGGCCGGATGCGGGAGACCGCGAGAAGCTCCTCGAGCGCGTCGCGATAGGTCTGCTGCAGCGCCCGGACGTCGTCGTTGGGAAGCGGCATCACCACTTCGATCCGGTCCCGACCGACCGGCTGCATCGCGATGTCAAGGATTCCCTGTGGATTCACCCGCTGCTTGAGCACGTCGATGGTCTGCGCAAGGACCTCGTCCGGATCCGAGTCGTCGGCGACCTTCACGGCGTAGATCAGGCTCACGCCTCCCTGGAGGTCCTTGCCGAGGCGGATCTTCGTCTTCGGTGGATAGACCGCCCAGGCGCAGACGCCGACGATCAGGCCGATCAGGACGAGACAGAGGGGGATGTAGTTCTTCATTGGGGAGATCGGCGGACGTTGCTTGGTGCGACGGAGGAACGTGGTCTGGATCGAGCCGGCGGGCGCCGGTCCGGATCATTCGGACTCGAGGACCTGCTGGACGGCGTCTCGGGCGAAGGTCATTCGGGTGTTGCTGCTTTCGTCGACCTTGAGCACGACGGTCTCGGTGTCGAGCTCCACCACCGACCCGATCACGCCTCCGATGGTGCGGATCCGGTCGTGCTTCTTCACGCTGCTCAGCAGCGCCTCCCGCTTCTTCCGTTCCTTGCGCTGGCCGAAGACGCTGAACAGGATCATCACGAGGATGAGCGGAAGGAACATGAAGAGGAGGAAGTCACCGCCTCCGGGCTCCGCCTGGCCCGCGGCGGGGTCGCCACCGGCGGCGCCATCGCCGGCGATCGTGCCCGTCCCCTGCCGACCGAGCGGGGGGGAGTCCTGGGCGAACATCACCGGTGGGAACGAGATCACGAGGTCTGCTTGGTGGTTGGCGATCATGGGTGCGACGGGCCTTCGGCATCGGGATCCTGCTCCGCATCGCCAGGGGACGATGCGACCGACGACCCGTCAGCGGCCTTCCGAAGGCCGTCGGGGGCGTCGAGGACCGGCCATCGGCCGGCGAGCGAAGACCAGGAATCATCCCGGATCGCGGCTCGGATGTCCAGCAGCAGCCTTTGGAAGTGCCGGAGGTTGTGCAGGCTGCAGAGAATGGGCCCGAGCATTTCCCCGGCGAAGAAGCAATGACGGAGATACGCACGGCTGAAACCGCCTCCGCAGGCGGGGCAGTCGCAGCCGGGGTCGATGGGCCCCGGATCCTCCCGGAATCGGGCGTGTCGGAGCCGGATCGGCCCCTGGGTGGTGAACACGGACGCCATTCGGCCGTTTCGAGTGGGCAGGACGCAGTCGAACATGTCCACGCCGGCCGCCACCGCCATCACGATGTCCCGCTCGTATCCGACGCCCATCAGGTATCGCGGACGATCGTCGGGAAGTCGCGGCGCGGTGAATTCCACGATCTCCCGGATCAGTTCCGGCCCCTCCCCGACCGCCACCCCACCGATCGCGTAGCCCGGAAGGTCGATTCCGCAGACGCCGTCGACGGACGCGGCGCGGCGATCGAGATCGGTCCCGCCCTGGACGATGCCGAAGAGGGCCTGCTCGTCGGGCCGGCGATGGGCCCGGACGCATCGTTCGAGCCAGCGGATCGTCCGATCGTTCGCGGTGCGAAGCCTCGCCTGCCAGTCCTTCGGCGTCGGGATCCGTGTTCGAGGGCTTCCCGATCCGTGTCGTGCGTGCGGCGAGGGCGGGCAGTCGTCGAAGGCCATGATGATGTCGGCGCCGATCGCGTTCTGGACCGCCATCGAGGATTCCGGCCCAAGGTGGACCTTGGCCCCGTCGACGAACGACTTGAAGGTGACCCCGTCCTCGTCGATGGCGTTGATGTCGGACATCGAGAAGGCCTGGTAGCCGCCGGAATCGGTCAGGATCGGGCCGTCCCACCGCATGAAGCGATGACTGCCGCCGAATCGTTCGAGCAGTTCGGTCCCGGGACGAAGCATGAGGTGGTACGCGTTGTTGAGCACGATCTCCGCGCCGGTCCCGACCACCTGGGTCGGGAGCACCCCCTTCATCGCCGCCGCGGTCGCGACCGGCATGAACGCCGGCGTGCTGAAGTCGCCGTGCGGCGTGCTCACGGTCCCGGTCCGCGCCGCGTTCGTGGAGCAGCGGGAATCGATGGTGAATCGGAGCGGACCGCTCAACGTCTGGAGGCCTCGCGGAGGGTCTTCTTCTCCTTCGAGGTCAGACTCTGCAACCCGTCGGCGTGGATCTTCGCGAGGATGCGATCGATCTCCGCGTCCGCGACCTTCGACGCCCCGGAGGCCCGCGCCCTGCCTGCGCGGTAGGCCGCGCCGCTGCGGCTCGTCGGGTCGTATCGACCCAGGAAGTCGAAGAACCCGTGGAGGCTGTGGGGATGACGGATCAGCCAGAAGCCCGCGACCGCCCCGCCGATGTGGGCCGCTTCGCCGCCCGCGTTGTCACCTCCGAAGACGACCGAGAAGAGGGCCAGCCCGACCAGGCCGTAGGCCATCGTCGAGAGCCGCATCGGGATGACGAAGAACAGGAGCACCCTGGCGGTCGGCATCAGGAAGGCCGAGGCGATCACCACGCCGAACACGCCGGCGCTCGCACCGACGAGCGGCAGGCCCGGGTCGTTGACGAGCAGCACCGGGAACTCCCGGCCGGTCAGTTGCAGCGCGGTCCATCCGAAGAAGTTGAGGAGCAGGTACGCGCCCGCCCCCGCCATGCCGCAGAGGAGGTAGAAGGCGAGATACCGCTTTCGTCCCAGGTACTGTTCGACCATGCTCCCGAAGAAGTACAGCCCGATCATGTTGAACAGCAGGTGCGTCAGGTTGGCGTGCAGGAACTGGAAGCTGATGAAGCGCCAGAATTCGAAGCCGCGCAGGCCCCAGAATTCGTCGAGTTGAAGCAGGGCCCGGGCGGTCGAGAAGTAGCCGTAGGACCAGATCGGTCCCTTGATCGCCACCTCTTCGAAGAGCCGGACCGTCCCCTTGCGGGTGTTCCCCTCCTCGTCGCGCGTGGTGTAGGTCCCGGTCGCGGGGACCGGTCCCTGCTCGGTCATCTCGACGATGGGCAGTGAGTAGAACCCTCGGGGATTCGCCGGGAGTCCCTTCATCGCGGCGGGCCGGCCACCGTTCGGGGCGGCGGTGAAGATTGGCCACTGTCCCTCGCGGAGCTGGCCCAGCGACGGAAGCCGGAGCGCGGTCCGATCGACGGGGTCGAGGACCGCACCCTCGGGCAGGCCGGGTGCCATCGATCGGAGCGGTGCGATCGTGGCCGGGAGGAACTGGTCGAGGACGAACACCGCCACGCAGATCGTGATCAGCCAGCGATTGATGGACCAGTGACGCGGACCGCCTCCCCCGACCGGGGATCGGAATCCCCCCGGATCGTTGCCGGGTCTCGCATAGTCTCGATCGTAGACGCCCATGTGGGGCCGATTCTAACCCGCGAACGAATCAGCGGTCGGAATCGGCCCGATCCCGCCGTCGTTTCGTCGCGGCGTCGAGCTCCGCTCGTTCCTTCGCGTCGAGCGACCCGATTCCCTCCGCGTTGATCTTCGCGAGGATCCGGTCCATCTCGAGTTCCGCGGCGTCGAGCTCGGCGATCTCCCGTTCACGGCGTCGACGCTCCTCCTCCGCTTCCGCCTCGGCGGACTGCTGGTCCATCAGCGCGTCGAGTCGGAGGTCCACCACCTCGGGATCTCCACCGCCCACCGCGTCGGCGACGGCCTCGAGGCGACGATGCTCCCGCTGGAGACAGGCGCCCGCGAGCAGGGCCACGAGCACGAGCACCGCGTTGAGCCCGAGGACGCCCACCAGCCCGAGGGTGAGCGCGGCGGCGATGCCGATGCGATGGGCGTAGCGCCGGGCCCGGGCATGGCCGACCCGCGGCCGCATGACCGCCTCGAGGATGGCGCCCCCCCGGAACGGGGACGCGGGGACCAGGTTGGCCCCGCTGACCAGGATCGCCGCGACGCCGAACAGGTAGAGCGATTCGAGCCACGCCGAGGTCGCGATCTCCGGGGAGTAGATGCCGGTGAACCCGAAGGGATTGGGGGACGGTGCGACACTGGTGCTCAACAGGAGCCCGGTCATCGCGGCCCCGGAGATCGCCAGCGTGACCAGCGGGCCGGTCACCGAGATGAGCAGCGCGGACCGCCAGTCCTCCGGCATCGCGATCGGTTCCATGCCGCCGAGCGGTTGCAGGACGAGCTCCGGCATGCCGCCACCGAGCCGACGGGCGACCACCAGCGTGGCGACCTCGTGGAGGAGGACGCAGGCGCAGAGGGACGAGACGAAGACGGCGGCGGGCAGCGGACCGAGCAGGAAACTGGAATCACCGGCGAACCAACCGGCTCGGAAGAGGATGGTGACGATGGTGCCGAGCAGCACGGCGTGCGCCCTCACCACCGTGTCGCCGAGTCTCAGGACCGGAACCGACCAGGTCAGGGGGTCGCCGAATCTCGGGATCGAGGCCGAACCCTCGAGTCCGCCGCCGGTCGGTCGGCCGTCGTTCATCTTCATTCCGGCCAACGATCACCTCCCGAGCGTCCGCCCTTGAAGAGGTGCCATGCGGTGATGCTCTTCCCATCGTCGATCTCCCCGTCCAGGATCGCCGCATCGATCGCGGCGGGCGACATCCGGACGACTTCGATCTCCTCTCCCGGTTCGAGCCGGCGTGGGACCGGCTCGAGTCCGGTCGCCACGAACGCGTGCATCCGCTCGTCGCAGAAACCGGGACTCGTCCAGTAGGAACCGATCGGCCGGATGCCGGCCGCGCGTCGGCCGACCTCCTCCTCGAGCTCGCGTCCCGCCGCGAGCTCGGGACGTTCCCCGGGCTCGAGCTTGCCTGCGCAGAACTCCAGCAGCATCCTCCCGACGGGAAGGCGCCCGACCCGGACCATCAGGACGTCGCCGTCCGCGTCGACCGGAATCACCGTGACCGCACCCGGATGACGGACCACGTCCTTCCGAATCCGGCGACCTCCGTGTTCGAACTCGCGGCGCTCGACCCGGATCACGGGGCCTTCGTGGGTGACGACCGCGTCACTGTCGATGCCCGCGGGGAGGGACGCCCCCTCGGTTCCGCCGCCGGTCGTCGTGTCGGGACGTGTTTGCATCCTGCGCTCCTGCGGAGATGATAGTGCCATGCCGAACGCCCCCGAGGAACCAATTCCACCGATCGTGTCGCTCCGGGGGATCGAAAAGGCCTTCGACGGGCGGGCCGTGCTGCGGGGACTCGATCTGGACGTCGAGACCGGCGGCTCCCTCGTGGTCATGGGGCCGAGCGGATGCGGGAAGAGCGTGCTCCTCAAGCACATCGTCGGCCTGCTTCGTCCGGATTCAGGCGAGATCCGCTTTCACGGCACGCGAACCGACCGCATGAACGAACGCGGCCTGCGACCGATTCGACGGCGAATCGGCTTCCTCTTCCAGGGGGCCGCCCTCTTCGATTCGATGACCGTCCGGGACAACGTCGCCTTTCCGCTGCTGGAGACCGGCCAGGCGGGTCCGGATCTCGAGGTCCGGGTTCGGGAGACCCTCGACCGCGTCGGGCTCGCGGACGCGCTCGACAAGATGCCCGCGGAACTCTCGGGCGGCATGCGGAAGCGGGTCGGTCTCGCCCGGGCGATCGTGCTCGAGCCCGAGATGGTCCTCTACGACGAGCCCACGACCGGACTCGATCCGATCCGGGCGAACGTGATCAACGACCTCATCGTCCGCCTCCAGCGGGAGCTTCGCATCACCAGCGTCGTCGTGACCCACGATCTCGACTCCGCATTCCAGGTCGCGGATCGGATGGTCCTCCTCCACGAAGGCCGCGTGCACCTCGATGGCACGCCCGACACCATGCGCCACACCACCGACCCGGTGGCGAGGGCGTTCCTCGAGGGTCGGGAGATGGACGCGAGTCCGGCGGGCGACGCGGTCGCGCACGATCCGGCCGAACCTGAGAGACTCCGGACATGAACGACAGGTACAGGGATGCCATCATCGGTCTGGCGGCGATCGCGGGCATCGCGGCCTGCGTCACGATGCTGCTCGCGTTCGGCTCGCTCCGGGAGATGACTCGGGACGCCTACGACATCACCGTCCGCCTCAACCGTGCCGGCGGACTCCGCTACGGCAGCCAGGTCACGCTCGACGGCGTGCCGGTCGGCGTGGTCGAACAGGTCACGCTCGAGATGGAGTCTCGCCTGCCGGTCAGGCTCGTGTGCCGCCTCGACGAGTGGGTGAGGATCCCGGTGGACCACCTCGTCCAGGTCGAGACCGCGCTGATCGGCGGCGGCACCCGGCTGGCGATGATGTCGCTGGATCCCGTCGAGGGACGTGCGGTTTTCGATCCGAGCGAGGTCCCGATCCTCGCGGGCGAGTTCCGGTCGTTGGACGAGTCGCTGGTGCAGGCGCTCGACTCCAAGATGATTCCCGTGACCGAGAGCTTCCGTGAAGTCGGTGCGCTCGCGGGAATCTACGGCGATCTCGGGCGGCGGATCAACGAGATGATGGCCGCGGACGCGGATGACGAAGCCGGACTGGCCGCCTCGGTGGTCCGCATCAACCGGACGCTCGCGGAGGCCGAACGCGCCTTCCAGGTCGCGGGCGACTGGCTCGCGGACGAGCAGCTCCAGGAGGACGCCCGCCAGGCGGTCTTCAAGGCGAACCTCTTCATCGAACGGGCCTCGGCGGCCGCCGTCGCCGCGAGCGAACTGGCGACCGATCTCGGGCGCGAGGCCCCGGCGCTGCTGGTCCGGCTCGGCGCGACCGCGGATTCCGTCGATCGGACGCTCGAGGAGGTCCGGGGCGTGATCCGGCAGGTCGGTGACGGCGAGGGAACGGTCGGACGGCTCCTGAAGGACCCCGCGCTCTACGAGGATCTCGACGACGCGGCCAGACGGCTGGACGTCACGCTCGCGACGCTCCAGAGCCTGATCGAGGCGATCAAGGCCGAAGGCGTCAAGATCGAGTTCTAGACGCGACCGGACGTGCGCGGTGGCCCGTCGCGGCCTCGTCCGGATTCCGGGCCTTTCGATTGATGGACGACGGGACCGCGGCGCAGGCCGCGGTCCCGTCGTCGATTCGATCGGCTGCCTCGAACCCCGGTTTCACTCGTCGGTGATGACCGAGACCTCGACGCGTCGGCTCTTCGACTTCGATCCGAGTGGAACGTCGGGCCCGAAGGTGGCGTAGCTGATCGCCGCGTCATCGAAGCCCTGGGCGTCGAGGAATCGGCCGACCGCGTAGGCCCGCTCGAAGCCGAGGTGGTAGTTCGACTTGAATCCCGACTTCTTGATGGGATCGGTGTCGGTGAATCCGGTGATCCGGACCTTCGCGTTCGGGAAGCTTCGGCGAACCTCGTTCGCGATGTTCTTGAGCGTGGACTTGGCCGCGTTCTTGAGCGAGGTCCGACCGGAGTCGAACAGGACGTCTCCGTCGATCCGGACGATCATCTCGCCGCCGGTCTGGAACACTTCGACACCGGGGCCGAACGCGGTCGCGACCGGCTGGGCCGCGTTCTCCTCGGCGAGGGATCGGGCCTCGCCCAGCTCGTACTCGAGCTGGCGGCTGCGTGCCTCGGCGTCGTCGAGGTTCTGCTGGGTGCTGGCGAGGTTGTCGCGGAGCTCCCGGTTCTCCTCGAGCAGCGCCTGCTGGTTGGTCTTGTTCCCCGTGTCGCAGCCGGCCATCGAAGAGGCGGCGGCGAGCACGCCGATGAGCATGAGTCGTCCGTGCATGTCGTTGAATCCTTCCGTAATCACCTTCGGCGTACCGCTTCGAAGGGTCTTCCCTGACTCGGGGGCGTCCGCGGCCCCGCGGGTATCACAATCCGAGCGAGTCCGGGTCTTTTCGGAATCGCCGCCCGAGTGTATCGCGGTGCCGTCAATTCGGGGGCTGCAGGAGCATGCGCTGCAGTTCATCCACAAACGGCCGGGCGACCAGCACCAGCACGGTGGCGGCGGCAAGGTGCGGTCCGTACGGGAGTTCCCGCGTCGAACGGCCCCGGATGGAGGCTGCCAGGCGGGTCACCGCGATCCACGCCAGGGCGATGAAAGGTGCGAGAAAGAAGACCCGGATGGGGTCGATCCATCCCAGTGCGGCGCCGATTCCGGCGAGCAGGTGGACGTCGCCCATGCCCATCGCCTCGCGGCCGAAGGCCAGTGTTCCGAGGATCCTGATCCCCCACACGAGCCCACCGCCGACGAACCAGCCGAATCCGGATGCGCCGAGTACCGCGAGCGGCATGGGTGGATCTCCATCCGGCGCGAGCGATCGGAACAGGGCCCAGCCCAGGAGACCTCCGATCACGATCGGCAGCAGGAAGAGGATCTCGACGCCCATCTCCCGTCGTCCGTGCGGATACTCCGCGAGGACGTCCCCCTCCGGCACGTACTCCTCGTAGTCCTCGAAACTTCGTCGGAGCCGACCGGTCTGAAGCAGGAAGCAGGAGACGACGGTGCCGATCGCCGCGCCGCCGACGATCGAGACCACCGGCCAGCTCGCGAGCGGAAGCGGAAAGTCGGCGGTGGTACGCGAGGAGAGGAGTGACTGGAGGCCCCATCCGGCGAACGCCGCGATCGTCATCGCGGTCGTGATGCCCGCGGGGATCAGGAAGGTCCGGGCGTCCACGATCGTCGCGGCGACGAGGGCGCTGAGCAGCGCCACGATCACCCCGTAGGCGGGCCAGGCGACCCCGAAACCCGAGATCGTCCACCAGTCCCCGCCGATCCCGGCGATCCAGGATCCCCGCGGCGGCCAGAAGACGGCGAAGTAGGTCGTGGCGAAGACGCATCCCATCAGCAGTTCGACCAGTGGGTACTGGACGCTGATCCGGCCTCGGCAACGGCGGCAGCGTCCGAGGAGCAGCAGCCAGCCGATGACCGGGAGGTTCTCCTTCCAGGTGAGTCGCCAGCCGCAGCGTGGGCATCGACTCGGCGGACTGACGACGCTTCGACCGGTCGGCAGCCGGTAGACGACGACGTTCAGGAAGCTTCCGACCGACGCCCCGAACGCGAAGAGGAAGAACGCGGTGGCGATTCGCGGCGACCAGATCACCATCCAGTCGGGAAGGGTTCCCACGAGCGCGAGCGTCGTCATCGGCGAGGCCTTTCACCCGGACCGTCGATTCCGGGGGATCGCACCATGTCCTCAGGCGTCCTCGTCCGAGGCGGCTTCCCCGGTCTCGAGGTCGACCTCCGCGATCTCCGTCGCCGCGGCGTCGAGGATCGATCGGCACCGGGCCAGCAGTTCGCGACCCCGACCATACGCCTCGAGACTCTCCTCGAGCGGGATGTCGCCTTCCTCGAGCCGATCGATGATCGTCTCGAGCTCCGACGCGGCCTCCTCGAAGCGAGGGGGCTCGGCCGGCTGGTCCTCGTTCTTCCTGCGGGTCTTCTTCGCCATGCCGGGACTCTATCAGGGTCCGGGGCCGGACTCCCGCTCCTCCAGTCGCCGATCGACGGTCGCCTCGAATCCGC
The DNA here is from genome assembly GCA_002684855.1 of Planctomycetaceae bacterium. Classification (GTDB taxonomy): domain Bacteria; phylum Planctomycetota; class Phycisphaerae; order Phycisphaerales; family SM1A02; genus UBA12014. Next base: position 39,846 of record NYWD01000014.1, on the reverse strand, counting down.
CACGAGCGAGGCGTGTCGTCACCACCGCACCGGCTTGCACGTCGGCCGAGTCCCGGAGCGGTCGGCCGGTCGCGTCCAGGGTGAGCGAATAGCCGCGGTCGAGGACCTGTTCGGGCCCCACCGCGCGAAGGCGGCGACCCGCATGTTCGATCAGGACCCGCCGCCGCTGGAGGGCGGTGGACATCGCGAGCCGGAGCCGGCGGTCGGCTGAATCGATGCGACCGGCCGCGACCTCGGTCCGACTCCGGGGGGACACCGATCCGAGTCGCGCTTCGGATCGGGTCGTCCTCGTGGCGGCGGCGGCGAGCCGGCCCGCGACCGCGGCCTCGAGCCGTGCGGCGAGGGTCGTGATCCGGCGCCGATGGGGGTCGACCAGGCGTTCCGGACGTCGAAGCAGCTCGTGGCGGGCGGAGGACGCGAGCCTGGCGTCGGCGCGTTCGAGCCGCGCGGCGACCAGCATTCGAAGTCGTTCCAGTCGCGCGTCGAGCACCCCGCGATGCTCCCGGGCGTCCGGCACCAGCTGCATCGCGGCCTGCGTCGGCGTCGATGCGCGGGCGTCCGCGGCCAGTTCCGCGATGGAGGTGTCCGTCTCGTGTCCGATCGCGGCGATCAAGGGAACCGGCGACGGTCCCCCATCCCGGTGTCGTTCGATCGCCCGTCGCCGCGAATCGTGGATGGCGTCGGCCACTTCACGTTCGTTGAAGCACCACAGATCCTCGATGCTCCCCCCGCCGCGGGTCAGCACGATCGCATCCACGCCGAGGGCGGCGGCCCGGTCGCGCGCCGCGTGGATCGCCCGTGCGATCCGCGGGGTCGCCGGGGCGCCCTGCACCGGGACGTGATGCATCAGCACCTCGAATCCGGGCCAGCGCTGTCGAGCCGTCGCCTCGACGTCGCGGCGAGCGGCCCCGTCCCGGCTGGTGATCATGAGGAGTCTTCGGGGGAACTCGGGCATCGGGAGTCGGGCCGCCGGATCGAAGTACCCGGCCTCCGCGAGCGTCGCCTTGAGCCGTTCGAAACGCTGGTGGAGATCCCCCTCGCCTTCGGCCCGCAGCCGGCTCACGATGAGCGAGAGTCGACCACCACGATCCCAGTATTCGAGCCGGCCGGTGGCGACCACCATCCGCCCGAGTTCCGGCGTGGCGCAGTCGCGGTCGAGCCGTCGCCGTTGCGCGAAGAACGAACAGCTGATCTGCGCATCGGTGCCGTCCTTGAGCGTGAAGTACCAGTGGTCGGCCAGCCGGGGGGAGCCGACCTCGCCGAGGATGCTGATCTCCCGACCCCCGTCGATCTCCTTCAGCGAGCGATTGAGCAGCGTCACCGCCTCGCGGACCGAATACGGCCGAGGCGTCGACGGCTCCGCGGGCGCGTCGACGTCGTCTCCCGCGGACTGCAGGAACAGCATCGCGTCGTTGAGCGATCGTCGGTTCTTCGGGGGTCTGGACGCCACGGGCGTATGCTACGTCTCCGAAGCGAGCCGCACCGGATCCCAGATGACCGACGTTCCAGCGATCAAGAGCGACGACCCGATCCAAGCCGTTCCCGGCGTGGGCCCGAGGACCGCGGCGATCCTGCAGCGACTCGCGGTCCATACGGTCGGCGATCTCCTCGATCACGTCCCGATCCGCTACGAACAGGAGCATGCCGAGGCCTCGATCGCCGAGGTGGACGCCTCCATTCCCGACGAGGACGGGACGACCGCGAACGTCGCGGTCCGCGGGGAGATCGCGGCGATCAAGATCCCGCCCGGCCGCCGGCCGAGGATCGAGGCGACCCTCGAGGACGACTCGGGTCGGATCCAGCTGGTCTGGTTCAACGCGCCCTGGCTCCGGAACAAGCTGCGGCCGGGGCTGTCGGTGGTGGCCGAGGGCCGGGCGAAGCGGTACCGCGGCTACCTCCAGCTCGCGAATCCCCAGTGGCGGACGATCGACGATGCCGCGGACCCCCCCGCCCGGGACGCCCGCCTCCGGCCGGTCTACGGGGCCAGCGAGGATCTCCCGAGTCGACGCATCGAGGAATTCGTCGAGGCGATCCTCGAGCCCGTCACGGCGGTGCTCGAAGATCCCCTTCCCGAGCGATTCCGGCACGCCCGGGCCCTTCGGCCGCTCGGCGAGGCCTACCGGGCGATCCACCGTCCCGAATCGCATCGTGATGCCGCCGACGGACGCCGACGGCTCGCCTACGACGAACTCTTCCTGCTGCAGCTCGGGGTCATGATGAAACGCCGGCATCTTCGGTCGACGCTCACCGCGGCCTCCCTGGAAACGACGCCGGGCATCGAGGCCCGCATCCGCGATCGTTTTCCCTTCGACCTGACGCCGGACCAGATCCGGGTGTGTCGAGAGATCGGTGACGACCTCGCGAGAAGCATCCCCACCAATCGGTTGCTGCAGGGGGACGTGGGCGCCGGCAAGACCGCCGTCGCGGTCCACGCGATGCTGCTCGCCGCCGCGCACGGTCATCAGGCGGCGCTGATGGCGCCGACTTCGATCCTCGCGGAACAGCATCATGCGTCGATCGGAAGGATGCTCGAGGGCGCGTCGATCGACATCGGGCTTCTCACCGGTTCCACGCCGGCCGCCGAGAAACGGTCCCTGCTCGAGCGGATCCGCGACGGACGGCAGCAACTCCTGGTCGGGACCCACGCCCTCCTCTCCGAGGGGACCGAATTCGCCGATCTCGCCCTCGTGATCATCGACGAGCAGCATCGATTCGGGGTGGAACAGCGGTCCCGCCTGCGTCGCCCCGATCGGGACGGCCGGGTTCCGCACCTGCTCGTCATGACCGCGACGCCGATTCCCCGGACGCTTTCGCTCACGGTCTTCGGCGATCTCGACGTCTCGGCGATCCGGGAACTGCCACCGGGACGATCGCCCACCGTCACCCGGGTCGTCACGCCGGGCAAGGCCTCGGACGTCTACGGATTCCTCGCCGATCGCGTCGCGCTCGGCGAGCAGGGCTTCGTGGTCGTGCCGGCGGTCGAGGAATCCGACGCCGGCCTCGCGGACGTCGAGAATCACCGCGCGATGCTCGAGTCGGGTCCGCTGGCTGGACTTCGTCTCGGCGGCGTCCATGGGCGGATGAAGCCCGATGAGCGGGAAGCGGTGATGACCCGGTTCCGCGCCGGGGAGATCGACGTCCTCGTGGCGACCGTGGTCATCGAAGTGGGGGTCGACGTCCCGAACGCGACGGTGATGGTGATCGAGCACGCGGAACGGTTCGGACTCGCCCAGCTTCACCAGCTCCGGGGTCGGGTCGGTCGGGGGACCGCCCGCGGGGTCTGCGCCCTGATCGGCGAGCCGACGACCGAAGAGGGACGCCGCCGCCTCGAGGCGATCGCGTCGACGGACGACGGATTCGAGATCGCGGAACTCGATCTCGGCATCCGCGGTCCCGGTGAGCTCTTCGGTGCCCGTCAGTCGGGTCTTCCCCCCTTTCGAGTGGCGGATCTGCTCGCCGATCTCGACCTCCTGCGGATCGCGCGGGAGGACGCCTCGACCTGGATCGAAGAGGATCCACGACTGCTGGGTCCCGACGCGGTGACCCTCCGTCGCCGGCTGCTCGACCGATATGGCGCCACCCTCGGGCTCGGCGACGTGGGCTGAAGGACGCGAGGTCGTAGGATGCCCGCATGAGCAGCAACGAGGACATCGGGGCCATCTTCGAGGAGATGGCGACGCTACTGGAGCTCACCGGGGCCAACGGCTTCCGTGTGAACGCCCACACCAAGGTGGCCCGGGTCGTCGAGGGTCTCTCGTCGGATCTCGCCGAGGTCGCCCGCGGCGAGAAGGCCCTGGCCGAGCTCCAGAAGATCGACGGCATCGGCAAGTCGAGCGCCGAGAAGATCGTCGCATTCGTGGCCACGGGGACGGTCCCCGAGCTCGAGGACCTGCGGTCCGAGGTGCCTGACGGGCTGCGGACGGTGATGCAGGTGCCGGGGCTCGGTCCGAAGACCGTTCGGCGGTTCTGGCAGGAGGCGTCGGTGGAATCGCTGGCGGATCTCGAGGCCGCACTCGATGACGGGCGACTGGAATCCCTGCCGCGGATGGGCCGCAAGACGCTGGACAACATCCGGGCGTCGATCGATTTCATGAAGTCGGCGGGCGACCGCCGCCGACTCGGCGTGGCGATGCCGCTCGCGGAACGCGTGGTGGCGGTGATGGAGGCGGTGCCCGGGATGCGACGCGTGGCGTGGGCGGGAAGTCTTCGGCGTGGGCAGGAGACGATCGGCGACGTCGACGTCCTCGTCAGCACCGACGATCCCGACGCGGCCAGCGTCGCGTTCCGGGAGCAACCCGGCGTGAGCCGGGTGCTCGTCGCGGGCGAGACCAAGTCCTCGGTCCGTCTGGAAGAGGGGATCCAGGTCGATCTCCGGGTGGTGCCCGAGGAGGTCTGGGGTGCGACGCTCATGTATTTCACCGGCAGCAAGGATCACAACGTGGCGCTTCGGGAACGCGCGATCGCCCGCGGCCTGCGGCTCAACGAATACGGGCTGTTCCCGGAGGACGACGAGGCGACGCCGCCCCAGCAGCGCGGGATCGCGCCCGTGGCGGCCTCGACCGAGGCCGAGATCTACGAGGCGCTCGAACTCCCCTGGATTCCGCCGGAACTCCGGGTGGATCGCGACGAGTTCGACCGGCCGATTCCCGACGATCTGGTGACGGTCGAGGCGATCCGGGCCGAACTCCACAGTCACACCACCGCGAGCGACGGCAAGCTCTCGATCGACGAACTCGCCGACGCCGCGATGGCCGCGGGCCGCGAGGTGCTCGCGATCACGGATCATTCCCGATCCAGCGCCCAGGCCAACGGCCTCGACGTGGATCGACTTCGACGTCATGCCGACGCGGTCCGCGAGGCGGATTCGCGGATCGAGGGCGTTCGCCTGCTCGCGGGCAGCGAGGTCGACATCCACGCCGACGGCTCGCTCGACTACGAGGACGACGTCCTTGCCATGCTCGACGTGGTGGTCGCGAGCCCGCATGCGTCGCTCCGGCAGGAGCCGGCGGTGGCCACCGCCCGCCTCTGCGCCGCCGCGCGGCATCCGCTGGTGTCGATCATCGGCCACCCGACCGGAAGGATCATCGGGAGTCGCAAGGGGCTCGAACCCGATCTCGAGGCGCTCATCGCCGCCGCCGTCGAGGGGGGAACGGCCCTCGAGATCAATTCGAATCCGCTGCGACTGGATCTGCGCGACATCCACGTCCGGGCCGCGGTCGACGCGGGGTGCCTCATCTCCATCAACACCGACGCACACCGCGCGGAGCATCTGGAATTCATCCGATACGGCGTGCTCACCGGTCGACGCGGCCGGCTCGAGAACGAGGGCTGCATCAACACGTGGGCGACGGACCGGCTGCTCGCGTGGCTCGCCCGGAACCGCTGACGCGACGAACGGCGGGCGACGATCGCGACGCCGACCGTCCGCCGCGCGGCGGATTCATCCCTTCGAGTTCTTCGCGTTCCGGGTCCCCTGCTTGGTGACCTCCGCCTCGCCGCTCCAGGCATCGAGGCTCTGTGCCGTGTTCACGAGATTGAGCTGGAAGACGAAGCTCGACTGCTTCGTGGCCCCCGCCGACGCGCGGATCTCGAGGATCTTGCCGTTGATCACGAAGAAGGGAAGACGCGGGGCGTCGTCGCCCGCCTTGAAGTCCTCGTAGTCGGCGACCTCGTTGGCCCGGGCGTCGCTGCTGGCGAACGCCACCTTGCCGGACTGCTGCAACGCGATCTTGATCTTCTGGGTGAGCAGGTCGGTGTCGATCCGCTGGGTGGTGTCGTTGATCACCCGCGTCACCTCGACCCGGGCGGGCGTGACCGGGGCGGTGTCGAGTGCGCCACTGGCGAAGAGCTGCTGGAGGACCTGGTCGGCGGCGTTCGACCAGTCCTGGACGTCGATCTGGTCGATCGAGACGATCTTGTCGCGGTCGTCCGTGACCACCCGGGCGTTCTGCTGGCAGCCGACGACACCGAAGGCGCCGACGGCGAGTGCGACGGCGAGCGGATAACTGGAGAGAGCGTGGTTCATGGTGGGCTCCGAAGCCGGTTCAATCGGCGTTGGTGAGGGTCAGGCGGAAATCGGCGGCGAGGGGATCGGTCGCGGTCGCGGTGATCGTGACGAACGCGCCCGCGGGCACCTGTTCCTGGCGGAATCCGGTGGTGGGCCCGAAGAGCATCCGGCCCTCCGCGTCGAGGAATTCGAACTTGTAGTCGAAACGGGTGTCGAACGGCAGGGTGTTCTCCACCTCGACGTCGATTCGAAGGAGATCGTCGCTGACCTCCGTCTCCCGGATCACGCGAACGTTCGCGTGGGTCGAGAGCCAGCCGTCCTTGCGGATCCGCTGGTTCGAGGTGACGGTGTTCGCGTAGCACCCGGAAAGCAGGAGGATCCCCAGGGCGATCGACAGGCTCTGCGTGGTCTTCATGGGAACGGTCCTTTCAACGGAGGAACGGAGGCGCGGGGTTGTCCGCCGCGAGCGACGCGGGCTCGCTCGCGAGCTGGAAGGAATGGATCATGGCGGGGCCGCCGGCTCGAACGCTTCGGATCACGATCATGGCGTCCCGGCCGGTGGGAACGTCGATGGCGTGGGTGCCGACCTCGCCGTCGATCCGGACCCTTCCGTCGGGCGGCGTCGGGATTCTCGCCACGGCGTAGTACCGGGGCAGCGTCCGCCACGTCCGAAGGTCCGCGATGGTCGTCGCATACCCGTAGACGTTGGTCGCCACCATCGTGGCCAGCAACGCCCAGCCGTTCTCGGTCTCCCTGGCCGCGAGGTTCGCGGCCAGCGAGGCCGCCGCCTTCGCGACCGCGGAGGCGATGGCACGGCCGGTGATCAGCGGCAGTCGGGCCTGGAACTCGTGGGCGATGACGCTGCCCATGTCGCAGATCACCTCGGTGTTCACCGACGCGTCCCCCGCCCGGATCCGTGCCCCGGAGGCGGCCCCCCCGACCTGCACGAGCTTCGGCAGCGCGATGCCGATGAACGGCATCTCCGGGATGAACGCCGGGATCCGGAAGGAGACCTCCTCACGCCGAGGCGCGAACCCGCTCTCGAGCACCACCCAGGTCTGCGGGGCGCGGAGGCCCGATTCGATGAACGCGAGGTCCGAGTCGATCGCGGCGTTGTCGCCGAGCGTGCCCCGGACCCGACGCAGGAGATCGATCGACCGGCTCCGGTCGCCGACACCCGCTCCATCGACATGGAGCAGCACCGCGGTGAGCCAGTCCGTGAAGGGAATGGTCCAACCGGAGTACGGCTTGAACCGGGCCTCCAGATCACCGTAGGCGGCGTCGAAGCCCGATCTGAAGTCCGCATCATCCCGCATCCGGGCCAGGTCGTCGTGGTCCTGCTCCATCTGCGCCCGGGCGGCCTCGATCTGCTCCGCGAACCTGCGCTCCGCGTCCTCCTGGGCGAACTGGGCGCGTTTGAGTTCGACCCGGGCCGATCCGGGATCGCCCGACGCCAGCGCATCGAGGGATCGCAGCGTGGCGCACATCACGCGGTCGTACGAGGTCCCGACGTAGTCGAGGGCGCGTTCGTTCACCGCGACCGCGGCGAGGGTTTCGACGAAGGTCGGTGAACCCGGATCCGCGGCCCGCTTCATCGCGTCCCAGGCCCGGCCGAGGGTCGCGTCGCTCGCCTCGTGGCGGCCGGCGATCCGCTGGACCGTACCGAGTTCGAGCGCGTCGATGATCTCGTTGCGTTCGGTGTCGTCGGTCGCCACCCGGGCCGCCGATGCGACGGCCGCGTCCCAGCGCCCGGCCTCGAGATCCGCGAGGTAGCCGCTGGCGCGATCATTGTGGTCGGCGCAGCCTGCGAATCCACCGAGTGCGGCGATCGTCGTGATCCGAAGGCCGGCATCGAGGATCACGGGTATCGAGCGACCTCGGATCACCAGCGATTCCAGAAGGAGTTCCACTGCTCGATCACCGGGGCCTGGTCCGTGTCGACGCGGATCGATTCGTCACGACGCCGGTCGATCCGGAACCCGCTCTGACGAAGGAACTGGGCGAAGCCCCGGATCTGCGCGACCTCCGCCGCGGTGAGGGCGGCATCGCGCTTCAATCCCTCGAAGATGGCGGCGTTCTCGATCCATCGACGCCGCTCCTCGTCGTCCAGCCGGAGCCCGACCGAGATTCGCTGCGGCGTGGATTCCGTTCCCTGCAGGACCATGATCGAACGACTCCACGCCTCGGCCCCGTTCCGGGTGATGGTCATGCGATGCGGGCCGCGGTCGGCGGCGATGCCGCAGGGGGTCGTGCAGACGACGAAGCCGTCCAACGCGACCTCCGCACCGCCCGCGAGGACCGGGAGGTCCGTCCCCGTGATCCGCCAGCCGTCCTCGCCTTCCGGGACGATCTCCGGAACGCTGAGTCCTTCGATGACCACGTCGACTTCGAGATAACCGAGATCCGGTCCCGCGTCGTCGCCACCGGCGGACAGTCGGCTCGCGTCCGCCCGCAGCTGGCCCGCGATGGTCCTGGCGGTCTCGGTGTAGAGCCGGCCCGCGAGATCCTCGTCGATCTCGACCTGCGCGGCACCGCCTCCGCGGGACGCCATCGAGCCCGCACGGACGGTGAAGTAATCCCCCGCGTCGGCCGCCCCCGTCCCGCTCGCCAGCAGCCGCCAGCCACCACGGAGCACCGTCTCCCGCATGCTGGTCCGCGTGCCGTTGACTTCGACTCGACGAATCTGCCGATCCATCGTCGCGAGGTCGACGAGCATGACGGAACGCGCCCCCACCGCCGCGGCGAGACGGACGAGCGAGGCGTCGGATTCGATCTCGCGATCGGCGTCGCCGGGCCGGAGCGATTCGACGATGTCCGCTGGCCGGACCGCGGCCAGGCCTTCCGCGGCGAGCGCTCCACCGATGCTGGCCGCCAGCGCCGTCGCGGTGTTCGAGGGCATGCCCTCGACGTTCCCGCGAACGAAGACGGCGACCGGACCGAGTGACGCGAGTCCCCCCGATTCGTCCGACGCACGGGGCGATGCGGGTCGGGCGCGCTCGGTCGGGGACCCCGTCAAGGCGCTCGCGGCGGCATAGTCCGCGGGCGGGGACCAGCCCGAAGGGGCGGGTCGGATGACGTCGCCCTTCCCGGCGCCGCCCGCCGTGATCCGGGCCCGCGAGAATCGCGGTCCGACGTTCGACACCACCACCGCCCCACGTTCGCGTTCGTCGTATCCCAGGGACGCGCCGGTGTCCGGATCCACCAGCGGTTCCCCTCGCGATGACACGATCCACGTGGATCCGGACTCGACGCAGCCACCGTCACCCCGATTGAAGGTGACCACTCCGTCGCCGACCGCGAGGACGCTCGCCGGATAGGCGACGTCGAGCACCCGGCAGCAGATCGTCTGCGAGACCTCCGAAGCGATCTCGCCGAGGAGTCGATTCGTGGCATCCCCGCCCTTCGGGAGTGCCCGATCGTTCTCGTCCACGGTGTCGGTGCGTTCGAGCGTGACCGTCGCGGTCTCGCCCACGACGCCGGTGGTGGTGTCGAGGATCTCCACCGAAAGGCCGATGCGGATGGTCCTTCTTTCGACGGTCCGTTCGATTCCATCGAAACCGCGCTTTCGAGTGAGGTCCTCGAAGTCGATGATCCGAGGCACCGCGAGCCATCGCACCCCCGCGATTCGAAGCGACTTCGCGGTCGAGGGATCATCGGCATCGACGAATCCTGATGCGGCGAGGCTCTGCTCGGCGAGGACCGCGTCCAGCCGGGATCGGGTCACCATCCGGAACTTGCGGGTCGCGGCGAGATCGCCGGTCAGCCTGGACTCGATCGCCTCGCGGATCCGGGCCAGCGGGCTTTCCCGCCCCTCGGCGTCGGCCGCCAGCTGCGTGGCCGCGGCCACGTCCACCGGTGCCACCGCGAGCGACTCGGAGCGATCCGCATCGCCGGCCCCCAGACCGCTCTGGGCGGTGGCGGCGGAAACGGCGACTGCGACCACCGACACGACGAGGAGTCGCGTCCCGAGGATCGGCGACGAGGAGAGCAATCGATTCGACATGTTGGGTTCCTCCAGGAAGGCGGGACGTCGGGGACGTCGGCCTCGTCATCGTCGGGGTGGGGCGACGCCGGGTCAAGCATTCGTGCGTATATACTCCGCGGTTCGCGTCGATCGGCGAACCGGTCGCCCTTCCACGAATTTCGCCGCGTGCCGCCCCCTTTCCGCGATCCATCGATGCTCGACGCCCTTTCCGATCGATTCAACGCCGCGTTCCGAGGCCTCTCCGGCCGCGGCCGGATCTCCGAGGCCAACGTGCGGGAGGCGATGCAGGAGGTTCGAACCGCCCTGCTCGAGGCCGACGTCCACCTCGACGTCGTGAAGTCGTTCTGCGCAGACGTGATCGAGGACGCCGTCGGGGCCGAGGTCATCCAGAGCCTCAAGCCCGGCCAGCAGATGATCGAGATCGTCAACCGGCGGCTGGTCGACCTGATGGGTCCCGTCGATTCGCACCTCATGCTCGTCGAGCCCGGCCCCACCGTCTTCATGATGTGCGGCCTTCAGGGAAGCGGCAAGACGACCACGTGCGGCAAGCTGGCCGCGCTGCTCAAGCGACGAGGCAAGCGGGTGCTCGTGGTGGCCGCGGACCTGCAGCGTCCGGCGGCGGTCGAACAGCTTCGAATCACGGTGGAGGGCGTCGAGGCCTCCGCCCCCGGTTCCGGCTCGGTGGCGTTCCACGGCGAACCGGACCGGTGCGACGAGTACGGAAAGGCGGTGGGTGCCGCGGTGGGCGTGTGTCGACGGGGCGTCGAGCGGGGACGGAAGGAGAAGTTCGACGCCGTCATCCTCGACACCGCCGGTCGCCTCCACGTCAACGACGAGCTGATGAAGGAGCTCGAGGCGGTCAACCGGACGCTGACGCCCCACCAGGTCCTGCTCGTCGTGGACGCGATGACCGGACAGGACGCGGTGAACAGCGCCAAGGCGTTCCATGAACGGCTCGCGGTGGACGGAGTCATCCTGACCAAGTTCGACTCCGACACCCGGGGCGGTGCCGCCCTTTCGGTCAAGCAGGTGACCGGGGCGCCGATCAAGTTCATCGGGATCGGCGAGAAGTTCGATGCGCTCGAGGAGTTCCATCCCGAGCGGATCGCGGGTCGGATCCTCGGGATGGGCGACGTCGTGAGCCTGGTCGAGAAGGCCAGGGATGAGGTCGACGAGGCCGAGGCGGAGAAGATGGCCGAGAAGCTCTCGAAGGGGCGGCTCGACATGAACGACTTCCTGAAGCAGATGCGGGCCCTTCGGCGCATGGGGCCGATGAAGCAGCTGCTCGGGATGCTTCCCGGTGTGGGTTCCGCCCTGAAGAACGCGGACATCGACGACGCCCAGTTCGATCGACTCGAGGGCATGGTCAATTCCATGACGGCCGAGGAACGGGAGGACGTGAAGCTCCTGAGCAAGAGCCGCAACCGGCGCATCGCCCGTGGAAGCGGGACCCAGCCGAACGAGGTCGGCCGACTGGTCAAGCAGTTCGAGATGGTCCAGAAGATGACCCAGCAGGTCTCCGGCATGGGCATGAAGGGCAAGTTGAACGCCGCCCGCGAGATGTCCGGCGCCGGCGGCATGCCGGGCATGCCCGGGATGCCGGGACTCGGTGGCAAGGGATCCACCAAGACCGTCGGGGTCAAGCAGGGCTACAAGCAGCGGAAGAAGGGCAAGCGTCGCTGAAGCGACGACGTCCGCGTGCGGGGCTCCCGCCACGCGGGCGAACCACGGCGTTCACGCCGCCTCGCCTGCGCGGACTCAACCGACCGGGAGCGGATCCGACACCCGTCCGCGCCGCCAGGCCTGGATCCTGGGCATGAAGACCTCCGAGAGGATGATCTTGACGCAGGCCGCGGCGGGCACCGCCAGGAGCATGCCGTAGATGCCGGCGAGGGTGCCACCGGCGAGGACCGCGACCACGATCGCGACGGGGTTCAGGTTGGTGACCTTGCCCTGGATCAACGGCGTCAGGACCCAGTCGTCGAGCGTCTGGCCCAGCATGTAGACCGCGGTCGGCCAGACCAGGATCCCCCACCAGACCATCCGCTCGGATTCGGGAAGCGAGAACTGGTCGACCGCCAGCAGCGTGACCGCGACCGGCACGCCGATGACCGAGAGGTACGGCACGGCGCAGAACACGCCGACCAGCAGGCCGAGGGCCAGCGAGTACGGAACCCCCACGATGAGCCAGCCGATCGCGAAGATCGTCCCGAGGATCGCGCTGATCACGAGGCGGCCACGAACGAAGCCCGCGACTGCCCGATCCATCTCCCGCACGAGGTGCTCGACCCTCGCCCGGTTGTGGTCGGGGATGAAGTCGCTCCCGAACGCGAGCACCCGCGGGTAGGACGTCGCGAAGTAGAAGAAGTAGAACGGTACGAGGAAGACGAGCAGTCCAAGTTCGATCGATCCCAGAACGAGTCCCCAGACCTGGCGGGCACCGGCGCCGACCACCCCGAGGGCCGAGGCGCCGAACTTCTTCGCCCGTTCCCGCCGCTCGGCCGCCACGGGGTCGAGCTCGAGGCCGCCGGAGAGTTGACGGGCGACCTCGTCCCGGACCATCCGCTCGATCCGGGCATCCTCCGCCTCGCTGACGGGTGCCGGGGCGGTCGGCGCGGCGGTCTTCCCGGAAGCGGAGGACGCGGCGTCGACATCGGCCGGCGCATCGGTCGCCGGGGCGTCTCCGAACACCCGGGCGGACCACGGCATCTTCTCCTCGAGCCAGGAGATGCCGTCCTCGGCCTGGGTCCGCATCTCCTTCGGAAGGAGGGTGACGCCCTTGTCGAGGAGGTCCGCGTAGCGTCCGTTCGCCGCGCTCGAGATGAACGAACTGGTCTGTCCGATCACGAGGAACACGGTGGGCACCACGACGGTCACCACGCCGAGCAGGAACAACGCGAGGATCAGCGAGACCGCCGCGGTCCGCGACCACCGGAAGAGTCGCTGGATGCGGTCGATGACCGGCTCGAAGAGGTAGGCGAGCCCCAGCGCGAGGAGAAGGGGCACCGTGATCGCGCTCATCGCGTACCCGAGCCAGAGGATCGCGAGCAGGGCCGCGACCAGCAGCACGTCCCGGACCGCCTGGATCTGCCAGATGTGCAGCTTCGAGGGATCGTCGGATTCGCCCGCTGGCGCCTTGTCAGGGGTGGGTTCCATCCGGGCAGCCTAGCCGCTGCTCCGGTCGGCCGAACGCTCGTCGCGTCGGATCTCGAGCAGGCTCTCCTTGACCGCGGCCGGGGCAAACGCCGCCGAGAACGGCCGGACCCCGAAGAAGTCCTCCAGCATGTCGTCGTCCGTCCTGCTCATCATCCCCTGGTCGATCATCGCGAAGACGATCCGGCCGAAGTCGTCGGTCCGGGTGATGTTCCAGTGACGCAGGACGGCCTCGGCCATGAGCCCGTACTTGCGGATCGAGTAGTCGAGGAGGCCGAGGCTCAGCTGCCGCCCGTCGACATGCCGGTCCTGGATGTCGTCCTCGTCCATCGGCCCCTCCGGCATTTCGCCGTGGAGGCTCCGGACGGTGTGGTCGAGGCCCTCCCGGACGAAGGCGAAGGCTTCCATCGGGTACGGCGCGGCGCCCTCGAGCGCTGCGCGGAGGTCGGGTTCTTCGTTGGAATCGCTCACGTCCTCATGGTATCCGACCCCGGTGGGCGTCGGCCACGTCGCCGGACCCGATCGCGGTCGCATTCCGGTCCGGTCCGACGATCCAGCTCGGTGTCGCCGTCCCCTCGAAGAGTCCCTCCACCGGCCGGGCGGGATCGGTCTCGATCGCGAGCAGGCCCGCGACGGGGCCCGGGGACAGCATGAAGGCCCCGGGGTCCAGACCCAGTCCGCGGGCGCCCGCGGTCGTCGCCATCCGAACGAGGGTCCGCGGATCGAGATCCGGTGCCTCGGGTCGAAGCCGCCTCATCTCGTCCAGCGGGCCAAGCCGATCTGGCGTGTCGAGACACGGCATGCCGTCGGTGCCGAGTGCGACTTCGACGCCGGCCTCGAGCAGCGTTCGCCAGGGATGTCCGAGGCGTCCGGGCCTGGGATGGCCGAGGAATCGGGCGGCTCGTGGACAGTAGGCGACCGTGATCCCGGCGTCGGCGAGGGCCTCGAATCGCCGTCGCCGGGAATCCTCCGCCTCCTCCGGTTCCGCGGGATAGTTCAGGTGCGCCACGAGCCATGGCCGCCGGGGTGCGACCTCGAGCAGCTGGTCGATCGGATGACGCCCCGAGACCGGGACGGCACCCGCCTCGTCGGTCATCCCGCCGATTCGTCGGAGCAGCTCGAGCAACGGCCCGTCGCCGGACGTCGTGAACCGGATCTCCTCGGGGGTCTCCGCGAGATGCGTCGAGACCGGACGCCCCGTCTCCGCCGCGGCCACGAACACCGGCGGGCCGCAGCTGTACGGGGCGTGGGGTTGGATCCCCAGACGAAACCCCGGCGATTCGCGAATCCGATCGGGGTCGGCATCGAGGCGATGGATCGCCGCCACCGCGGCGTCGGTGCGTCGCCCGATCCCGAAGAATTCGACGAAGGCGGTGCCTGCCAGCGCCGACTCGGCGAGCGTCCTCGCCGCCACGAGCCCGCGGTCACCGCTGATGTCGCCGATCGCGGCGACCCCGGCGGCGATCGAGGCTCGGACACCCGCCTGAACCGCCCTCGTGATCGCCTCCGCGGAGACGGGACGACCTTCCCTGACCCGGCCCAGCCATGCATCGAAACCGGAATCGCAGGGAATCGGTCCGAGATCGGTCAGATCGAGGTGTGCGTGGGCGTTCACCATCGCCGGGCAGACGATTCCCCGCACGTCGAGACGCCGATCCACCACCGGATCGCCGATCGCTCCGGGCGTGTCCATCGCGACGATCCCGCCCCGCTCCAGCAGAACGGTCGCGGGGGCCACGACGCGGTCCGCGTCGATCGCCGCGGTCGCGTTGACCAGAAGCCGGCCCGACGCCGGGATCGAGTCGGTGGGTTCAAGTGGTTTCACGGGTTCGGCCGATCCTTCCGTCTGGTGGCGGGGCAGCGAAGCGCCGCTCGATCTACACTCTAGGAGACACGTGACGCGATCGCCCGACGATCGGTCACGCCTTTCCCCTTCCGATTCCTCCGAACACTCCGGAATCCACCGATGCCACGACGCCGTCTCCTGCTCCTCGCGCCCATCGCCCTCTCCGCCGTCGGCTGCGTGCCGCAGGAGAAGTACGACGACCTGCTCAACGCCTACCGGGCGGAGGAGCGCCAGGTCGTCCAGTCGCAGGCGGAACTGGATGCCATGCGCCAGAACGAGTCGATGCTGCGTGGCCAGCTGCAGAAGGCGGTCACGGACCTCGACCGGGCCATGTCGCAGCTCGAGGACCAGAATGGGGAGATCTCGCAGCTCAGGGACGACTTCGAGGCCATGCTGGAGACGGTCAGCGGGCTCGACGCGGGTCCACTGCCCGCGGATCTCAATGCAGCCCTCGTCCGGCTCGCCTCCCAGAACGACCTCCTGGAATTCGATGAACGGACCGGCATGCTGCGGTTCTCGAGCGACCTGACGTTCGATCTCGGATCGACGACGCTCAACCCCGCGGCCAAGCAGGCGATCGGTGCGCTCGCCGGTATTCTCGAGACCGAGGACGCGCTGGCCTTCGAGATCCGGGTGGTCGGACACACCGACAACATGCCGATCAGCCGCCCCGAGACGCGGGCGAAGCACCCGACCAACATGCATCTCTCGACCCACCGGGCGATCGCCGTCCGGGACGCCCTGGTCGACGACGGAATCGCGCCCAACCGCGTCCAGGTCGCCGGCTACGGCGAATTCCGACCGGTCGCCGAGAACGGAAAGCGTGGCTCGGCCACCAATCGCCGGGTCGAGATCTTTCTCACGCCGATGCCCGCGATCGTCGAGATCGTGGATGCCGTTTCGGTCGAAGTCGTCGAGTCGCCCGCGGTCGAAGAGGTCGAACCGCTCAAGTAGCGGCCTCCGGGCGATCCGAGACCCGGACGTCCGGAGCTCGATCGACACCCCTCCGCACGAGCGAGGACGCCGGAACCGCCCCGAAGCGACTCCGGCGTTCTCATGTTCCTGAAACTCGGGATTCCACCCTTGCCGTCCGGTAGATGGCCCCCTACGCTTCGGCCGAAGACTCAGGGGCGTGGAATCGACCAACAAATGCAGAAATGGCCTTTTCGGCGGGATTCCGTTGCCGGCTGAGGCTAGATTGAAACCTCTGGACGCGTGTCGTCGCTCGGCGATTCCTGCGCCCTGATCGTCATCGTGCCCCTTTCCGGGGTCCAGCCAGCGTTCCTCCATTCCCGCATCATCGAGACAGTTCTCGAGGAGTAACAGATCCAATGACCCGATCCCTCGCCTTGCTGACCGTCACCGCCGCCACGACCGCCGCGTCCGCCGGTCTCGCCGACGTCCGGATGAGTGAGTTCCGAATCGCCCAGCCCGGCCTCGACGTCGACCAGTACGTCGAATTCGTCGGTGAACCCGGCACGTCGCTCGACGGCCTGCAGTTCGTCGTCGTCGGGGACCTGGAAGGGGCCTTCCCGCCGGATCAGAACGGTGGCGTCGAGATCGTCGTCAATCTCTCCGGGGTCATTCCCGAGGACGGCATCTTCCTCCTCGCCTCGCCGACCTACTCGCTCGGCGGCGCCGACCAGATCGCCGACCTCGACTTCGAGCCGGGCGAGAACCTGACCTTCTTCATCGCCGACGGTTTCACCGGGATCGTGGGCAACACCGTCGACGCGAACGTCGACGGGATCCTCGACAAGGGCGCGATCACGGTCGTGGATTCGCTCGCGGTCCTCGCCGACGCGGATCCGGACGGCTTCGGGTCCGAGTTCTACTACAGCGACACGACCATCGGCCCGATCGCGGGCTTCTCGCCGCTCCACGGCTGGCGATGCAGCGACACGCTGGTCTGGCGACCCGGTTCCGACGCGGTGGGCGGCGAGAACGAGACGCCCGGTCTTCCCAACGCCACCTGCGACGGCGGCGGAGGCCCCGGGCCGGACGGGCTGATCCTGAACGAACTCCGAATCGACCACTCCGGTGCCGACAACGACGAATTCTTCGAGCTCAAGGGCGATCCGAACGCCTCGCTCGACGGATACGCCGTGATCGCGATCGGCGACGGCGCCGCCGGCAGCGGTGCGATCGAGAGCATCTCGCTCCTCGACGGCTACCAGCTGAACGCCGAGGGCTACTTCGTGGGTGCGAAGAGCACCTTCACGCTCGGCATCCCCGACGGCATCTTCGACGACCTCCAGTTCGAGAACAGCGACACCGTCACCATCTTCCTCGTGCTGAACTTCACGGGTGAACTCGGCGGCGACATCGACGCCGACGACGACGGCGTGATCGACGCGTTCTTCTGGGACGAGATCGCGGACGGCGTGACGATCCTCGAGACCTGCGTCGAGCCCCCCACCACGACCGAGTGGGGATACGCCGCGGTCGTGGTGCCCCCGGACGGCATCTACGCGGCGGGCGGCATCTACCGGTGCGAGCCGAGCGGTGAATGGACCATCGGCGGCTTCACCTTCGGCGACTACTCGCAGGAACACACCCCCGGCACGATGAACATCGAGTGCGATTCCGTCGGGTGCGGCGGACTCGCTCGCAGCTGCTTCGAGGCCCAGGACGGGCCGGGATGCAGCGACATCGTGATCTGCGAGCTGGTCTGCGAAGCGGACAGCGCCTGCTGCTCCGCGGAATGGGACACGAACTGCGCGAATCTCGCGACCGCCTACCTGGCCGACGGCGATCCGCCGGTCGTCGCGATCAACGAGTTCCGCACCAAGCAGCCCGGTGGCGACGACGACGAATACGTCGAACTCATCGGCGATCCGGGCGAGAGCCTCGACGGCTTCAGCGTCGTGTTCATCGGATCGGACGGCTGCGAGCCGAACGGCGTCGTGGTCCATCAGTACAACCTGATCGGACAGACCATCCCGGGCAGTGGCTACTTCGTGATGGGTGATCCGACCCTGAGCCTCGGAACCGGCTCCCCGGACTATCCCCTCGACATCGAGATCATCGACGGCGGCAATCTCACCGTGGCCCTCGTCTGGAACTTCGTGGGTGCCCGCGGTGCCGACCTCGACGCCGACAACGACGGCTCCCTCGAGTCGACGCCCTGGGATCAGACCGTCGGGGACATCGTGGCCTCGATCGGGGATTCCTCCGGAAACTTCACCTATCTCGACGCGATCGAGGTCGGACCGGACGGCATCTACCCCCCCGCCCACGTCTACAAGTGCGCGAGCGGCGAGTGGGACTTCGGCGCCTTCGATCCGTCGCTCGGCGTCGACACGCCCGGTCTCGCGAATCTCGAGTGCGGTGCGCCGCCCGCGCTCTGCGGCGATCCCGCGTCGGGCGACTGCTTCGAAGTCGGTTCCCCCGGCTGCGACGACGAGATCTGCTGCGACCTGGTCACCAGCCTCGATCCCTTCTGTGCGACCGACTCGTGGGACGAGACCTGCGTCTCCCATGCGTTGAACATGTGTCTTCCGCTCGGAAATGCGCCGGAACTCCGCATCGCGGAGATCCGGATCGACCAGCCGGGCGCGGACGTCGACGAGTACATCGAGATTCGTGGCGAGCCCGGAACTCCGCTCGACGGCGTCTCCGTGCTGGTCATCGGGGACGGGCCGGGCGGCTGCGGCAGCCTGGAAGTGGCCGTGCCCCTCGGTGGCGTGGCGGTCTCCGGAAACGGAACCGCCCTCGTGTCGACCGAGACCTTCACCCTCGCGTCGCTCGAGACGGTGCGGCGATTCGCGTTCGAGAACAGCGACAACCTCACGTTCCTGCTGGTCTTCGGCTTCATCGGGGAGTCGGGCATGGACCTCGACACGGACGATGACAGCGAGCTCGACGTCGCGCCGTGGGATTCGATCATCGACTCGGTGAGTCTCGTCGAGACCCCCGACGAGGGCGACTGCTACTACAGCCCGGTCCAGATCGGGCCGGACGTCGACATCGACGACAACGCCTTCGTTCCCGCCCAGGTCTGGGCCTGCGACGACAGCGGTGCGTGGAACATCGGCACCTTCGATCCGGCGAGCACCGACCCGCCCGCGGCGGACACGCCCGGAGTCGTCAACGCGGACTGCGGTAACGGCGAAGACTGCGTCGGCGACTTCAACGGCGACGGCGAGGTCAACGGCTCCGACTTCGGACTGCTGCTCGCCGCATGGGGCGTCTGCGGCGGCTGCCCGGAGGACCTCAACGGCGACGGCGAGGTCAGCGGCGCCGACGTGGGCCTCCTGCTCTCGGTCTGGGGTCAGTGCCCCTGATCACCGGCGGGACCAAAACGCCGATAACGATTCCGAGCCGGGCGATCCAATGGATCGTCCGGCTCTTTTTCGGCATCCGGGCTGAACGGGCCGGTCGGCGGCGGCGAACGATCACGAATCGGGATCTTTTCGGAGGAACGGGCGTAAATAGGGTCTAGAATCGAGTTCCGTTCTTTATTCGCCATTCTGGAGTAGAAGAGATATGCGACGCGTTACCGAATTGCTCGGAGGCTGTGCCGGCCTCATTCTGGCCGCCGGAGTTCACGGACAGTCTTGCGACACCGTGCTGAACACCGGCAGCATCGAAGTGACCCAGGGCGGCGTCTCCTGCGCCGCGGACGGGATCACCACCCCGAACTTCTTCGCGAAGAGCTACGACCTCAGCCTGCTTCTCCCCGGGGAGGAGTTCGAGCTGAGCTGCATCGAACTCGGCGTGAGCAATGGCGATACGACCGCGCTCGAAGGGACCGTCACGGTCTACACGGACACCGACGGCGGTGATCCGCGTGCTCCGGGCGTCGACCTCGAGGCGATCGGCACGACGACCATCGAAATCTCGGGTGCCAGCGGAAACATCATCCTGCAGGCGTCCTTCGATCCCCCGCTCTGCCTCGGCGCCGACGGCACCTACGTGGTCGAGCTCGGGCTCCCGCAGGCCACCGACGGCTTCGCCTCGATCGCCTGCAACACCGGCCCCGACAACCAGACCTACATCCGATCCGACGATTGCGGGCTCGGCGAGTACGTCACCTACGCCTCGATCGGTTTCGACACGTTCTTCTGGGCCCAGCAGCTCATCGGCGAGACCGGCTGCGACGGCGTGGTCTGCGACTGCTACACCGGAAGCGACTGCTTCGTGCCGCACGACGAGCCTGGATGCGACGATCCCATCTGTGCGGCCACCGTCTGCACCTTCGACCTGTTCTGCTGCGAAGTGACCTGGGATGACAGCTGCGTGGCGCTCGCCGAAGCGTACTGCGGCGTGACCGGATTCCCCTGCGACTTCCCGACCGCGACCTCCACGGAGACCGAGCCCTGCGGCGAGGACACCAACGGCGGCTGCAACATGGACGTCCCCGCCTTCGAGTCGATCTCGGTCGGTGACATCGTCGCCGGCACCTACTTCGCCGACGACGTCGCCGAGATCCGGGACACCGACTGGTACGAGTTCACGATCGACGAGCGTTCGATCGTGACCTGGACCGTCTGGAGCCGGGTCGCCGTCGACAACTTCATCATCAACGACCAGTGCGACGACCTGCTCACGATCGTGGCGGTCGGCAGTGGCGAGTGCCCGAACGTCAACACCGCATGTCTCGAAGCCGGCACCTACCGTGCGTTCGTGGCCCCGGTGGTCGATGGGAACCTCCCCTGCGACCTTCCCGAGTTCCCGGAGTACGTCGCCTCGCTCGAGGCGGAGCCCACCGACGGCTGCCCCGGCTTCGACGAATGTGCGGGTGGCACCGAGTCGATCACCCCGAACTCGGATCTCGCCCTCACCGCCGGTGGCATCAGTTGTGCCGCGGCCGGCATCACCACCGAGAACACCTGGGCGATCACGCTCGATCTCGCGTCGGGTTCGACCGGCGGCTCGGACGTCTCGGTCTCCTGCGTCGAATTCGGCGTGAACAACGGTGGCTCGGCCGTGCCGGCCTCCGTCCAGCTCTGGATCGACACCGATGGCGGCGATCCGGTCGAGCCCGGTGTCGACCTCGAACTGATCGGAACCCGGGAGTCCGTCGCGGTCACCGGTGCGAACCTGCAGCGTGCGGCGTTCGATCCCCCGATCTGCGTCCCGGCCGACACCCAGCTGGTGGTCTCGCTGAGCATGGAGCCCAGCACCGATGGTTTCGCGACCTTCGGCGGCAACAACCTCCCGTCCTCGAGTTCGACCTACATCCTCAGCGCCTCGTGCGGTCTCGCGACCTTCACGAAGCTCGAGGACATCGGCTTCCCCGATGTGAACTGGGTCGTGGACGTCGAAGCGGACCTCGTCTGCGGTGGCGGAAGCGACTGCACCGGTGACTTCAACGGCGACGGCGTCGTCGACGGTGCGGACTTCGGCTTCATCCTCGCGGCGTGGGGCCCCTGCCCCGGATGCCCCGAGGATCTCGACGGCAACGGCGTCGTGAACGGTGCCGACGTCGGTCTCCTGCTCGCCGTCTGGGGCCCCTGCCCCTGATCGAGCGAGAATCCTGACTCGAACTGCACGGGGCGGCCTTCGGGCCGCCCCGTGTTTCATTGGCGGAATCGACAAACCACTCCCCGGAACCGGTGGATCCGTCGTACGCTTTCGTCGATGCCGAACGCTCCGCTCCCACTTCCGCTCGTTCCACCCGCCTGGCTCGGCGGACTGGTCGTCAGGCTGCTCGCCCCGGTCGGCGATTTCACGCGGTTCTCGCTGTCGGTCGTGGCGTGGACGATCGCGAGCCCCCGGTCCTGGCTCAGCCGCCGTCACATCGCCCCGCCGATCTTCACGGTCGGCGTCGCCAGCATCCCGGTCGTCGCGACGACCGGGATGTTCATCGGGATGATTCTCGCGCTCGAGGGCTTCGCGCAGTTCAACAACCTCGGCATGGCGGACCGGATGGGTGGGATCATCAATTCAAGCGTCGTGAAGCAGATCGGCCCCGTCCTCGCCGCGGTCATGGTCGCCGGCCGGGTCGGCGGCGCCCTCGCGGCGGAACTCGGCACGATGCGGGTCACCGAACAGCTCGACGCCATGCAGGCGATGTCCGTCGATCCCGTCCGCAACCTCGTGGTTCCACGGTTCGTCGCGTGCGTGGTGATGACGCCGATCCTGACCATGTACTCGAACGCCCTCGGGGTCTGGGGCGCGTGGGCCATCCTGACCGGCCTCTTCGGGGTCAACACGGCCGACTACTGGTACTACACCGGGCTCGTGGTCCACTGGTGGGATCCGGCCGCGGGACTCCTGAAGAGCGTCTTCTTCGGCGCCGCGATCGGGCTGGTGTCGTGCTGGCGAGGCTTCAACTGCGTCGGCGGGGCGAGCGGGGTCGGTCGCGCCGCGACCAGCGCGTTCGTGACCAGCTTCCTCGCCATCATCGTCATCAACCTGGTGCTCGCGAAATTCCTCAACGAGCTGTACTACGTCTTCTTCCCCAGCGGCATCCGTTCGGTGCTCGGCTGAATCGTCGGTCGCGGGAACCGTGCGGCCCTCCCGATCGAACGATCCAGCGAAACCGGCGTCCGAGGAGTGCATTCCATGAATGGATCGATCGGCCTGATCATCGCGGCGATGTTCCTCGACCCCGCCTCGTCCGTCGTGGATCCGGGGCACGGGTCGCCTCGAATCGTCCACGACGCGATGCGCCAGGATGCGGATCCGTGGCCGGGGCGACCCAATCCGCCTCTCTACCGCGGGGATCCGCGGGGCTACACGGTGGGCCTTTCGGTCGACTTCGGAACCGAACGGTTTCTCATGGCCGGCGGCGCGGTGATCATGGACATCGCGACGATCGACACGGCGATGGTGGCGGATCTCCGCGGGCTCGAGGCCTCGGTCCGGATCAACGGCGTCCCGGTGTCCACGCCGCGCGAGATCGAAGGCGATCCCGCGAGCGGCCGGCAACGCGTGACCCTGCGCCTTCCCGAGGGCGAGGTGACCGCCGCGATCTCGACCCGCGCAACCTGGCCGGCGATCGCGTTCAACGTCGCGGTCGACGAACAGGCGGCCTCGCAGGTGACCTGGCCCCGGGAGTGGCCCGAATCGGTGCGGCCCTTCCTCTCGGCGACGGATCTCATCCAGTCCGACGACGAGATCTTCAAGGCCTTCATCGAGCGGACGACCGAGGGAAGGCTTCGGCGCACCCCGATCTACATCGCGGCGAAGGAACTCGTCCGCAGCACCATCCTGGAGTTCCGCAACGTCGAGGGCAGCTCGCTCCGACGGGAGGGCGAGGGTCGCATCGTCGGTTTCCAGCTCCAGGGCGCCGCCGCGGCCACCTCCGCGATCCAGGTGACGCCCGCCGACATGGTCTGCACCTGCGTCGCGGTCCTGAGAGCCGCGGGAATTCCGGCCCGGCCGGTGATCGGAATCCACTCGGGTGATGGAAGATCAGGCGATTCGAAGCGGCCCAAGGGGCGACGCACGTTCTGCTGCTGGGCGGAATTCCATCTTCCCGGAGCCGGATGGGTCCCGTTCGATCCGTTCGAGATGCGCGGACAGGGGCTGCGCCAGGCCAACATCTCCAGGCCCTGGCGGTGGTTCGGCAGCATCGACACGATGAATCGCCGGGTCGGAATCGCGTATGACTTCGCGCCCTTCAACCAGGGACGCGTGCTCGGATATCCCGCGGGCTGGGTGTACCGACTCGAATCGAGCGATCCGATCATCGGTTTCGGACTTCCGATCACCACGATCCAGATGATCGGCCGGGGGCCGGTGCGTCCCTGATCCGCGAACGACCCACTCCGAAAACGGACCCGTCCCGATGCGGGACGGGCATCGGGACGGGTCCTCGGGAGCAGGCTGGAGCCGGGCAGTTCCAGCCGAGTCGCTGTTTCGATTTCAATCCCTGCGAGGCGTGGTCGCGGCCTTCGACCGCTTTCGTCGGTTCTTCGAGACGCTGTTTCCACCGGCCGGACCGGAGACCGCGGCGTCTCGGCCTCGCGAACCCCCTCGAACGGAACCCCCGGACCTCCCGCCGCCGAGTTCGATCACCCGTCGTCCGTCGCGTCGAACGCCGACCCGCACGGGTGATTCCACGTCCCGTCGCTGCACGAAGTGGTCGGGATCGCCACCGACCACGAGGGCGGATTGGAAGATCGCCCGGTCGCCGGAGGTGATTCGACCGTGATGCCGGATCGTGACGCCACGTTCGATCGCGGGGGCGTCCTGGCCGGGCCAGGGCGCACCGAAGTTGGAATCGGCCACGGCCGTTCCGGCCCCGCCGCCACCCATCATGAAGGGGCCGGTGTGGAGTCGGCGGGCGGAAGCATCGTCGACCGAGATCTCCCAGAGCGACTCGCCCATCGGGCAGTCGATCACCCCGCCGTCCTCGTCCATCTCGAGCGTCACCCGCACGCTGCCACCGATCTTCGACCCGTGCATGATGACCGGGTCGAGACGGAACGCGGCTCGGAGATCGTACACGTGCCGATCATCGGTGAGATTCCTGATCGAGGCCTTGCCGTCGATCCGAGCGTCACCGGTCGGGTCGAGGTCCGCGGTCCAGTTCCAGTCCACGACGAATCGTCCCGCGGGATCCTGGTGCTCGCCGATGAAACGGAGCTCGCCCTTGATCAGGGCACCGGACGCCGTGATTCGCCTCGGTTCCTCGTCGCCGACGCGGATCTCGAGGAGGGCGCGGTGCCCGGGATCCGCCGAACCGGTGGCCCCCGGTTCCGACGCCATCGCGCCGGCAACGGGTGCCGCGAGGGCGGCGAGGATCCACGTGGATGTCGTTCGAAGACCGATCATGCTCGTCCCATCTCCCCTGGATCCCGATGTCGTGACGCCGATCGGACCCACGACGGTCGAACCTCGATTTCGCGATGCGCAACGGCAAGCGATTCGAAGGCGGTTCGACGAGATCGGTTCCATCTGTCCCGGTCGCACGGATCCTGCGGGCCGGACGGCCCGGATCCGGGGTTCAGTGGAAGTCCCGACTGCGAATTCCGGCGGATCGGACCGCGTCCTCGACGGGATGATGCTCCCGGGCCCGGGAGACCACCAGATGCACCACGTCGTGGCGACGCTCGATCCGGCCGTCCGCGACGAGGACGCCGGCATGACGGATGACCCGACGATGCCGCGCATACACCCGTGGCTTGATGATCAGGTTCGCGATTCCGGTCTCGTCCTCGAGGGTCACGAAGACGATTCCGCCCGCGGTCGACGGGCGTTGTCGCACCAGCACCAGGCCCGCCACCGAGATTCTCGCGCCGTCGGGACAGGTGCCTGGATCGGCCATTTCGGAGGCGAACCGCACCCCGAGCGACGCGAGACCACGACGCATGCAGGCGATCGGATGCCGATCGACCGACAAACCCGAAGATGCGTAGTCATCGACGACCGACTGGAGCGTGCTGGTCGGCGGAAGCACCGCGGGCGGTTCCTCGATCCCACCACGGTCGGACCCCGTTCCATCCCGGTCATGGTCGGGAGGCGTCTCCGGCGCCGTCGTTCCCTTCCGGGGAACGGCCTCGTCCGGAACCTGGTCGAAGAGCGGGAGCGCATCGTCATGCCACCGCTGGATCCGCCACAGCGCCTGCTGGCGATCGAGCCCCAGGGACCGGAGCGCATCCGCGCGAGCCAGGCGACGGAATGTTCCCACGCCGGCACCGCTGGCTCGACGCAGATCCTCGAGCCGGCGAAAGGGTCCCGCGCGTCGAATGGTGTCGGAGATTCTGCGAGCCTCGGATTCCGCCAGCCCGCGAACCAGTCGCATTCCCAGCCGGATCGACGGCTGGTCGATCGCGGCGGAGGGACGTGACGCCGGCCGGGACGAGCCGTTTCCGGAATCGACGACGTCCCAGTCAGGCGCCGGCCCCCGTTCGAGGGTGCAGTCCCAGTCGGACGCCTGCACGTCGATGCGACGGATCCCGACACCATGGTCACGGGCGTCGCGGATGATCTGGGCCGGTGCGTAGAAACCCATCGGCTGGCTGTTGATCAGGGCCGCCGCGAACGCGGCCGGCTCGCGGCACTTCAGCCAGCCGGACGCGTACACCAGCAATGCGAAGCTGGCGGCATGGGATTCGGGAAAACCGTATCCACTGAAACCCCGGATCTGGGTGAAGACCTGCTCGGCGAATCTCCGTTCGTACCCCCGGGCCGCCATTCCGGCCTGAAGCCGTTCCCCGAAGGCGGCGATCGCATCGCCCTTCCGCTTCCACGCGGCGATCGCCCGACGAAGCTGATCCGCCTCGCCCGGCGTGAATCCCGCGGCCGCGACGGCGAGCGCCATCGCCTGCTCCTGGAAAAGCGGGACACCGAGCGTCTTCTCGAGAATCCGCCGGACCGCCCGGTCGGGATACTCCGGAATCTCCTCCCCGTCTCTTCGACGGAGGTACGGATGCACCATGTCTCCCTGGATCGGTCCCGGGCGGACGATCGCCACCTCGATCACGAGGTCGTAGAAGCACCGTGGCTTGAGTCTCGGAAGCATCGACATCTGGGCCCGCGACTCGATCTGGAAGACGCCGATCGTGTCGGCCCGGGAGAACATCTCGTAGACGGCGGGATCCTCGGCGGGAATCGAATGGAACTCGAGGGGATCCGGAGTCGCGCCGCGGTCATTCGCCTCGGTGCTCGCCCGGTCGTCCTTCCGACGACGGTCCTCGTTGACCAGGTCGATGGTCCGGCGAATGCAGGAGAGCATGCCGAGCGACAGGCAGTCGATCTTGAGCATTCCCATGGCATCGACGTCGTCCTTGTCCCATTCGATGACGGTTCGATCCGCCATGGCCGCGTTCTCGACCGGAACCATCTCCCAGAGCGGTCCGTCGGTGATCACGAATCCGCCCACGTGCTGGGAGAGATGCCTTGGAAATCCGAGAATGGATTTCGCGATCGAGAAGATCCGTCGAATGGCGTGGTCGTCGGGATCGAGCCCGAACTCGCGGACCCGCGCACGATCCGCGACCCCGTCGATCCACCAGTCGATGTCGGTGGCGAGCCGGTCCACGATGTCCCGGGACAGCCCCATCACCGTGGCGACCTCCCGCATCGCGCTTCGCCCTCGGAACGTGACCACTTCCGCGACGAGGGCCGCCCGGTCCCGCCCGTACTTCCCGTAGACGTACTGGAGGACCTCCTCGCGGCGATCGTGTTCGAAATCGATGTCGATGTCCGGGGGCTCGTCGCGCTCCCGACTGATGAACCGTTCGAAGAGCATGTCGATTCGAGTGGGATCGACGGCGGTGATTCCAAGGCAGTAGCACACCGCGGAGTTCGCCGCCGCGCCGCGACCCTGGCAGAGGATCCCCCTCGACCTCGCGAATCGGACGAGATCCTCGACGGTGAGGAAGTACCTCGGGTAGTCCAGTTCCTCGATCAACTCCATTTCATGCTCGATCTGGCGACGCACCGGATCAGGCGTCGTCGGACCGAACCTCGTCCGGGCCCCCTGCTCGACCAGATCGCGGAGGTGCTCGATCGGCGATCGCCGTTCCGGGACGATCTCCGCGGGATATTCGTAGCGGAGCCGGTCGAGACGACAGGCCCGGCTTCGTTCGGCGATCTCGAGTGAACGCGTCACCGACTCGAGATGATCGGGAAAGCGTGCGGCCATCGAAGCACCGTTCCGAAGTCGACGTTCATCGTTCGGCCACAACCGTCGTCCCGCCGTCCGGATGTCGCAGCCCAGCCGGATGCAGGTCAGGACGTCCTGGACCGAACGCCGTTCGGGAACATGGAGATGCACGTCGTTCTGGGCGAGCAACGGGATCCCCAGTCGTCGGCCGAGATCCGCGATCCGCTCGACGTGAAGATCGTCGTCCGCACCTCCCAGTCGCTGGACGCCGAGGGAGATCGCATCTCGTCGTTTCAGCCCGCTCAGCGTCGCCAGCCCTTCCACCGCCTCGATCCGAAAACGATCGAGCGGCTGGGTGGGAAGCACGGTGACGGCGATCCCGTCATGGTTCTGCAGCAGGTCATGCAGCGTCAGCAGGCAGCTTCCCTTCGGTGCCGCTCGTTTGCCGATGGTCAGCAGCCGGCAGAGGGTCCGCCATCCTTCGAGGTCGAGGGCGTGGATCGCCACCTCCATCCGATTCGACGGTGGCGAGCATGGGCGACGCCGCTCCCAGTCCAGGTCCGCGGCGCCCGCATCCCGGTCCCGCCACAGTTCGAGCCGGGCTCCCGGGACCAGGTGGATCCCCGCCTCCTGTGCCGCGACATGGGCACGCACCATGCCGGAGACGGTGTGGCGATCGGTGAGCCCCATCGCGGGATTCCCGAGCGCCCCCGCCGTCGCGACCAGTTCCTCCGGGTGACTCGCGCCGCGCAGGAAGGAGAAGTTGCTCGACACCACCAGATCGACGAAACCGGTTCGATCCTCGAACGGATTCGCCGTCACCGGTTCCGGCGTCCTCCGCAGGCGTCGTCGCCACGGGTGGACCTGGAGCTTCTCGGGGGGGTGGTCGGGCATGGGATCAGGCCCAGGTCCCGTGAAGGAACCATCGACGATCGGACGAGGCCTGGAAGACCCAGATCCAGGTGCCGCATTCCAGTTCCAGACGCCAGTAGTCCCGGCGGTGTTCTCGCCGAAGTTCCTCGTCATCCCCGTTGCCGTCGCTCGGGGCACGCCACCAGGGTGCCCCGATGCGTTCCGGCCCCCATTCGGATGCCACGACATGCCGCATCCCGCCATGGATAACCGTGGTCGGAAGCGACGCCCGACATCCGACTTCGATTGGAACGGGTGGGCGGTGGACGACCGTCGGCCGAGGTTCGCCGCCGAACACCGCCCCCGGCCCGGTCGGATGCTCCGCCGGATCGTCGACGGAGGCGAATCCCGCTTCGTCCTCCGGGATGTGGCCGGACGGGGTGCGCATTCGTTGGATGGCGACCGCCCCGAAGCGTGCCTGCACCCCTTCGATGAACTCCGTCGTTTCCACGTCGATCCGGACGCCGGGGGATGCCACGCCCCTCCTCGTCGAATCGTGGATCAGTGGTGAGCCCTCGTGCGGCATCCGACGGTGACGCGGCACTTCCAGTTCAAGGGCATCGACACCGTCGTCGAGCGGAAGCCGCTCGATCAACGGCTGGAGCATCGTCCAGAGCCGACGTCGCCGACGGGTCGGTCGCCGAAGTTCCACCCCGTCGAGCCAGTCGCGGTCCATCGGCCGTTCCGCCCGCAAACGAACGACACGTGCCCCCGCCTCGAGTCCGGCAAGTCTCCGCCGCAGGGGATTCAGGAGATCCGCGATCGCGAGTTCGATCACGGATCGGGAGCGGACCGGACCGTCGAATTCACGCCGCACCGAGACCGCCGAGGATGGCCGCACCGGATCGAGGATCGTCGGGGCTCGTCCCATCGCCTGGTCGATCCGGTGAAGCACGGCCGCCCCGTACCGGGCCGGCAGGGCGATCCTGGGGAGTCGTCGAAGTTCGCCGACCAGCCTCACGTTGACCGCTCGCAGTGCTTCGAGGGTGTCGGGATCGAGGTCGAGCGATTCGATCGGGAGTCCGTCAAGGCGGGCGGAAGTTGCGTCCGGTGAAATGATGCGCGGATCCCGGGTCGCGGGACCGGCGATCCGAACGCCCGGCGTGGCGTGACCGCCGCGATCCGGCCGCCAGGCATCGCGATATCCCGCCCAGGCCCGCGCGGCCGGAGCGGTGTCCGCGGCGGCCAGGGAGACGGTGAAGCCGTGTCTGCCGAAACATCGCTCGATCCGGTCCAGCAGGCCGGATTCACCACCTCGTCTCGCCAGGATCCGATGGCATCCCGACAGGTCGAGAAGAATCCCATCGCTTCCATCCACCGCGGTGATCGGTGCGAACCGAAGACATGCGGCCGCGAGTCTTCGAAGGTCCGCGAGATCACGCCGGGGTGTCGCAGGCGACAGCACCAGCGACTCCGGAGGCGAGGCGTTCGACGGATTCGAGGCCAGGATCGCACGGGCTTCCGTGAGCGTCATCATGCTTCGGATCCCCATCTCCACCGAATTCGAACAGCAGTCGATCACCCGTTGGGCGTTGTGCCGCAGGTCGACGACCAGGACGAATCCAGCCGGGCCGTCTCGAAGGTCCGCGGGCGTCGGAGCCGTCCTGGCTCTCGAACCGGCATTCCGGGGATCGATCCGGGCCGCCGTTTCCTGCTTCATCCGCATCCGCCGCCGACGCTTCGCGAGATCCGCGGGGAGATGCGGCATCCTGATCGAGACGAACCTTCGAAGCATCGGTTTTCCTTTGGAACGGGATGGCGTGGGAACGGCGCTCTTCAGGCCGTCTTCCTTCGGAAGGGGTTTCGGACGGCCAGTCGTCGGACACGATCCCGACGATCCCTTCCTCGACGGCCGGTGTCGCCTGCGGCATCCGGCACCGGAGAAGATGGAGTCGCCATCGCCTCGAGTCCCGACGGGATTTCGGCCTGCCGTCGAACGATCGCCGCTCGGTCCCGATGGGGGTGATCGACCAGCGGGTCGAGGCGGCCGATCGGATGTGAACGTCGTTCGGGGGCCGAACCATCATCACCAGGAGTGGCGGATCCCCTCGGTGTCGTCGTTCGAGGAGCCCGAGGTGGATCCGCCGGCTGTCGCGCGGATCGAAGGCGGCGCCGTCGACGACCACCGCGTCGAGCGAAGGTGTCTGGATCGCGGACTCCAGGCACCACCGCCTCGATGCTCGATCGTCTCCGGCCGGAAGCACGAACAGGGACCGGTCGATCAACCGCGCATCGAACCGTTCCGGGACCTCGCGAAGCGTTTCGGCGGTGGCGTGGTCGAAGGCGGAAGCACCGGTTTCATCGACGCGGCGATCGTCGCGACTCGCGACCAGATTCCAGGGGCCCGGCCGACAGCGACGACCGATCCAGGCGATGCCGGGCGCCGGCCTTCCTCGATCGTCATGCATGTTTCGAAGGCGATGAAGCACGCCGATCACCGGACCGAGACACGGGACCCAGCCGGGCGTTCCGGACTTGCCGGACACCGGAAACGGTCCGCCGATCCACTCGTGCATGCCATGGCGAATCAGCCCGCCGCCGAGGATTTCATCGACGGCATCGCATCCCGTGGAGATTCGCGTCTGTCCGTCTTCGGCCGCCTCCGGGGCGATCGCACGTCCACTTGCCGCATCGTTCTCCCCCGGGCCGGTCCCATCCGGTTCCGGGGCATCCCGATCCGTTTCGGAATCCGTTTCGAATCGCCACTGCGCCAGGATCCGATCCTGGCGATCCAGCCCGCCACCCCCACTGGCAAGCTGGTCGATCGCCTTCTGGATTCGCTCGATCTCGGCCCTGCGTGATGCCATCGATGCCATCTCCACGCCTACAGCACCACGAAACATGTCGTGCCGAACAGTCTCCGCCCGGGCGCGAGCGCCTCGGGCACTTTTCGTCTCATGGCCTTCCGGGGCCTCTGCCGTGCATCCATTGCACGGCATCCGATCCAGCGGCCGCCATGGGCGTCGTGCCCACCCCTCGTTCCTGTTCGGGGAACGACGGGGCATCGAATCGCTGACTGCTTCTGATCGGTTTTTGTTAGGGTAACTTTCGGCCGGCCGCTGTCAACCCGCAAGTCGAATTTCATCGAATGCGAGGATCAGGTGCGCGAGATCGTCAGCGCAACCAGCGTCGGATCATCCCCCGCACCCCGCGTTCGTCGAGTCTTCCGATGTCCTTCCAGTTCCGGATCACCCAGGGAATCAACGCCAGCGCGGAGGCGACGAATCGAACGGGAGCGATTCGCCGCTTCGGCATCGGAAGGCCCATCGCCTCGGCGATTCGGCCGTTCAGCAGGCGGAGCCAGATGATCTCCGTCGCCTCCAGCGGCTTCGACGCTGCGGGCACCCCCTCGAAACTTGAATTGGAGGGTTCGAATTCCCGGTCTTCGAAATCGGGAAGTTCCAGATGACGACGAATGCGGGCCATCATCCCGGAAGGGTCCGCCCGGACCTCGTCCAGACGAACGACCATCACCGCCTCCGGCCACCGCCCCGCCGCCAGCATCGCCCCCTGGAGCGTGCGACGACAGACCAGGCTGGCGAGCATCGGGTGATAGAGCCGGTGGAAACGGGCTCGAACGTCGGCGGGCTTTCGATCACCCTGGTGCTTGTAGGACCGCAGGAACGCCTCGGGCTCGCGAACCATCACGAGCACTCGTGCCTCCGGCATCGCGTCGAAGATGCGTCCGAGGTGCTGAAGATGGTGGGGCGTCTTCTCGACCCAGATCTCGCGTCCCGCATGCCGGGCGATGGTCTCCCCGATCGTCGAGAAGACCATGACCGGATCCGTGCCGGACGGCAGGGCCCGAACGGCACCGGCGGCCGCGACCGCGATGTCCCGACCGTCCTCGGACAACCCACCCGGTTCGCCGTGCGGCATCAGCGCCTTTCTCTCCAGAAGGGCCGCCACGCGCTCGAGCCCGGCCGCATCGAGCTTCCCGTCCTCGCCGGGCGGAACCCAACCCCGGCCCCAGAAGAGCGACTCCCCGTAGGCCGAAACCCTCGGATCCGAGTTGAGCGCCCGCATCATCGCCGTGGTTCCACCCCGTGGCATGCCCATGACCAGCCGCGGTGGCGTGGAGGATGTCGAGACTGTCGACGCCGTCATCGAAGCATCATCCGGGGTCGCGATCGTCGAGGCAACCGAGGGGGCCGAAAAGCCCCTGCTCGGTCGGGGCCGGATCGAGCAGTCCGGGACCCTCCCGACGGACGTCGTTGACGTCAGGAGCGACCGGACGGATCCGCAGCGTCTCGTCGGAGGCCGGACGAAGTCGGGCGGCGAACCTCGATGCCGGGTCCTCGTGGACATGGTCGTGATCGAGCCATTCCGCCGCACCCGTCTCGTCCAGCAGCACGGGCATCCGATCATGAATGGACGACATCACGGGATTCGCCGTCGTGGTGAGGATCACGAAGCCCGGCGCATCCTCCTCGCACTCGAGGATCCCGGCGAAGCACATCAACCCACCGTCCCGGCGCTCGATCGCGAAGGGATGCCGCTCGCGGCCGGCTCGACGCCATTCGTAGAAGGCGCGGGCCGGGACGATGCACCGGTGCTTCGAGGCCGCGGTGCGAAAGGACGGCTTCTCGAACACGGTCTCCGAGCGGGCGTTGATCAGCGGGCGTGCGGGCCCTCGCACCCCCCCGGGGCGTGCGACGATCCCCCAGCGAGCCGCGTCGAGCCGCCGTGGCCCCCCCGCCGCTCGCACCACGACCGGCGCCACCATGGTCGGCGCGATGTTCCATTTCGGATCGAACGTCGCCGCGGTGCCGGGGAGGCAGTCGAGCAGGGACGCCAGTCCACCGCCAGCGACGTCGAGCGCGTATCGTCCACACATGTCAAACTCCGTGCGCGACCCCGGTTCGGACCGGGTGACCGATGCGGATACCGTGATCGAATCGGCGGGTGCTGTCCAGCCCCCCGTCGTGGGAGACCGCTCATGCCGGATCGCGCCGCCATCCTCCAGTCCGCCACGTTCGCCCTCGGTCTCTTCGCGACCGCCGCGCCGGCATCCTCCCCGCCCGGTGTCCCGAAGATCGACGCGGCCCCTCCGGTGGCGGCGCCCGTGGATGGCGAGTCCGCATCCGAAGCCGCCACGACGCCCGAGGCGGTGGCGATGTTCGACCTGCGGCGTCTTCCGAATGCGACGGGGGAAGCGTCCGAACTCGACCCGGGTGAAATCGCGCTCTTCCTGCTCTCCGAGGCCGCGGGCCGGGACGGCGTCGTGGAGCGCCACGGCCCCTGGATCGTGGTCCGCGGCGCACCGTCCGCGGTCGATGCGGCCCGACGGGCTCACGCCGGCCTCCGCGGTGCCACCGGTTCACCGGCCCAGATCGAGGGTGTCGTGCTCGAACTCGACCGATCCCATCCCCGGACGCCCGACCTGCTCGAGACGCTCGTGGTGGGCTCGATCGATCCAGAGGCGCTCGCGCGACTCGAAGCCTCGCCTGCGGTCACCGTCCTCGGTCGGCCGACCTTCGACGATCCCACCGAATCGGAGTCCGCCGCGAGGGAGCCCGAACTGGCCGACGAGTTCGAGATCACGGTCGCCGCACCACGACTCGAAGGCGAGACCGGACCGTATCGAATCGTCTTCGAGCGGGCCCGTGAACGGACCATCGGACGTCGCCGGGACCGGAGTGGAATGCGATTCGAACTCGACACGGCGCTCGGTGTCGACGCCTACTCGCCGCTGCTGGCGCGTCCATTCGCCGAGGCGGAGGTCCGGGAGCTCGATGGAGGCCGACGCCGGATCGAGCTCGCGCCACCCCGCAATCCTGCGGATCCGATCGCGGTGCTGCTCCGTCGTCGACCGATCGCGTCCGACAGCGCCGGCACGCCCGGGCCGGTCTACCGGCCGATGAAGGCCACGCGTGACGGAATCGGAATCGCCTACTTCGATCGCGAGATCGCGCAGGTGATGGGGCATTTCGCCGCGGGCTGGCTCGAACGCCCGGAACGCGAACGGGAGGAGCGGACCGATCTGCTCATCGAGATGCTCGGTCTCCGACCCGGCATGGCGGTCGCCGACATCGGAGCGGGCTCCGGCTATTTCACGCGACGCATGTCGCCGCGGGTCGGTCCCGGGGGACTGATCTACGCAACCGACATCCAGCCGGAGATGCTGCGCATCCTCGAGGACGGACTTCGGCGGGAGGGGATCGAGAACGTGAAGCCGGTCCTCGGTCGGATCGACGACACCGGACTCGCCCCGGAGTCGGTCGACCTGATCCTGCTGGTCGACGTCTATCACGAGTTCGACCACCCGTGGGAGATGTCCCGGTCGATGCACCGCGCGCTGCGCCCCGGCGGCCGCGTCGCCCTGGTGGAATACCGCGCCGGCGATCCGAACGTGCCGATCAAGCCGCTGCACACCATGACCGAGGCCCAGGCTCGTCTCGAATACGAGGCTGCGGGGTTCCGTCTCGTCGACAGCCGCGTGGACGGACTCCCCTGGCAAAGGCTGATGTTGTTCGAAAAGCCGGCGGCGAGGGTGGAAGGCGACGACCCCTCGGCGCCGTGACCGGCGACGGGATCGGGAATCGCGACCGCGTCAGCGCCGTTCCGCAACGACCTCGTCGAGCGTGACCATGAGTTCGTCGAGGCCGAAGGGCTTCCGAAGCAGGCGAACCCCGTTCCAGTCCGGGGCCTCGAACTCGTTGTTTCCCATGATGAACACCACCGGGGTCGCCTCGCCGCGGCGGGTCCGGATCCGGTGGGCGACGGCGTCGCCGGTCTCGCCGGGGAGGTTCACGTCCATGACCAGCACGGTCGGTTCCCACTGTTCCGCGATCCGCAGCGCCGAGGCGGCGTCCGCCGCATCGCGGACATCGAATCCACCGACGGTCATGGCCTCGAGGAGCATCGGCCGCAGCAGCGGATGATCCTCCGCCAGCAGGACGCGGCAGGCGGCACGATCTCCGCCCCCCGTCCCGCCCCCGGTCACTTCCACGGGCGACTCCACCGCGGGAAGCATCAGGGACACCGTCGTCCCGTCACCGGCCGCGGATTCGATCGCCAGTTCACCCTTGCAACCGTCCACGAAGTTCTTCACCATCGCCAGTCCGAGTCCGTTCCCGGAACGCCCCTTCGTCGTGTAGAAGGGCTCGACCGCCCGTAGCCGAACCTCCTCGTCCATTCCCGCACCGTCGTCCCGGACCGAGATCACGATCCGCGCGTCAGTGGTGGCGGTCCCGGGTCGTCGACGGATCGCGACCTCGATGCTTCCCGACCCCGTCATCGCGTCGCGTGCGTTGACCACGAGGTTCAGGACCACCTGCTGGAACTGATTCGCGTCCGCGAGGATCCGGTGCTCGCCGGATTGGAAGTCTTCGACGAGCGCGATGCTCGAAGGCACCGCCGGCCGGACCAGCGCGAGCGTCTCGTGACCGATCGTGGCGGGGTCGACGACGGTCCGACGGATCCGCGTCGGACTCCCGAGCATCATCATGTTCTGCGTCAGCGATCGACCGCGGGTCACCGCGGCCTGGATCACCTCGAGCGACTCGGAGACCTTCGCGGGAACCGCCGAATCGAGTCCGGCGAGCGAGGCGTGCCCGCGGATGGCGGCGAGCACGTTGTTGAGATCATGGGCGAAGCCGCCTGCGATGGCTCCCAGCGCCTCCGTCTTCTGCGTGGCGAGGAGGGTCTCCTCCATGAGATGCCGATGCGAGATGTCCGAGACGACCCCGACGACGCGTCGGGCCGAACCGTCATCGGACGACTCGAAGGCCCGGCCGTGCTCGCTCACCCAGACCTCCCGACCGTCGGAGGAACGAAAGCGATATTCGACCGTGAACTCCGGCACCCGTCCCGAGCAGATCGATGACCATCCATCCTGCACGGACTGTCGATCGTCGGGGTGGAGACCGGCACGCTCCGGCGGCGGAAGCCCCGCATCGTCGCCGAGGATCGCCTTCGTTCTCGGCGACACCGTCGACGCCTCCAGCACGCCTTCGTCGGACAGCGTGTAGTCCCACGCGCCGGCATCGATCGCATCGAGGGCCAGCGACAGTCGTTCCTCCCCCTCCCGCGTGGCCCGCTCGGTCTCCTTCCGATCGGAGATGTCCCGGATGAACCCGCTGAACGAGAGCCCCGCCGAGGTGGGGATGGGGTTGATCGAGAGCTCCACTGGGAAGCGCCGCCCCGAACGATCCCGGGCCTCGATCTCGATGCGGGTCCCGAGGACCGGACCGGTACCGGTCTCGAAGAAACGAACCATGCCGGCCTCGTGAGCCTCGGTGAATTCCGGCGGGATGATGGTGTCGGTCAGTCGCTTTCCCACCGCCTCATCGCGCGACCAGCCGAAGATTCGTTCCGCTCCCGTGTTCCAGACCACGATGCGGCTGTCCGAGTCGCAGGTGACCACGGCGTCGAGGGCGGTATCGACCAGCAGTCTGAGCTGCTGGTCGCGTGCGTCCGCGGTCTCGACCGCCGCCCGCTCGGTGGTCACGTCGATGCCGATGCCGCTGGCGCCGACGATCCGTCCGCCGTCGTCCCGTCGAGGCCCGATGCTCACCCGGTAGACGTGGGACTCGACGCGCTGCTCGAACGCGATCGTCGCGCCTCGGGCGACATCCTGGAGGACCCCCCGGAGACGACCGTCGGCTTCGAGCGTCCGGGTGAGACCTTGATCGCCCGGGTCCCCGTGCGCGGCGTCGCCGCCCGATGCCGTGCCGAGGAGTCGCCCCTCGAGATCGGTCTCCCACAGGATCAGCGGAAGACGCTCGAGCGCCTCCCTCGACACCTCGAGGCGATCATTCTGGCCCATGGGCGTCTCCTTCATCGAACGAAGTTCGTGGGCGCGATTCGACCGCGACGACCTGGATCAGTGCTTCTCGCGGACCTTCTGATCGCCGTAGATCGCGAAGATCACGCCGAGCGCGACCGCGATCATGCAGATCACCATGAACATTCCCAGGACGTATCCCATGCCTGAAACTCCTTCGCGGCCCTAGGGCCGCCGATGAGGGGTGCTGACCCGCCGCGTCCGGGAGGTCGCCAATACCGAAGGTGGGACTCGAACCCACACTCCCTTGCGGGAAACGGATTTTGAATCCGTCGCGTCTGCCAATTCCGCCACTCCGGCAGGAATCCCATTCTATCGGTCGGAAGGGGGTCCGGGCCATGAAACCGAGGGTTCGACCTCATCGATCCGGGGCGACCGGCGCGGCACGCGGATCAGGACGATCCCGCATCCGCGGCCGAACGGGGGCTCGCCTCGAGGATCCCGCGGCCGCCCCCCCATCGAATCCAGCCGGCGATCCCGATCATCAAGCCGCCCACCAGCACGAGGGTGTGGAAGGGCGACATCCCCGCTTTCGCCACGAGGGCCCAGTACCCGGCCGAGGCGAGGGACATCAGCAGGAACGAGATCGCGTTCGCCGTCGCGAGGACCCGTGCCCGCTCACCCGACGCCGAGCAGAGCTGCTGGATCGCCTGCAGCGGAATCAGGTAGAACCCCGCACAGACGCCGGACGAGAAGAGTGCGGCCCCGAGGATCGGAAGCGACAGCATCGTGACCGGCACGAACCCGAGGCAGAGGAAGATCAGTCCGAAGGCGAAACCACCCCGGACCACGAACTGTCCCCGGATCCTCGGCCCCGAGCACCGCCCCGCGAAGAGGCAGCCGATCCCGATGCCCAGTCCCATGCTTGCGAGGAGGAGACTGCTTTCGGTCATCGTCAGCCCGAGCGGATTCGAGTACTCCGGAACCACCGCGATGACGATGATGCCCCCCGCATAGAACCATGCCCACGCGATCGCGGCCGACCAGATGAGACCGGGACGCATCGAGCGGATCGCGTCCAGATAGGGCGCGAACGGATTGCGACGTCCCTGCAGGTCGGGCCGCTGGGGAACGAGTCCGCGGATCATCAGGCTGGAACCCAGGCCGATCGCCGCGAAGATCACGAGCACCACGCCGACGGCGTGTTCGGACCGGCTCAGCAGCGGTCCGCCGATCCCGATCCCGAAGAGGATCGCGATGTTCGTGCTCATGTTGACGATCCCGTTCGCTTCATTCAGACGGTCGTCGCCGACGATCTCCCGGATCGATCCGTACTTCGACGGGCTGAAGAAGGCCGATTCCGACGCGAGCAGGGTGTACGCCACCAGGACGGTCCAGGGACTGTCGATCCAGAAACCGTACAACGCCAGTCCGGCGATGGGCACCTCGGCCAGTCGCGTGGCGGTGATCACCCGGTTCTTCGAGCATCGATCCGCCAGCTGGCCCGCGTATCCGAGCAGCAGGAC
This sequence comes from Planctomycetaceae bacterium, assembly GCA_002684855.1. Taxonomy (GTDB): domain Bacteria; phylum Planctomycetota; class Phycisphaerae; order Phycisphaerales; family SM1A02; genus UBA12014. The sequence goes on along the minus strand of NYWD01000014.1, from coordinate 1,184 downwards.
GAAAGGAACCGTGAGCAGCAGGCTCACGATCCCCGTACCCCCGTCGCCGAGGGTGTCGAACCACTTCTGGCCGCGGGCGAACTGCAGGAGCAGTACGGTCTTCAGGATGTTGTCGTTGGCGGCCCCGGCGAACTGGGTGATGACCAGTCCCGTGAAATTCCGGCTCCAGAGTCCCCGGCCGGTTCGGCCCGCGTCGTCTGGCACGGATTCGGTCTGTCCGGCGGATGGTCGCGGCATCGGACCGAGACTACCACCCTCGCGAACGCACCGCTGGAATCCCGGTCACCGGCCGGGAAACTCGTCGTCCAGGGTGCGGAGCACGAGATGCGCGTGGTCGAAGGATGGCGACGTGTTCGAGAATTCCACCAGCAGGACCGGCGACGTCACCCGCCAGTAGTGCGGGCCGTTCCGAGTCTGCGCCCCCGCCCAGCCGAATTCGAGCCGGGTCGGATCCTGGGCCCGCCATCGCCCGCGAAGACGACCGGTCGATTCGCGAGGCCAGAAATCGAGGATGCCGAAGACGAGTTCGTCGAGATCGGATCGCTGCGCCTCGGTGAGCCGGTCGCCGCGGAGTCCGCCCGAGATCGACGTCCGGGCCTCGGGCCCGGTTCCGCTTCGAATGTCCCCGGGTGCGGGACCGATGCCGTCGGCGCTCGCACGTTGGATCGGATCGAGGGAGGCGGCGAGCGCCGCCGCGGCGCGGTCCTCCGTCGCGAGGGGTTCGCCGAAGCGTCCGTGGCGGGCCGGAGACGCGCCGATGAAGAAAGGCGTCACCGAGACCACGCGACCGTCGACGACCGCGGTGTTGAGCACGAGGTGATGACCCTCGAGACGCCACGCCCATGCGTTCCCTTCCCCGCTCGGATCGCCGTGGACCCGGATCCAGTATTCACCCGGTCCGGTCCGGACCCCGCCGCCGCGATCCTCGACCGGCTCGACCCGCAGCACCTCGCCCACGCGTCGACGTCCCAGCGGACTCAGCGCGGCGTCGAGGAAGCGATCGAACGCGGACCGGGAGTCCTCATCCAGATCACCGAGGCGGAGCCCGGTCCGCGGGCCCGCGAGGTAGGTCCATCGTCCCCGATCCGGCGCATTGATCGGCGCGACGGCGATCGACCGTTGCTTCTCGGGAAGCGTGTCGAGGAACGTGACCATCGCTTCACGCATGGAGTCGTCCACCGGGA
>NYWD01000013.1 GCA_002684855.1 Planctomycetaceae bacterium | reverse complement strand
AAACATGTTATTCATATTTACATTTTACAGTGACGCGTGGTAAATATGTGAATCGTGAGACGATGAAAATTCTCGAGCTTTGGTTTATGAGAATATACGTTTTAGAATTCAAAATAAAGATATGATAGAAAATACTTCGGATTAAAGGTTTCATACTTTTTCTTTGGCAGATCACGTAATAATAAAAAAAAACATCAAGGAGTACTAAGTGTCAAAACCTCAATAAGATATGACGTATTACGAACATATTACGAATTACGTTAAAACAAATCTTGATATAAAAAAGATAAAAATACTATTTTTCAATTGGGTTTCGATTTTCAAGTGTCTCCTTTCTTCGCCGCGAGGAGTCGTTGTTTCCAGGCGGGGATTTTCGGCGTGATTTGTTCCGAGGGTTTGCGCGGGTCGTTGATGTCGCAGTATTTTGACGCGGTGCCGTCTTTATTGCCGCCGGTCGGGGCCGCTTTGGACAAGGCCGTCTGGGCGGCCGACGGTCCCGACGGCGATGACTCGGTCACCGAACTTTGACGCGCCGCCGACAATTTGCCCTTGAGAAAGTCAGATATGGAAGCCGCCGCGGATTTCGGCGCCTCCGACATCGCCGACGAGCTGATCGCCGTCAGCGCGTAAGCGTCGCTCGGACCCCCGCCGCCGCTGATGCTGCCGTCGCGTGACGCGGGTCTGCCGCCGCCGCCTCGAGGGGCAGGCGGACCGACACCACCACCACCGCCGCCGTCGGATAAGAACTCGGCGTCAGACAGCGGAGTGGTACCGCGGTAGTTCCGATCGTCACCCTCGTCGGCAGAGCCAGCAGAGAAATCTAACTCGAGATCCCTCGACGTGGAGTGCGTATATGACTTTCTGTTTGCGACTCTGGCTTTCCGTCTATCGCGCGGAACGACCCTCGACCCCGGCGTCGTCGCCGACTTGACGAGAGAATCGAGAAGCTCGTCGTCTTCCGTGTTGAAGCCTTCCGTGTCCGTCGCCGATCCTGTCCGGTAACCACTACCGGGACCGTAACCCGTTCGCGTTCCGGGTGCCTTGGGCCGGCTTTTGTCGGGCATAAAACCATCCATTTTTGCGACCCTTTGATTGGCGCCGGTTTTGAGCAACGTGGCCAACTGCTTCTCGTCTTCCTTCTGCTGCCGCTGCTCCTGCTCTTCTGACGGCCGCTGCTCGGGACGCCGGAATTTGATCGCCTTCGCCGTTCTCGGTTGGTTCTTGCTGGCAACGGCTTCTGCAGCCATGGCTGCTTGTTTCTTGGCTCTGTTGGCCATGATTTGCTGCTTGAGCAACTCTTTTCTGGCTTTTGCTCTTTTGTCCGGATCCTCTTCCATATCGATTTCATCGAAACGCGTTCGTGTGGAAGCGTTCTGATCGCTGCCACGACGCGGACCGCGTATGACGCCGTCCTCATCGCTGTCGCCGCTGTCAGGCACCAAATTGCCCATGGCATCGCGCCAGACTGGCTTATTAAGACTCGGGTCTTCGTCGGCTTCCGGCGAGTCAAACACCTCTTCCTCTGTGATCATCTTTCCCCTCGTCTTAGACCTTTCCTTTTGATTGGCCTTCTTTTCTCTCGTTTGGATGACTTTGTCTTTGGTTGTTCGATATTCCAGAGCGAATTCGGAAATCATTCGACAGAAATAACTCACTTTCAATTCTCGAGCCTGATAAGTTGGCACTCCCATGAAGAGGAGGAAATGTCTGAATCTGTTCAAGACTCTTCGATGGATAATCTTGAGCACCATGATTCGTTCAGCAGAGTCTGCCAAGAAGTCCTTGAGTTTTTGAATTATAGGTGATGCTGATTCGTGTTTGCTGATTGCTCTGAGATTTCCCCAATTCAATTTGCACTGCGATTCCATCTTGGCCAATTTTGCCGTCAGTTCTTCCCAATCAATCTTGGCGCAACGAGTGAGACACCCGATCTCAGAATAGAGATCAGTGGAATCTTGGAACTTGTCGATGATCATGCTACAGACATGATGCAGAAGAGAATGTTTGTGAACTGTGTCTTTGACTTCCGGGACTTTGCTGAGGTACTCGAAGTGGAATGCCCGAGCTTGACCTTGATTCAAAAAGTTACCCACGGCCAAAAGAGTAGCCATGATGTATTTGAATGTCTTGTTGAGCTTGAGATCGTCGATGCCCTTTTTGAGATCAGCCAAAGGCTCGCTGACTTCTTGCTCCAGATTATCGTAGTCCATTTTGAAGGCCCAAAGTTGGAGTCGGGCCTTCAATTCAGATATCGAAGACATCGTAGAAATGATTTGCTCCGCGTTGCCCAGGGGCAAGTCAGGCTGAGCCTTTTGCGCCTCGAGCAACCTTAGACTTTCTTCTTCCGTTGGGACCATGATAGTGAGAATTTTCTCCAACTGCTCTCGATTCACAATGGACGAATCCATCTTCATGATCGCCATCTTTAGCGCTCTGAGGGGCGGAAGTGACGTCATAGCGATGTTGATCATGTTGGATCGTTTCGCGTCCAGAGTTATGATCACGTTCGCGTTCTCTTTAAGCTTTTTCTCTTGTTTCTTAACTTTGACCTCATGCGCGCGATTTTCGAAGAGATGCTCAAGTTTGTCGGAATCGAGTTTGATTTTGCCCATAATTTCCGGAGGGAACTTCCAGAAAGTTCCTTCGTTCGAGGCGCCATCTGTCACTTGCTGCAAGTCCTTCCAGAACAAACGGATCGTACGCTTCTTCTTCTCATCCTCCTTTCCTTGCGCACTTGCATTGGGAGGTACTTTGCCGTATCTCTTCATGACTGCATCTGGAAGTGGCACGCTGAGCATCGGAGGTGGCGGTGGCACGGCGCCTCCAGGTGGTGGAGGTGGCGCTCCAGGTGGTGGTGGCACTCCCAACGGAGGTGGTGGAGGAGGAGGCAGGCCGGGTGCGCCGGGCACTTTGCCGAGCTTCTTCAAAACAGCGTCCGGTAAAGGTGGCATGCCGAAAGGGACGGGTGGTGGTGGCGCCGGGCCGCCCGGAGCAGCGCCGGGAGGAGGCGGAATTCCACCCGGCGCCGGTGGAGGAGCGCCGACGGCGCTGGCTTTCAACTCCATACGAGCCTCGACTGGATCCTCGTCGTCGAGATCCATGAGATCTGTAAAGTCGAGGTCTCTGATTTTGAGAGGTCTTGAGAAGTCCTTCTTGATCTTCTCCCATTGTTCTTCGCCTTCTTTCGTCGGACCGTCCTTCTTTTCCTTCTCGTCCAATTTGATACCGGCTTGTTCCGCTTCTTCTTTGGTAAGTGTAGCTCCCGCTTTGGCCGGTGCGACAAGATTTCCCTTGACTTTTGTTCCTTTTTTTCCTTTTGCCGCCATTTTTTTTCTGCAGCGCCGCGAAACCAAACGCTTCCTCCTCCGACTCTTCATCCTTCTCCGGCTCCGCGGGCTTCTCAGGCGTCGCAGCCGCAGGAGCCGCGGCCGGAGCCAACGGCGGAGGCGGAGGCACGGAACCAGCCGCCGCGGGAGCGGCGCCGGCCATCGGTGGTGGAGGCGGAGGCGCCGCAGCGGCGGCGGCGACGGCGGGCAAAGCGGATGGCGCTCCGCCGGTGGGAGGAGTGTCCGAATATCCGGTGGGCGAAGTCGGATCGACCCATCCTTTTCCGGGGATAAATTTCTTGCTGACTTTGATGGAAGGAAGCGCGAAAGGCGGCGGCGGAGGGGCGGCGACACCCGGAGCGCCCGGTGGCGGTGGAATGCCTCCCGGCGCCGGCGGTACGCCGAGACCGGGTGGAGCGGGGATTCCGGGGGCGAGTGGTGGGGGCGCGGGTGGGGTGGCCAATCCCGGGGCGGGAGGGGGTGGAGGAGGGGTAGGCGATGAAGGCCCCGGGAATGGCTTAGGTACATTGTATGAAGGTTTGAGTAGTTCTTCGGCTGAAAATTGCTTCGAGTAACCCGGAGTGGAATCTTGATTCTCCAATGCTGGCTTAGCTTCTTCCTCATTTGTGTAATCTTGCATGTAACGATAGCTTTGGGCAGCGTCTCCTGCGTTCGGACTGTGAAATCCAGAATTTTGGGCGCCGTCGCCGGTCGCACTCGACGGGAAAGCGGGGGGCGCCTTACCCTCGCCGAGCGGGCTGATGGGGGTGCGGGCCTCGTGAACGAGAGGCGGCGGGCACGGTAGCGGTGCGTCTCCTTCGCTGGCGAGGGCGTGACGAACGCTTTTTCTATCGCTGCCTTTTGTTCGCGGAATTAATCGAATTCTCGAATCGCGAACCACCGAGTCTACGTCTTCACCGTCTTCGTGTTTTAGTTCAGCCTCGTAGATTTGGAACTGGGCGAGTAGATCTAAATCGGCGTCTTGTTTGTTCATATGTTTGAGAATCAATGATTCCATTCCAAGCCGCTCGAGGGAGTCAGTGACGTCATAAAAAGTATCTTGATCGGGAATGTTAGAGAGTACCTTGTTTATGAGCGTCATCGTTAAAGAAATAATTTCTCCATCGACGCCATTTCGTTCGTTGAGAATGTCTATTACGCTATTCCATGGTTTACGTCCCATTTTTTGTTCGGACACCATCGCACCATGGATAAAATGTTCGGCATTGGATTCGTTGTATTCCACAAAAACCAACAACAATTTAATACACGTTTTTGTAACAAGTCGATTCTGTGAAGACAAGAGAGAGTAGAGCCATTGAATGACTTCGTTGTGGATAATCATTCCATTCATGCCATCCACAAAGAGCATTATCTGTCCCAATGCTCTAAGGATGAAATTTTGGTATTGCTGGTCACTGCTTTTCCCTAATTTGACCAAAGTCGGGATTCCGCGATGCATGACGAACGAGTGAACTAAGTCTTTGTCATCTTGAAAAATTTGTTTGAGAGAGAATAATGCTCTGCGGAGATCCGTGCCTTTGGTCTTGACGAGTTTTTCTATCACAGCATTCACTCGTACACCGAGTTTCGTTCGCAGTATCACAGCTTGTTTCTTGCTTGGTTTCTTCAGTCCTTGAATCTCTTCCGCCTGTTCATTAATTGATGCCTCCAAGTCCAAATATTCTCCGTCGCCATTTTGAGAGGCAAGTTGCAAAGCCACATCGTCGATCTGTAGTGAATCGCAGAGGTCGTCGAATGTCTTGATTGTCCTTTCTTCTTTGTCCCAAATTGTAATTCCGTCCATCGTTCCATAGACTGCGTTGATGCCCAATTCCGTGTCGATGTTCTTTTTGTGACTCCAAAAGGGATTTTCCTCGGATTCAGGTTTCATCTTTTCCTTTAACAATTTCCTATAGGCCGGTTCTTCTCCATCACTCTCAACGGGGTCCCTGTGTCCAACTTTCTCCTTATTCCTCGACTTGATGTAAGAGTAGAGATCAGGCAAACTGCTGGCTGCGCTGTCCACCGATCTACCAGAGTCGGAGTCCGCCGCATCGGTATCCATCATTTCCATGGCGGTATCTGTCAAGTACGCCGGGTCTGTATCCCACGTGGCTCCGAAGGTGTCCATTCTGAACGGCTTGACGTCGGGCGAAGGTTCCTCCTCCAATTCCGATTCCCAGGTTGATCCGTAGATGTCCATTTTGAAGGGTTTTGGCGGAGGTTCGTCTTCTTTCTGCTCCTCCATCCCGCTCCATTCACTAAATTCCGTCTCGGTTTCCATCGAAGCCGCCAACAACGCCATCGGGTCCATGCGGTAAGTCTTGGTCTCCACCTCCTCTTCCTCTTCCTCCTCCGGTTCCACATCCGTCTCCATCATGCTGGCCAAAGCCGCGTAAGGATCCATACGAACCGGTTTAAACACTTCCTCTTCCCCTTCCTCCTCTTCCGGTTTGTTGATGGGACTGGGTTCGGCTTCGGCGTCGGCTTCATCGTCGGCGAGGTTCCAAGACGACGACATCATCGAAAACGGATCCATACGAAACGTCGACGTTTGCCTCTTCTTCTTATCATCCTCATCCTCTTCTTCTTTCTCTTCCATTTCTGAATCCCACGTGGAACCGACCGTGTCCATGCGGAAAGGACGCGCGACCGTCGGAGGCTT
>NYWD01000012.1 GCA_002684855.1 Planctomycetaceae bacterium | reverse complement strand
GCCTACATCGATCGAGGCACGCGGGTTCGCGTCGTCTCCACGGACGAATTCGGCGTGAAGGTGGAGCGCATCGAACCATGATCGACATGACCGACACCCTCGCGACCCTCGCCCAGGCCCCCGCCGATCTGCCTCCGGACAGCTCGTGGCTGGTCATCGGCTTCGGCCTCGGCGTCCTGGCCCTCGCGATCTTCGCGATCGAGATCTTCATCCCGACCGCGGGAATGCTCGGCATCCTCTGCGGCGCCGTGGTCATCGCCTCGATCATCAGCTTCTTCTACCACTCGACCAGCGCGGGCGTCTTCGCCATCGTCACCTACATCGTGGCAAGCCCGTTCATCCTGGTCTACGGCGTGAAACTCTGGTCGGGAAGCCCCATCGGACGGCGGCTCATCCTCGGTGGCACCGAGACGGTCGCGACCCGGGGTCTCGACGAGGAGGAGGTGGCGGACGAGCTTGCGAAGCATCGAGAAGCCGACCGCGAAGCGGCCGATGCCCTCCTCGGCATGATCGCGATCGCGGTCACCCCGTTGCGACCGGTCGGGGTGATCCGCCTCGGCGGTCGCCGGATGGACGCCCTCGCGGAATCCGGCATCATCGACCAGGACACCGAGGTCGAGATCGTCGAGATCATCGACAACCAGATCAAGGTGCGTCCGAAGGATCCCGCCGCCCGGTGAGACGACGCGGGCCCCAGAACGAGTAGACTGAAGCGCAACTTCGAGAGGAATTCGAATGGCAACCTGGGAAATCATCGCGCTGGTCATCGCCGGCCTCTTCGCGCTCGTCGTGCTCGCGATCTTCGGCCGCTTCGCGGGCCTCTGGGTCCAGTCGATCGTGTCGGGCGCCCCCGTCGGTCTGCTCGACCTGTTCATGATGCGGCTTCGGAAGGTCTCTCCGGGCGTGGTCGTCAGCAACCGCATCACGGCCAAGAAGGCCGGCCTCGATCTTTCGGCTGCGCAGCTCGAGGCCCACTATCTCGCCGGTGGCACCGTCGAACGCGTCGTCCGGGCGATGATCGCCGCGGACAAGGCCAAGATCGATCTCCCCTGGGATCGGGCCACCGCGATCGACCTCGCGGGCCGCGACATTCTCGAAGCCGTCCGGACCTCGGTCGACCCGAAGGTGATCGACTGTCCGAGCACGCAGGGAAGTCGGCCCACCATCGACGCCGTCGCGGGCGACGGCATCCAGCTGCGGGCGCGGGCACGCGTGACGGTCCGCACGAACATCGCCCAGCTCGTCGGCGGCGCGACCGAGGAGACGATCGTCGCCCGGGTGGGCGAAGGCATCATCTCGACCATCGGCTCCGCGGAAAGCCACAAGCGAGTGCTGGAGAATCCCGACCAGATCTCCAAGACGGTCCTCTCCAAGGGCCTCGACTCGGGCACCGCGTTCGAGATCCTCTCCATCGACATCGCGGACGTCGACGTGGGAACCAACATCGGCGCCCAGCTGCAGACCGACCAGGCCGAGGCCGACACCAAGCGCTACCAGGCCGAGGCGGAACAACGACGCGCCCTCGCGATCGCCCACGAGGCCGAGCACAACGCCGAGGCGGCCAAGAACCGCGCCCTGGTGATCCTCGCCGAGGCGGAGGTCCCCAAGGCGATGTCGCAGGCGTTCCGCGACGGCAATCTGGGAATCATGGACCACTACCGGATGCAGAACGTGGTCGCCGACACGGCGATGCGGAACACCGTCGCGGACGGTGACGAGAGCTCGGAAGGCTGACCCACGGCCCGGTCCGGACGCCGAACGCCTGACACCGCGAAGGGTGCCCGCATGCCGGTCCTCCACCTGGTCATTCCGTTCCTCGACGAGGAGGCGACCCTCGAGGAGGTCGTCTCGAGGGTCGGACGAGTGGAGTGGCCGGAGGGATGGCATGCCCGCATGATCCTGGTCGATGACGGATCCGCAGCGACCGCACGGGACGTGGCGACCTCGCTGGAGCAACGCCACGTCGGCGTCGAACGCCTCTCCCACGCCTCGAATCGGGGCAAGGGCGCCGCGGTCCGGACGGGTTTCAAGCACATCCTCGACACCGCCGGGGACGACGACCTGGTGGGCATCCAGGATGCCGACCTCGAATACGACCCTGCGGATCTCGTCCGATTCGTGCAGACGTTCGATCGCACGCCCGACACCGATGCGGTGGTGGGCAACCGCTGGCTCGAGGTGCAGCCGAACGTCGTCCGCCGTGCCCACAGATTCGCCAACGGACTGCTGACCCTGGCCTCGAATCTCCTGACCGGACTCCGCATCCACGACATGGAGTGCTGCTACAAGGTGATCCGCGTTCCGATGCTTCACCGGATACTGCCGGATCTCGACGAGGATCACTTCGGCGTCGAACCGCAGCTCGCCGCCGCCCTGGCCCGGTACGACGCGCGGGTGGCGGAAGTCGGCGTGTCCTACGACCCCCGGAGTTTCGCCGACGGAAAGAAGATCGGGCTCCGGGACGGCGTCGAGGCGCTGGCCGCGATGTTCCGTGAATGGCGTCGCAGTCGGCGCGGGTCGAAGGCGGACCCGCGATGAGACTCAGTGAGGAGACTCGGGCGGGACTGCCCCGCGGTTTCCGACTGGTCCTCCAACTCGTGGGATTCGCGGTGGGCGTCGCCCTCGTCGGCTGGTGCGTCAAGGGCGCATTCGACGGTGGCGAGGATGGCTGGATCCGGATGAAGGAGGCCGACCCGGGACTGATCGCCGGGATGCTCGGATGCTCGATCGCGAGCCTGATCGCGAACGGCGCCATCTTCTACGCCACCATCCGCCCCGTGCATCGCGAGGGGTTCCTGGTACTGCAGGGCGTGAACCTCACCGCCGCGCTGTTCAACTACGCTCCCGTCCGGCTCGGAGTGATGAGCCGATACCTGTATCACGTCCGCGTGGATGGATTCTCGATCCTCTTCGTGACGGGCTGGATCGTCGTCGTCGCGATCGCGGTGGTCGGGGTGATGGGTGCCGCGGTCGGGGCGACGCTTCTTCAACCCGAACCCGGGATCGCGTGGGCGTTGCTCTTCATCGCGCCCCTCGTGGCGCTGGTGCTCGCGCTTCCGATCCTCGCCGGGCTTCCGATCGTTCGTCGCTTCACCCGCGGCGGCGAAGCGATGCTGACCGATCGGAGATGGATCGCCCTCGCCTTCGGCCTGCGGGCGTTCGATCTCGCCATGTGGGCGGTCCGACTCGGCATCGCGGCCTCCATCCTTGGAATCGAACTCCCGGTCGGCGACGTCCTGCTGCTCGCGGTGACCGCGTTGGTGGTCGCCCTGAATCCCCTCGGACGACTCGGATGGCGCGAAGCCGCGGTGGCGTTCCTCGCCGCGCGCCTCGCGACCCCGAGTCTCGACGCCGGCGAGCTCGATGCGACGTTCCAGCAACTGGCCCTGCTCGAAAGCGCATCGGAGGCGATCGTGTCGATTCCACTGGGACTGCTGGCCTTCATCTGGTGGTTCCGCCGAGTCCGGTCGGGGCGCACCGAAGCCGTGGCCGCGGCGGACGCCCATCCGAACTGAGGCCACGTCGGAACGGACCGCCGGCGCTTCTACACGAAAATATTCGTGAACCACGCGCCTTCTGTTGACTATTTTTTTCGTCAAACTAGGATCGTGCTCGTTCGGTTCGTCGGAATCAACTCGAGACCATCCGAATTCACGCCGCAGACACATTCGAGGCTTTTTTCAATGCCATCCAACTTCTCCACGGTGATCCGCATCGATCGCATCCGGCTGATGACGCTGACCTGCCTGCTCGTATTCGGCCTCACGTCCGTGGCACCGGCCCAGAAGGATTCCGGCGGACCGCCCGCCTCCCCGATGTCCGATCCGGAAGGGTTCCTGAACCAGCTGGGTGGCGATCTGAAGATGGCGGTCCGCGTGCAGGCGATGAGCGGTGAGGATGCGAAGGCCGTCTGGGAGGCCGCATCCGGACTCCTCTCCTCCCGGATCGCGGAGAAGGAGGAGGGCGAGGCGGGAGAGGACGCGAAGCGCGAGGACGGGGGCAACCTCTGGTACGCGATGCGGGTGCCCGATGGCGGGGACTTCCGCACCCTGCTCCGCCCCGAATTCGTCCGCCGGGACATCGACCTCATCGTCGATCGACTCGGATTCGACCGAGCCACGAGGCCGATCGCGGAAAGCATCCTCCTCGACTACGAGGACGCCTTCGCGGACGAGGTCTCGGAATTCCGCGAACTCCTCGATCTCGGTTCGCAGCAGGTGGAGATCGCGCGGCTCGAGCCGGGCTACCGGGCCGTCGATCCGTCGAACTGGGCTGCGATCGAAGGATCGATCGTCGATGCAATGTCGCGGCGAGGCTCGGGCGAGGACCGGATCAATGGGACGCTCGACTGGGTCGCTTCCCGACTGGAGGGCATGCGGACGAGGCTCGAGATGCTCGAACCCATCGTCGCGAAGCGGCGGGATGCCATCGACCGGCGAGGCGGACGCATCGAGGGCCGTGAAGTGATCGACGCCATGAACCGGATGGATCGTCGCCGGCGCGAACTGCGGCTCGCGACCGTGGAATCGATCTCGGCGCTGCTCGAGTCGGACATGGAATCGACGTTCCTGGACCTGCTCGACGAGATCCGGATCCAGCACGGGATGGTGGATTCACGAATGGGTGGCGCCACCACGGATCTCGTGTCGGCACTCGATTCGGTCGACGGCGACGTCTACGAGGCCTCCGGCCTCGGCGACGACGAACCCGAAATCCTCCGCGAGATCTCCAACCTCTTCGATGCACGCACCGAATCGAGGATACGACGTGAGAAGCAGGCCCTCGAACTCGCGATCGAGGAGATCGAATCGCGTGGCGACGCCGATTCGAGGGTCCGGTCGAGGGTCCGCGGCGCCGCGACCGCGGAACTCACCGCGGAGCTCGCGATCCGGGACGCGATCCTCGGACGGATCGAGTTCGTACGCGGCCGCCTCGAGTCCATCGATCCCGAAGCCGCCGCAGCATTCCTCGAGACCGCGCGTCGTACCGGATTCCGCGCACAGATGCGGACACGGTGGTGCGAGAAGGCGATCGACCTCGCGCTGGAGCTCGAGGGTCTCGACGAAGCGATGCTCGCGTCGTTGCTGGCGATCGACGATTCGATCGTCCAGCAGATGGCCTTCCTGAGGACCGATGCGATCCAACGCCGGATCGAAAACGAGACCCGGGTCGCCCGTGCGATGGTGGAGGCGGTGACCGACGATGGTGCGGAAGCGAAGTCACTGGGCGAGCAGGCCTGGCGTGAACCGGGCTACGAGGGGTTCGATCGCCTCGACGCCCAGGTGGAATCGCAGTTGCTCGCGGTGCTCGGTCCGGAGCGATTCGGCGAACTGCCGCCGCGTCCCGGTGGCGAGAAGCGCGACGCGAAGAGCGGGGGCAAGACTCGGAGCAAGAGCGACGCCAAGGGAGGCGGAAAGGACGCCGGCGGTTCGAAGCGGGAATCCGGCGACGGAGCTCGCGGGAAGACGGGCAAGGGCTGAACCGGGGCCACGGAACGAACAGCGGCACCTCAGACGCCGGATGTCCGGTTCCGGAGGGCTCGAGACGTGTGCGGAGGATGACCGGAACCAAGAAACGGATAGGCTGTCGGCGATCGGTCGACAATCAATGCGTCAGACGAATACGAACCCGGAGTAATCGATGACCACGATGCGTGTCGAAACCCAGGATTCCCGCCCCCCGCGTCCCGGCCGGCTGCGAACCCTCGCCCTGATCGCGATGGTCGCCCTGGCGTCGGGATGCGGATACGAATCATCTCCGGACGCTTCCACGAGCGCGCCGGCCGCACCGGATCCCGTCGGCCAGCCCGACCCCGCCGAAGTGGTCGACATCTGGACCCCGGCAGCGATGGGCGAGGTCGCGACGCTGAAGGCCCGACTTGCGAAGGCGGGCGATCCGAACGCGCTGGATCCGACGTTCGGCGTCTCCGCACTCGAGTGGGCCGCCGATTTCGGCCAGGTCGGAGCGATGACGGCGATCCTCGAGGCCGGAGGAAACGTCGATGTCCGAAGCCGTGAGCGTGGCACGCCGCTGATCGGCGCCGCCTTCCTCGGCCGCCCCGAATGCGTGACGCTCCTACTCGAGGCGGGTGCCGATCCCAAGGCGAAGAACAAGGATGGCATCACCCCGCTCGATGCGCTCGACGTGCCGTGGGAGTTCACCCGAGGGGTCATCGAGTTCCTCCAGATACCGCTCGATCGCGAGGTGCTCGAAGCCGGCCGTCAGGCATGCCGACCGCTTCTCGAGGAAGCGGTGAGATGAACGTGAACGACGCCGCAGTCGCCGCTTCCTCTCCGCCACCTCCTGCATCCGATCACCCGCTCCATCCGCGGTCTCCCGGAACCGGGCGATACCACGGACTCGACGTGGTACGGGCGACGATGATGCTGCTCGGCGTGGTGATCCACACCGCACTCGTCTACTGCGAGCCGCAGATCTGGATCTACGAGGATCCCGATCGGACCGCCTTCGCCGGGATCCTCGTGCTCGCGATCCACATCTTCCGCATGCCCGCGTTCTTCGTGATGGCCGGTTTCTTCGGGGCGATGCTCTTCGATCGCCGCGGGCCGGGAGGATTCGCCAGCCATCGCTACGACCGGATCGTGCTTCCCCTGGTGATCGGCTGGTTCGTCATCTATCCGCTGCTCGCCTGGTCCATCAGTTTCGCCTTCACCTGGTCATACCTGCCTCCGGAGGCTCGGACCATCGGACTCGCCTACGACAGGATGTCCCTGAACGCGGACTTCGCCGAAGCCGGCCCGATGCATCTCTGGTTCCTGTACTACCTCGTCTACTACTACCTCGCCTTCGCGACCGCGACCTTCCTGCTCCGCCGGTTCGCGGGCCCCGTCGCCGAATTGTCTCGGATGGCGTTTCGCAGTCTGAGTCTCGGACGTCTTCGCTGGGTCGGGCTCCCCGCGGTGATCGTCGTCACTTCGCTCCTCATGCTCCCGATGAACGAGCCGGGGATCGACACCACGGAGTCGTTCTGGCCGATGTGGCACGTGATCTTCCTCTACGCCGTCTACTTCGGGATCGGCTGGCTCGCGTTCGGGAGTCGTGAGATCGTCGATCACCTGAAGAACTGGGCCTGGACCCGGTTCGGCGTCGGTGTGATGCTTCTGGTGATCGCGGTGATCCTCGGAATCGTCACCGGTGCGGCGATCGATGCGGAGGAGGCCCACGCGCAGCAGTTGTTCGTCGTGAACCAGTGTCTTCAGGCCACGACCTGCTGGATCCTGATCCTGGGAATCACCGGGGTGAGCGAACGAATGTTCACCCGCGCCAATCCGTCGGTGCGCTACGTGGTGGACGCCTCGTACTGGATCTACCTGATGCCCCTGCCGTTGACGTTCTTCATTCCGGCCCTCTTCCGCGGATGGAACATGTGGGGGATCGTGAAGATGCCGGTCATGATCGTCCTCGTGACCACCGTCCTGCTCGTCGTCTACCACCTCGCGGTCCGCGGCACCGCCCTCGGCGTTCTGCTGAACGGGCGGCGATATCCGGTCTGGCCGTTCACGCGGGCCCGCGGGCCGGAACCGGCACCGACCGAATGAACCCGGGGTGACTCACCAGTTCGACCGGACGAGCCTGCGAAGGCCGTCGTCGGTCGCGAGGTAGCGAAGGCGGAGGCGCTCGCCCGCGGAACCCAGCCAGACCGCGCGTCCGGACGCCCGGTCGATGCGTCCCAGCGCCTCGCCGACCGAATCGGGAGACACCGATGCGTCCCCGAGCCCGGCGGCATGGGCGCGGGCCAGCCACCCGACGCAGGCGACGTTGAGGGCCGTCGCCTGGATGCCATCCGCGATGCTCCATCCGTAGTAACCGCTGCCCCATGCCCGGCCCCCGCGGATCGACGCGCGAAGCCAGCGGGTCATGAGGTCCGCGATCTCCATCCCGCCCACCACCTTCGGCATCGATTCCACCGATTCGAAATCCGCCGGGATCGACCAGCCGCGGGCGAGTCCGGGAATCGGACCTCGCCCCCGCGCGTACCTTCGGCTTCGACGCCACTGATCGAGTTTGGCGCCGAGCGTGGGGCGTGATTCGTCGTCGGTGAAGCGTGGATCCTCGATCCGCGCGAAGACCGCCTGCCTGAGCTGCTTCCACTGGCCCCGCCCGGGCGGTCCGACCGGCAGGTGGACGAGTTCGTCGGGGAGCGCAGAGACCAGGAGCCCGATCAGCTCCGTGATTCGTTCACCCCTGACCTCCGCGAAGGATGCCGCGCCGATCCCCTGCGCGAGCCAGGCGAAGCCATCGAGCCGGATGGTCAGGGGGATCTCGGTACGGCTCAGCCATCGGTCGAGTCCAGCCGTCAGCGCCCCCACTTCGGCGGGTTCCGCTCGGAGGTCGCCGGACAGGGTCGGGGGTGCGACGGCGACGGACTCGGGCACCTCCCGCAACGCCCGTCGCAGGTCATCCCGATGCGACTCGAGCGTCGATCCGCGATTGGCTCGCACGCTCTGGCAGGCGAAGTTCAGGCCCGCGCGGGTTCCGCCGGAATCCGGAGCGAGATTGAACGGGAACAGGCGACAGGCGACCGGCTTCTCGTGAAAGCCGTACCGGGCGTGGATCGTGCAGAGCCCGTCGTCCTGCAGAAAGAGACAGCCCCCGTCGGACCGCTGCCGGAGATACCGCCTCCCGCGGAATTCCACCGTCACCGGCTCTCCTCGCTCCCGTTCCCATCCCTGCGAGTCGAGTCGTGCGAGATCCTCCTCGCGCAGCTGCACGCTGAAGTCCCGGCAGCAGTCTCCGCACCCGTGGCAGGTGTATCGCTGGTCGGGGAGGTCGAGGATCTCGAGCGGAACGCGGCGGGCCATGTCAGCTCCGCCCCAGCGCCTCGATGAGCGGCGCCATCGCCCGCGTCGCGACGCCGCGATGACTCCGGGCGTTCTTCTCCCCGGGCGGGAGCTCCGCGCTGGTCCGACCCTCGCCGGGCAGGAGCAGGTGCGGGTCGTAGCCGAATCCGTTCTCGCCGCGCGGTTCGAGGGTGACGACGCCCTCGAAGGTTCCCCGGGTCTCGGCGAGGATCGTCCCGTCGGGGGTGGCCAGACACATCGCGCACACGAAGCGCGCGGCGCGATCCGCCTCCGGAACCCCCCGGAGCGATTCGACGAGCTTGCGGTTGTTCGCCGCATCGCGGACGTCGCGTTCACCCTCGACCCCCGACCAGCGGGCGCTTCGCACCCCCGGCTGCCCCCCGAGGGCGTCCACTTCCAGACCGGAATCGTCGGCGAGGGAGACCCGACCGGTCGCGTGCGCGTACGCGATCGCCTTGATCCGCGCGTTCGCCTCGAAGGTGAGACCGTCCTCCTCCGGTTCCTCGGGCACGGTCTCCAGCTCGTCGAGACCGACGACGCGGGGGCCCAGCGGCTCGAGGACCGCCCTGACCTCCTCCAACTTGTGCGGGTTGCCGCTGGCCAGGAGGATTTCGTCCACGACATCCGCTCCGGGTGCTTGAAGGTGCGTGAGGCTCCATGTTAAGGACGATCCGGAACCTAAACGCTGGTTTCGAATCGATTTTCGGAGCACTCGTTGGCGATTCGCCCGTTCGGCGACATGATCTAGGAATCCCCCACCTGGAGTTTCCCCCGTGATTACCAAGACCCCCGCCGGGCAGTTCGTTATTGGAACGATCGCGATGCCGACGCTCGTGCTCCTCTCCTTCGGCACGTGCACCGGATCGGCGTCCGCCGATCTCGTGACCTTGCAGTCGAATCGGCACGGCACCCTGTACGAGACCAACGGCGATCCGCGTGCGAACGGACTCGGACAGCACCTGTTCGCCGGCGTGACGAACCAGGGCTTCCGCCGCCGCGGACTGCTCGACTTCGAGCTCGCTCCGCTGCTCGCGGGTCCCGTGGTGATCGAATCGGTCACGCTTCGCCTCCACGTGTCCCAGACCAACGCCGCTCCGGCGAACGTCGGCCTCCACCGCCTGCTCGCCGACTGGGGCGTCGGCACCACGGACGCCCCGGGCGGAGAAGGCGGCGGCGGTCCTGCCACGCCCGGTTCGGCGACCTGGGACAGCGCCTTCTTCGACACCGTGTCCTGGTCGAACCCGGGCGGCGATTTCGCCGTCGACGCCTCGGCCTCGAGCCTGCTCGAAGGCACCGGCTGGAAGTCATGGAGCGGCGCAGGACTCGTCGAGGATCTGCAGGCCATGGTCGACGGCGATGCGGCCCGCTTCGGCTGGCTCATCCTCGGAGACGAGACCGCCGACGGCACGACCTTCCGGTTCGACTCGATGTACGTGAACGACGCCGCGCTCCGGCCCGAGCTCGTCGTCGAGTACGCCGCGGTCCCCGCTCCCGCCGGGGTCGCGCTGCTGGGGATCGGTGGACTCCTCCGTGGACGACGCCGGGCGGACTGAACCGACCCGGAGGATTCCGTCAGGTCTGCAGGACGCCGGTCGCGAACGGCGCGGAGGTGTCGCATCCGTCCGCGAGCATGAGGGCCTCTGCGAGTTCCCGCCGGGTCCGCATCGGCTCGATCATCCGATCGACCCAGCCCCGCGCCGCGCCGTAGAAGACGTCCTGCTGCTCCGAGTAGCTGGCGGTGATCGCGGCGAGCAGTTCGGCACGGGTCGTCTCGTCCACCTCCTCGCCTCGCCGCTTGCGTGCCGCGAGATCGATCTGTAGAAGCACGTTCGCGGCCTGCGCCGCACCCATCACCGCACATCGCGCAGCGGGCCACGCCAGCGTCAGGAACGGATCGAACGCCCGACCGCACATCGCGTAGTTTCCGGCCCCGTAGCTCGCGTTGATCAGCAGCGAGATCTTCGGCACCACGCAGTTGCTCATCGCGTTCACCATCTTCGCACCCGCCCGGATGATCCCTCCCTGTTCGCTGTCGCGTCCCACCATGAAACCGGTGGTGTCGTGGACGAACAGGATCGGGATGCGCTTCTGGTTGCAGTCCATGATGAAACGAGCCGTCTTGTCGGCCGCGTCGTCGTAGATCACCGCCGGCATGTTGACCGCTTCGGAGGGTCCCGCCTTGCCGCCGGGCATCCTGCGCTTCGTCATCATCCGCTGGTTCGCGACGATTCCGCACGGCCTTCCCTCGATCCTCGCGTAGCCGCAGACCAGCGAACGACCGAACTCCGATCGATATTCGTCGAACGAATCACCGTCCACCACGCAGGCGAGGAGGTCCCGCATGTCGTACTGGCGACCGGGATCAGGATCGAAGACGTCGAGGATCTCCGACTCCGCCCGCGAGGGCGGTGCCGAGGGGAAGGGCGCATCAGGACGCGTCCGGGCCGACATGCAGGCCATCATCAGTCGCTGGAGCCGGGCGATGCAGGCCTCGTCGTTCGCTTCGCGATAGTCGATCGTCCCCGAGATCTCCGCGTGCATCGACGCCCCGCCGAGCTCCTCGCCGTCGACGTCCTGTCCGATCGCGGCCTTCACCAGCGCGGGGCCGGCGAGGTAGAGGCCGCTTCCCTCGGTCATCAGCAGGGTGTCGCAGAGGACCGGGAGATAGCCACCACCCGCGACGCAGTTGCCCATGATCGCCGCGATCTGCGGGATCCCGCTCGCGCTGATCACGGCGTTGTTCCGGAAGATCCTGCCGAAGTCGTCGGTGTCCGGGAAGACGTCCTCCTGCAGGGGGAGGAACACACCGGCGCTGTCCACCAGATAGACCAGCGGGAGCCGGGCGTTCTGTGCGATCACCTGGGCGCGGATGATCTTCTTGCAGGTCATCGGGAAGAACGCACCGGCCTTCACGGTGGCGTCGTTCGCCACGATCATCGTCGGTCGGCCGGCGATCTGGCCGATCTCGGTCACCACGCCGGCGGAAGGCGCGCCCCCGTACTCCTGATACATCCCCGCGGCCGCGAAGAGCCCGCACTCGAAGCGGGGGGCGTCGGCGTCCACGAGCAGGTCGATCCGTTCCCGGGCCGTCAGCCGACCGTGTCGATGCTGTCGCTCGATGCCCTTCGAGCCGCCGCCGAGTCGAATGCGGTCGGCCTCGGCCCGCATCGCCTCGACCGCCTTTTGGAGAGTTTCGGACGCCATGATTGCTCTCGATTGCCTCCAGAGGGGCTGAAACACGGTGCTGGACCGCGGTCAGGAGTGATTCTCGGCCGGAAAAACGGGATTCCCGGCCGGGCAGGGCACAGGATACCGCCTCGTGGCCCGTTGACGCGGGTCCGGGAAGATCCGGGGTTGCCCGCTCACGGGGGATCGCTACAATCCTCGATTCGAGAAATCAGCAGAGAACTCATCACACTGACGGCGGCCGAGACGGCCACCCAACGCAACGACAGGATCGAAGAAGCTCATGAGCATTTCCCTCGCCCGCAAGGCCGACGTCCGCAAGGAGCACGGCCGGCACGATTCCGACACGGGATCCCCCGAAGTCCAGATCGCGGTTCTCACCGACCGGATCAAGACCCTCCAGGACCACTTCGCCGACCACAAGCACGACCACTCCTCGCGCCGTGGCCTCCTGGCGATGGTGAGCCGTCGCAACAGTCTCCTTCGCTACCTCCAGCGAAAGAACCGCGACTCCTACCTCGCAACCATCAAGAAGCTCGGCCTCCGCAAGTAGGCCGGAACGTACCGCGGTGACCGCCTTCGGCGGCAGTCGACGGTGCGCAGCGAACGGCAGGAATGCCGCTGCGTTCCGTCCTCTGCCCCAGGACGCGGTTCCGCGATCCCGCGGGCGGTCTCGAATGAATGCCGCCGCGCTCAACCCGCGATCCCGGGCAAGATGCCCGCGATCGGCATGTCAAAAGAGAGGCAATCATGCCAGTCACCTTCGTTGAACGAGAGATCGGCGGCCGCACCCTGCGGCTGGAGACCGGTCGCGTCGCCAAGCTCGCTTCCGGCGCAGTCATGGCGAGTTACGCGGACTCCACCGTCATGGCGACGTGCGTCCGCTCCAACCCCCGTCCGGGGATCGACTTCTTCCCGCTCCAGTGCGACTACCGCGAGAAGCTGACCGCGGCCGGCAAGTTCCCGGGCGGCTTCCGGAAGCGGGAGGGCGCTCCGAACGAGAAGGAGGTCCTCACCATGCGGATGATGGACCGCCCCATCCGCCCCCTCTTCCCGGACGGTTTCATCGACGAGATCCAGATCCAGGCCTGGGTCATGAGCCACGACGGCCAGAACGACACCGACGTGCTGGCCTGCACCGCCGGCTCCGCCGCGGTGTGCCTCACCGACGCACCCTTCATGGGGCCCGTCGCGACGGTCCGGGTCGGCCGGATCATGACCGATGACGGCGAGGTCTTCGTGCTCAATCCGACCGTCGCCCAGATGGAATACTCGGATCTCGATCTCGTGCTCTCGGGCCACCCCAACGGCATCAACATGATCGAGGTCGGCGCCGCCGAAGTCGAGGACGACGTGGTGCTGGACGCGATCCGCTTCGGTCTCGAGGAGGGCATCAAGCCCATCGTCGAACTGGTGCTCGAACTTCGCGAGAAGTGCGGCGCCCCCGAGGCCAACCCCGGCCCGCTCCACGTCCCCGCGGACGAGGTGATGCAGACCGTCAAGGACAAGGTCTACGACCGACTCGTCGAGGCTCGCAAGATCCACGGCAAGAAGGAACGCAACGAGAAGGTCGGCGAACTCCGCGACGAGGTGATGCACGACTGCTTCGCACTCCCGCAGGACGCCCCCTACGCCGAGTACAAGGCCGCCGAGGATCGACGCGGCCAGGCCAAGGACGCCTTCCGCACCCTCGAGAAGAAGATCACCCACATGCTGGTGGCCGAGCACGGCATTCGCGCCGACGGCCGCGGGCTCAAGGAGATCCGCCCCATCGAGATGGAGCCCGGGATCTTCAGCCGGACGCACGGTTCGGCCTTCTTCCAGCGTGGCGAGACCCAGTCCCTCGTGACCTGCGCCCTCGGCACCAACAAGGCCGAGCAGATCGTCGACGGACTCCTCCCCGAGTACGCGAAGAAGTTCTACCTTCACTACAACTTCCCCCCCTTCTGCGTCGGGGAAGCCGGTCGCATCATGGGACCGGGCCGTCGTGAGGTGGGCCACGGCGCCCTCGCGGAACGATCGCTGCTCGGGATCATCCCCAGCACCGACGACTTCCCGTACACCATCCGACTGGTGAGCGACATCACCGAGTCCAACGGCTCCTCGAGCATGGCGTCGGTGTGCGGCGGCTGCCTCGCCCTGATGGACGCCGGCGTTCCGATCCGGAACACCTGCGCGGGCATCTCCGTCGGCAGGTTCACCTCCGCCGACGGCAAGGTGAGCCACGTCACCGACATCCTCGGCGAAGAGGACTTCTTCGGCGAGATGGACTTCAAGGTCTCCGGCACCCGCGAGGGCATCACCGGCATCCAGCTCGACCTCAAGGCCCTCGGCCTCGACGTCGACGAGATCGGCATGATCTTCGAGCAGGCGAAGGAAGGTCGACTCCAGATCATCGAGCAGATGGAGTCGGTGCTCGCGGCACCCCGCGAGGACATCTCGATGTACGCCCCCCGGATCATCACGGTCAAGATCGATCCCGACAAGATCGGCAAGCTCATCGGCCCCGGTGGCAAGACCATCCGCGGCATCCAGGAGCGGACCGGTTGCTCGATCGACGTGGAGGAGGACGGCACCGTCCTCATCGGCTCGACCGACGGCGAGATGGGCCTGCAGTGCAAGGCCGAAGTGGAGGCGCTCGGTGCGGAGATCCGCGTCGGGACGATCTACGACGGCAAGGTCGTCTCGGTGAAGGACTTCGGTGCCTTCATCGAACTCGCCCCCGGCACCGACGGCATGTGCCACATCTCCGAACTCGCCCACGGCTTCGTGAAGTCCGTCGGCGACATCGTCAAGATCGGCGATTCGGTGAAGGTGAAGGTCATCAACGTCGACGACACGGGCCGCATCAAGCTGTCCCGCCGCGCCTTGATGGATCCGCCCGCCGATGGCGATGGAGGCGATGGTGACGGAGGCCAGCAGGGCGGACGACGCCGTGGCGGCCGCCGCGACGGCGATCGTGCCGAAGCTCCGGCCTGATCCCCGGACCAGTCATCGGAACACGGACCCCGGACCAGCAGGATGGTCCGGGGTCTTTATTTTGCGCATCGGAAGCCACCTCCGCTTCATCTGGATCGCATGTGGGCAACGGGACGGCGACCCCTCGGGGAACTTCCGGAAGGGATGTTCCGAGAATCTCCATGACCGAGGCTTGCGAAATCCCGGGATTCTTCCGAGAATCAAGGAACCGGAGAGAGACGTCATTCGGTCCGTGATCTCGCTGGACGGCTCCCCGAGTCGCCTGCGAGCTCCCGAAAGAGGACCCCTCCCGGCGGATGCGTGGACGGCCCGGCCGCCTCGCACGTACTGCACCGGGCTCGGCAATTTCCGGGCCCACGAAACACCTTCTGCTGAGAGAACGCCAGACATGTCTGATACGAACCTGATTGAAATCGAAGGTGAGATCAAGTGGTTCGATCCCCGGAAGGGCTACGGCTTCATCGTCGGGCCGGAGGGCCAGGACATCTTCGTCCACTTCACCGTCATCGAGCAGGACGAAGGCTTCCGAACCTTCCGCGATGGTGAACGCGTGATCTACGACGCGAACGACGGCGCCAAGGGATGGTCGGCGACCAAGGCCCGAGCCATCGAGGCCCGCCCCACGCAGAAGTCGGTGACGGAGACCAAGCCCGACGCCGCGGTGACCGCCGAGCCCTCGACCGACTGACCGCCCCTCCCGAAGGGGACGCTGCGGATGATGCAACCGACCCGCCGGCCGATTCTCCGGCCCGCGGGTCGCTTGTTCCGGCCGACTCTCCTGGAGCGATGAATCGATGAACCTGTTCATCTGGGGTGCGATCACCGGTCTCGCACTCGGCATCTCGATCGCCGCCGCGGCCGCCCATCGTGCCAACTCGATTCGCGAGGCCCGGGCCCGCCGGGCCGAACGCCGAGCCGCGGATGCCGAACGCCTCGCCGAACTCGGGGCCCTCACCGGAGGCCTCGCCCACGAGATCAAGAATCCCCTCTCCACCGTCATCCTCAACGCGCAGCTGGTGGAGGAGGCCATCCGGGATCTCGATGCGTCCGAGGAGGAGACCACGCCGATGCTTCGCCGCGTGGATGCCCTGGTTCGGGAAGCGGATCGCCTTCGGACGATTCTCGCAGACTTCCTTCGGTTCGCGGGGCGATTCCAGCTGGATCGCGAGGCGACGGACCTCGTTCGGGTCGTGGAGGACGTCGTCGACTTCTTCCATCCGCAGGCGGATGCGGCCGGTGTCGTGCTGCGACTCGATCTTCCGTCGCACGCGATCCGGGTCGAAGTGGACGCGGCGATGTTCAAGCAGGCCCTCCTCAACATCCTGATCAACGCGGTGCACGCGATGGAGGGGAATCCGCCGGGAAGTCCCCGTGAACTCCTGGTGCGGATCGCGGCGACCGACGACGACGTGTCGGTGCATGTGATCGACAGCGGGCCGGGTGTTCCGGAGGAGATGCGGGAGCGGATCTTCCACCCCTACGTCAGCGGGACGCAGGGAGGCTCGGGCCTCGGACTCCCCACCGCGAGGCGGATCGCCGAAGAGCACGGGGGACGGATCGGACTGGACGTCCTCGCGGGAAGGGGAAGCGACTTCACGATCGAACTGCCCCGCGGCCCGGTCGACGAGACGGCGGAGGACGGGGACGAGGAGATCAGTCGATCCAGTCCTTCGCCTTGAGTCGCTCGGGGACGTAGGTCTCGGTCACGTAGGAGATGTCCTTGGTGATCAGCGACTCGACCTCCATCTTGAACCCGTTCGAGATCATCCGCTTGATCTCCTTCTGCCAGATCCGACGATCCGAGAACCACGGATACGCGGCGATCTGCTTGGCACGTTCGCGGTCGCGGTCGTTGAGTTCGATCTTCACGTCGTCCGTCAGCCCGCAGCGGCTGTAGTCGTCGGATCGAATCCCGAGGAACTTCGCCTCGGGCACCGCCATCCGGCCGCTCTCGTAGGCGAGGTTGATCGATCCCTGCTTGATCACGCTGTAGATGTAGTGTCCCCACGGATCGCAGTCGAGCAGGCAGTAGATCGGCAGGCCGAGTTCGGTGTTCAGGCGGTGCAGGAGACGCCGGACTCCACGGGGAGGCTGGCCGGACCCCTCCGTCAGGATGCAGTTGTGCTGCTCCCAGAACCGGTCCTCGTTGAAGCGGCTCCAGACGGTGTCCTTCTCGACGTGCAGGACGAAGTCGGCCTCGCATTTCCCGAACTGAATCACGCTGGGCTCGCAGATCGAGGGGATCGCGTAGCCCCCGGTGCCCATCCGCCGGCAGTCGATCTCGTCGCCGTTGTCGAAGACGGTGATGTTTCCGACCATCGTCCCCCGCTTCTTCGCGAAGACGTGCAGGTTCTCCCGCAGCGAGTCGATCGCCACCTCGAGATCCTCGAGGACCACGTCGGACTCCTCCTGCCCGTCGAAGGTCTTCTCCTTGGTGCCGGCGATGGTGTGCAGTGACTTGTAGTACATGCCACGAAGGCTCAGGGTCTTCCCGGCCTGCACGAGGTCGCGACAGCCGTCGGCCACCAGCAGGGTCTGCATGAACTTCTTCGCCTGCCCGAGGTTGAAGAGGGTCCGGCGCTGCTTCGCCTCCCCCATCTCGAGGACCCGTTTCGACTTGTTGAACCGGACGTTCGAGATCGACCGGGTCGGGACGTCGACGAACGGGTCCGCGAGCTTGAGACTCTGCTTCACCACCGATGACCCGAGCGTCTCGATCCGATCGACCGTGCGGGCGTCGGTGACCGCTCTCGCCTCCAGTTCGGCCGCGGTCTGCGACCGCCGAGGGGAACCGGTGCCCGCCCCGGCCTTGACCGAGGCCTTCTTCCTCGAGGATTTCTTCGTCGCGGACTTCTTGGTCGAGGACTTCTTCGCCGATCCCTTCTTCGTCGATCCCTTCCCGGCCGACTTCTTCCTGGCGGGCTTGCCTCCGGACTGCGCGGTCTTCGCGCTCGCGGAGGCGGACTTCTTCTCGACCGGGGCGGGCCTGCGTGCCATGGGTACTCCGACTCTCTCCGCTCAACCGCGGGTTACGGCGCGATCGGACGTCTTCGTCGCGACTCGCTTCTTCTTCGTCGACTTCTTCGAACGCTTCTTGATCACGCGGCCCGAGGACTTCTTGGGCGTCTCGACCGCCGCGAACAGCGATTCGGCCTCTCTGGCCGCGGTACCGCCGCCCGAATCCGGTTCGAGGATGATCACCGAGTCGTCTCCCGCGAGCCGCCCGCCGTCGTCGACGATCCGCCCCTCGTCGTCGAGCTGCTGATCGGCCTCCGCGGTCTTCCTCGCCGCGATCTCCTGCAGCGCATCGCGTATGTCGGAGGCGTCCGATCCGGTGATGCGCTCGCAGGCCATCGAGATCTCCCCGATGTACCGGGCGAACACGTTCCGTCGCTCCGACTCCCGTCGCATCTTCTGTCGCCGTCGAAGGTAGGTCCCGAGCTTCCGCCCGCATTCCTGCAGGGCGAGCCGCATCTCCTTGCGAATCTCGTCGTAGTCGGCGATCGCCTCCTTCGACTCGCTGGTGAACGGCACCCAGGTGCTGGCCATGTGGATCATCACCACCACCGGTCCCGATGGGAGACTGCCGCGTGCCTGCTGGAGACCGTAGTTCCGCCAGCCGGCCTCGACGACGGCCTTGAAGGAGCAGCAGGCGGATTGCTGGTAGAGCAGCGGCACGCGATTGGCGAATCGGATGACCCGTGCGAGTTCGTCGCCGGGGAGGTCGCCACCGTAGGCGATGCCGACCTCGATCTGGAAGGGATTGCCGCGGTACACCGCGGCGGGACGGCTGCTCGCGGCGAAGAACTCCGCCCGGACCTCCTTGAGGAGACCGGCCAGCATCGCCTTGGTGCCGATCGGCACCAGGCAGTCGGTGGGCGGTGCCATGATCCGCACGTCCTGGATCGCCTTGTACAGCGCCTCAGCCTCCGAATGACCGACCTGCTTGATCCAGGTTCGGTCGGTCAGATCCGACTTCGCGCAGATCTCCTTCGCGACCCTCGGTCCGACGCGGCAGAACTCCTCCTTGAAGAAGGCTCCGAGCTGGGTCTTCTCCGTCCGCTCGAGCATCTGGATGAGCGTCCCGAGCTCGATCCCCTTGGGATGGGGCTTGATCTCCTTCGCCTCCGGGGGAAGTTCGTCGACGGCCCGGGGAAACTCGATGGTCTCGTTCGAGGGCGCGACGTAGACGAACTTCGCATGCGGATTCGCGATCGCGGTCTGTTCGAGATATTCGTCGACCGAGGCCCGCCCCTTCTGGTACCTGCCTTCGAGTTCGATCGTGACCTGCGTCCCGTGTCCCTCCTGGAAGAGGGCGTCGTCCTCGGGATGCTCGGTCTCGCTGATCACCTCGGCACGGTTCCTCGCCGTGTCCATCTTCAGCACGACCTCGTGCGACGGCCGGCGGCGGCCGGTCTTCGAGACGATCACCACGGGTTGACCCGTCGTCATCAGGCCGTACATGCCTGCGGCGGAGATGCCGATCCCCTGCTGGCCGCGGCTCATCTTCATCCGGTGGAACTTCGAGCCGTAGAGGAGCTTCCCGAAGATGTTTTCGATCTGCTTCCGGACGATCCCCGGGCCGTTGTCGCGGATGGTCACCTTGAAACGGGTCTCGGCGAGCTGGAGGAGCTCGACCGTGATGCAGGGGAGGATGCCACCTTCCTCGCAGGCGTCGAGCGCATTGTCGACCGCCTCCTTCACGGTGGTGAGGAGCGCCTTCCGCGGGTTGTCGAAACCGAGCAGATGACGATTCTTGGCGAAGAACTCGCTGACCGAGATCTCCCGCTGCCGGGAGGCCATCTGTTCGGCGGTGGCCCGGCCTCGGGCTCCCTTCGCCGACGACTTCTTCGAAGATCCAGGTGGGGTCACGGTGGTGGGCATTCCATTGCTCTCGAGGCGACGCCGAGCGGCGGCTCGGGGCGATCGTGCTCCGCTCGCCGAACGCACGGCTCGCTTGGAGGACGAGCGGCTTCCTGCCGCTCGCCGCTGAAACTACCGCAATCCGGTCGCTCCGTGGCGATTCCGGACGGGTTTCCCCCCACGATCGACGGTCGATCCGCTATCTTTTCCGACCCTCCGCGGCCATGCCGCGATTCCGACGAACGCCGTTCCGGTCGGCGACCCGAGCCCCCTTCAGTGGAGAAACCATGGAAACCACCCTCATCATCCTGAAGCCTGACGCCGTCCAGCGAGGCCTCATGGGTCGGATCATCAGCCGCTTCGAGGACAAGGGTCTTCAGGTCGTCGGCGCCAAGTTCATGAAGATCAGCGACGAACTCGCCGCGACGCACTACGCGGATCACCGCGAAAAGCCGTTCTACCCCGGGCTCGTCGGTTTCATGACCGCTTCCCCGGTCCTGGTGCTGGCGCTTCGCGGCAACGGGGCCATCGCGGTCTGCCGTTCCATGATGGGCGCGACCTTCGGCTTCAAGGCGGACGCCGGGACCATCCGGGGCGACTTCGGGGTCTCCAGCTCCTTCAACCTGATCCATGGCAGCGACAGCCCGGAGGCCGCGACCCGGGAACTCGGCCTGTTCTTCGACGACGGCGAGGTCCTTGACTGGGCCCCGGCCGGCGCCTGTTGGGTCTACGACATGTCCTCCGGTGCTCCCGAGTGAGTCGAGCCCCCGTNCGCGGGTGATTCCGATCGAACCAGACCACGGCCGGACCGCGACCTTCGCGGGCCGGCCGTGGTGTCGTCCCTGGATCCGGAAACCACGCAGGACCTCCGATCGGGGTCGAAAACGGGGTTCCGACGGCCTCGGGGGTCCCCCCCGACGAGGCTGCAACCGGACGGGCCGACTTGCGAATAAACCATTGCGAAGGAGGTCGGAATCCGAACCCGACCTTCAGACGAACCGTAGTGATGACGGCGTTCCGCCGTCACCTCGCAGGGCTTCCGACCTCGATTCAGGATGACCGAGGCAGCCTTGTTTCCGGTGCGTTCCCGGCTCTGCACCAGCCGCGAATGGCCCGGGGTGGCACATCTCAGGGGGTGCTCGGGCCGCTTGCGGCCCGGCAATCACGACCATGCCACCACTTCGGAATTCAAATCCCGCATCCACCCGGAACTCACCGCTCGACCGGGTCAGAAGCCGATCGAGGTCATCGGTCGGACCCGTCGCCGGCTCCGCGAAGCCGAACGCCGACGCCCAGCGGCTCGGCCGCCGGAAGACCCGCAACGAGGACCTTCGACGACTCTCCCGCCGGGAGGAGGCCCTCCTGGGTCGGATTCTCGAGAAGGAGATCGACTACATCGACGCGGAGATCTTCCACCAGAAGGANGCCGAGNCGGACATCTTCGACCTCGACGAGGTCGAACGACCNGACGTCTCGTGGTACCGGCCCCTGATGGAGGATCTCATTCCCGCGCGGGGTCGGGTCGATCCGCCGAAGCCCGGGAAGTCCGTGCTGCTCTCGGGCGCCCAGGAGAGGATCCTCTTTCTCAAGTTCAACTACGCCCGGTTCCGCATGCGNGCCGTCCAGATCGAGGTCGGCGCCCGNCGCCCCGATCTCAGCGAGGCCCGCGCGATCCTTCACTGGCACGCCATCGCAGCCTCCTTNCGCGAGCAGATCGCGGAGACCAACCTGGCGCTCGTGCTCGCCATGGCGAAGCGGGTGAGGATCCTCGACGGCGAGTTCGCCGACGTCGTGAGCGAGGGCAACATGGCGCTCATGCGGTCGGTCGACAAGTTCGACTGCGAAAGGGGCTTCAAATTCAGCACCTACGCGTGTCGGGCGATNCTCAAGGCCTTCAGCCGTCATGGCATGAAGAGCACCCGGCATCGCCAGCGATTCGTGACCGACTTCGACCCGGCGTTCGAGCGTTCCGACCACCTCGAGACACGGCGGGCNGAGTACATCGCGGACTCTGCGGCCGAGGTGCGTCACCTGATGGACACCAACGAGGCGGAGCTGACCTCGGTCGAGCAGACGGTCATCGGCCATCGTTTCGGGGTCGGAATCGAGGAAGCGTCGTCGACGCTCACCCTCGAGCAGGTCGGCCAGATCATCGGAGTCACGAAGGAACGCGTCCGGCAGATCCAGAACAAGGCGCTTGAGAAGCTTCGGATGACGATCGAGGACCTGAATCCTCCGGATTCGCAGGTCCCCTCCGCGAAGAATTGATCGACGGCGTCTATCCACTCGAGCCGCCTCCGACGCCGCAAGGCGGAGGAGGCGGTTCCTTTATGGACCCGGCAGGTTCACCCGGCGTCGGACGACGGACCCACGGTCGCCACCCGGCAGGCGTCCCGATCGCGTTTCGCGAGCACCGGGACCACCACCAGCGTCACGCACAGGTGCATGACCGCGAATCCGCCGATCACCGCGACGTATTCCGAGTGCGAGGATCGGCCGGATCCGAGCAGGTGGAGAAGCAGACCCGCCATCGAGACCCCGACGAGGAATCCGATGTCGCCCGCCGCCCGGAATCCGCCCATCCCGAACAATCCCCCGTGCAGTCGGTCCAGCAGGGCGAGCGAGGTCGGCAGCAGCGTGGCCCCACCGACCCCCAGCAGGAGCATGGTCTGGACGAGGGAGGACAGGTGATCGGCGGCGAAGGGAAGGATGAAGAGACCCACCGCGAACGTGATCCCGCCGATCGTCCGGACCCGCAGATCGCCGAATCGATCGCTCACCCAGCCGGCGGGGATCGCNCCCAGTCCCATGAGCAGCAGCACGGAGCCGATCAGTCGACCGCGGATCGACGGATCGAGACCGATCGCCTCGGCGAGAAAGAGCCCGAGCGTCCCGGTCAGGAGGCCGCCCGCCGCCCGATCCGCGGAGGCCATCAGGAGCAGCGGCCACAGCGGGGCGCGGGGCGTCGCGGCGAGCGACGCCGCCGGCTTCGGTGATTCGGGCGGCAGGGCCTTGACCCGGCGGAGGCGATGACGCGCGAGGAACGCGACNACTCCGGCGAGGAANCAGGCCGAGGCCCCGATCAGGTAGACCGCNCGAGCCGCGTCTCCGGTGCCCGTGTCGGCGCGGGCGATCTGCCCCCCGAGAATCGCTCCGCCCCCGAGTGCGATGCTGAGCAATGCGGCACCGATGCCGAAGCGGAGCCCCGCGGCGCGAGCCTGGCCGGACTGCCCCACGAGATTGAAGACCACCGCGAAGACCACGACGTCGGCCACGCCCTCGAGACCGCGGAGCGCAATCGTCGGCCAGAACCCGATGGGAAGCCACATCGCGGCAAGCAGCAGCGCATCGGCGACGGCCGCGATCGCCACCGCGAGCACCGGGCGCCCGACCCGCATCGTCGTCCGGAGCAGTGGCAACGCACAGAGACCCCCGAGCAGGTTGATCGAGATGAAGGCATGCGCGGGGCCGGGNGCGACGCCGTACCGTTCGACCATCAGTTCCTCGAGGATGGGAACCACCATCGCATCGGGAAGCGCGGTGAGCACCAGCAGGAGGCCGATCAGCACGAAGTCGGACAGATGCCGGCGACCCACGACGGCATCGCCATGAACGGGTGCGGCATGGTGTTCGTCGGNACTCACGAGGAAGGGATTCGCAACTTGATGCCAGCCGACCGGAGCACTNCGCCATCGTTCCGAGGACACCTCGGAAGGGTTACACTCTAAGGCCCGCAAATCACGCCCGAGATCCCGATCACGAGGGAAACGAGCGGTTCTGGAGGATTAGCACCATGGTCGACAAGGTCTTCACCACNCCCGCCGCCGCCCTCGATGGACTGGTGGAGGACGGGATGACCGTCGCCGTCGGCGGTTTCGGGCTGTGCGGGATCCCCGAGCAGCTGATCACCGCCCTCCGGGACACGAAGGCCCGCGATCTGGTCGCGGTGAGCAACAACGCAGGCGTCGACGACTGGGGGCTCGGCCTCCTCCTCGAGACCAGGCAGATTCGCAAGATGGTGTCGAGCTACGTCGGCGAGAACGCGGAGTTCGAACGCCAATTCATGGCCGGCGAACTGGAAGTGGAGTTCAATCCCCAGGGCACGCTCGCCGAGCGAATGCGGGCTGGAGGTGCCGGAATNCCCGCTTTCTACACGCGGACGGGTGTCGGCACCCTGGTCGCGGAGGGGAAGGAGATCCGCGAATTCGATGGCGACCAATACGTGATGGAACGGGGAATTCGCGCCGACCTGTCACTGGTGAAGGCGTGGAAGGCCGACCGGAGCGGCAACTTGATCTATCGCAAGACGGCCCGAAACTTCAACCCCATGGTGGCCGAATGCGGTCGCAGGACCGTCGTCGAGGTCGAGGAGCTCGTCGACGTCGGCCAGCTCGATCCGGATGCGATCCACACACCTGGCGTCTACGTGGATCGTCTGGTCCTGACAACGTCCGAGAAGCGAATCGAGCAGCGGACCGTGCTCGCTGAATGAGGCGCGGATTCGGCCGACCTGATCGTCCAAACGCCCCGATCCCCACAATCCTCGCGGATCTTGGTCCCCGTGGATGAAAAGGCCCATTCTCCGACGATTCCCTGCCTTCAGCTGCCATATTCTGCCCCGTGCCGCGTTCTTCCAGCGTCCGGGATGGCCGGTCGACCCCGTCCAGGGGCGATCACCCCCACAGATTCGGAGTTCCATGATCATGTTTCTTCGCAGAACCAAGTCCGCACTGCTCGCGACCGCCCTTTCGATGGGGACGGCCGCAGGGATCGCGGCCCCTGCCTCGGCCCAGTTCGGCGCCCAGGCCGGATTCGCGGATTCATTCCGCCCCGAATTCCTCGACCGGGACATGCCGCTCTTCGTGGAGATCCTCAAGCTCGAGGATTGGCAGCGGCCGATCGTCGAAGTGCTGCTCCAGGACTACATGATCTCCTACGACGCAGGCGTCGAGAATGTGAAGAACCGGATGCGAGGCCTGCAGAGCCGGATGGGGAACGCCCGCCCCGATGCGGTGAT
The DNA here is from genome assembly GCA_002684855.1 of Planctomycetaceae bacterium. Taxonomy (GTDB): domain Bacteria; phylum Planctomycetota; class Phycisphaerae; order Phycisphaerales; family SM1A02; genus UBA12014. The sequence continues at coordinate 34,285 of NYWD01000012.1, read as the reverse complement.
GGAGATGATCCTCGAGCCCCTCGCGGCCTGGGACACCGCGCGAGCGGAGCTCGGAAGAAGCTTCCTGAACAACGTCCGCGCCCAGTTGACCGGCGCCCAGATCGATCGCTGGCCGCGGTTCGAGCGGACCCTTCGACGCGAGAAGGAGCTGCCGAAGGGCGAGCTGATGGGCGAATCCATCGATCTCTTCACCCTGGTGAGGACCCTCCGGTTCCCCTACGAGATCGAAGAGGCGATCGATCCGATCGTCGTCGAGTACGAACTTGCGCTCGACGAGGCGCTTGCGATCCGCGCCGCGAAGATCGACTCCCTGCAGGACGAGATCAAGGATGCGATGGCCTCGATGGACTTCGAGGCGGGACTCTCGGCCACCGACCAGATCATGGCGACCCGCGTGCAGGTTCGAAGGGTCCAGGACGATTTCCTCTCGCGAATCGCAGAGGCGCTCCCCGCGGAGTTCGGGGAACGCTTTCGCGCCTCCGCCCTCGCCGAGGGCTATCCCCGGGCGTTCCGGCCCACGCCGATCCCCCGACTGCTCGAGAGCACCCGCACCATCTCCGACCTGACCGATGAACAACGAGCCCAGCTCGACGAGATCGAGATCGACTACGACCTCCGACTCGAGAACATCGAGATGCGAATCGTCGAGGCGTTCCGCGTCCACGAGCCGGGCGAGGCGCGGATCAAGGTCCAGCGGATGATCGACCGGCGCAACGGCAAGAAGGTCGAGCGGGTCCAGAGCGAAGCGGACCGGATCGTCGCGGAGAAGTCCGATCTCGTCGACGAGACCCGACGCCGGATCCTCGCGGTGCTGACGCCGGAACAGACCGGCACCCTTCCGGGCCAGTCCCGCTCCGGAAACGCGGCCGGCGGCCCAGGTCGGGACCGTGGAGGCGTCGCGAACGAGAAGATCCGGACGCTCGCGCCGGGCAAGGAGCATCCCGCCCGACCGCGATTCAAGAGCCCGGACGAGCTGAGCAAGAACCGCGAGCGGGGCGTGGGCGCCCAGAGCACCTCCCCATCGGGCGACAAGGGCGGGAAGAAGGATCGCGGCAGCGACTGATCGGGGCCCGAGCGTCGGGAATCTTCGGGGCGGTGTCGCATCGCCCCCGGCACCACCAGGAAGCGACACGCACGTGAGCGAACAGATCGGCGAAGAAGCGAGTTTCGAGGCCTCGGCCACCTTCGGGGGGGACGAGGACGGCGTGGCCGCGGAGATCACCCTCGAGATCCCCGGAGAGTCGTCTTCCGAAACCCCGACCGCGGGCCCGGATCTCGATCGGCTGCGCCTTCTCGGGATCGAGGTGCTCGACCGGCTGCCGGAGTTCGACCCCGAAGCGGCGGAAGTGCTGCCTCCCGAGGTGTCGGTCCGGCTTCGCGTCGTGCCGATCACGATCGAACCCGGCCGCGTGACCGTGGCGATGCTCGATCCGCTGGACACCGAGGCGGTCGATGAAGTGGCGATCCGGAGCTCCCGCGAAGTGGTGCGGGTCGGCCTGGAGCCGGCGATCTTCGCCGAACTGATGAAGTCCGCCTACGGGACGACCGCCGCGCGGATGGCGGAAAGCCTCGCGGCCGACGACGACATCGCGAGCGAGACCGAGCACAACCTCGACGCGATCGAAGCCGACGACGTTCACCAGATGGCCGAGCAGCCGTCGTTGATCAATCTCGTCAACCTGCTGCTGCTCGAAGCGATCCAGTCGAGGACCAGCGACGTTCACGTCGAGCCGTTCGAGGACGAGCTCAAGGTCAAGTACCGGGTCGACGGCGTGCTTCGGGAGCAACCCTCGCCACCGAAGCATCTGCAGGCCGCGCTGGTCGGTCGCATCAAGATCATGGCCCACATGAACATCGCCGAGCGATACGTCCCCCAGGACGGGCACATCTCGCTGCGTTTCGAGGGTCGGAAGGTGGACATCCGCGTCTCGACCGTTCCGACGCTCTACGGCGAGTCGGTGGTGATGCGAATCCTCGACAAGTCTTCGCTCCCCCTCGATCTCAAGAGCCTCGGCATGGCCGAGCGCGACCGGGACACGATGGACCAGTTGATCGCGAAGCCGCACGGCCTCGTGCTCGTGACCGGCCCGACCGGCTCGGGGAAGACCACTTCCCTCTACGCCGGTCTCAGCAAGCTCTACGACCCGCGGAAGAAGATCATCACCATCGAGGACCCGGTCGAGTACGAGCTCGGGGGGATCAACCAGATTCCCGTCAATCCGAAGCGTGGACTGACCTTCGCGTCGGGCCTCCGCTCCATCCTCCGACAGGACCCGGACGTCATCTTCGTCGGCGAGATCCGGGACGCCGAGACCGTCGACATCGTGATCAGGTCGGCCCTCACCGGTCACCTCGTCTTCTCGACGCTCCACACCAACGACGCGATCTCCTCCGTCGGCCGCATGATCGACATGGGCGCGGAACCCTACCTCGTGGCGTCGGTGCTCGAGGGCCTGCTCGCCCAGCGACTCGGCCGCCGCATCTGCACGCACTGCAAGACGCGGGTCCCGATGCCCGAGGATCTGCGTCATCGACTCCCGCAGGACGAGATCGATCGCCTCGAAGGGATGATGCACGTCGGGACGGGATGCGAGAAGTGCTCGAACACCGGCTTCCGAGGCCGCCTCGGCTTCTACGAACTCGTCAGGATCTCGCCGTCGCTGCGGGCCGGGATCTCCGAGGGTCGATCACTCATGGAGCTGCGAACCATGCTGGGCGACGACTTCGTGTCCATGCGGGAGGACGGGATCCGCAAGGCGATCGACGGACTCACCACGCCGGAGGAGGTCCTCCGGGCCACTCAGGACGTCGACGATTTCGGGGCTTGACCGACCATGCCTGCATTCGCTTACCAGGGAATCGACGAACAGGGCCAGAAGGTCTCCGGAACCGTGACCGCCACGTCGCGAGCCGGGGCCGTGGACCGGATCCGCGCCCTCGGACGGCAGGCGACGGAGATCGTCGAGTCCGCGGAGGAGTCGGCGACCGGCCCCGCTTCGAACAACCGCCCTTCCATCTCCGCGGTCGAGCTCGCCAACCTGATGCGCGAACTCGCCACCGCGATCGAGGCCGGGTTGCCCCTCATGCAGGGACTCGTCACCGTCCGACGACAGGCCGCGAACGTCCGGCAGGAGGTCATCCTCGACTTCCTCATCGAGCGGGTGGAATCGGGACGCCCCCTCCACGAGGCCTGCAAGGAGTACGGCGGGCCCTTCGACGACATGGTGGTCGGCATGATCCGGGCGGCGGACGCCTCGGGAAAGATGCATGAGGTCCTCCACCAGCTCTCCGATCTCCTCGAACGCAGCGTCGAGGTCCGGCGGGAACTCGTGGGGGCGACGATCTATCCGATGATCGTGATGGTCATCATGGCCATCAGCGTCGTCATCTTCGTGACGGTGCTCCTGCCCAAGCTGATGGTGCCGCTCCAGGCGCAGGACGTGCCGCTTCCCTGGCCGACGCAGGTGCTCCTCGCCCTCGCCGACTTCGTCGCCGCCTGGTGGTGGCTGATGATCGCCGGCGCGATCGGGGGCTTCTTCGGCTGGCGTGCCTGGACGGCCGTGCCCGCGAACCGGCGACGGGTCGACGGACTCCTTCTGCGGGTGCCCCTCCTCGGCACGCTGCTCCGCGACATCGCCGTGGCCCGGTTCACCCGCACCCTCGGCACCCTCTGCTCGGCCGGCATTCCGATCCTCACCTCCCTCGGCATCGTGCGCGACACGCTCGGCAACACCGTCATGATGGATGCCATCGACGAGGTTCGCGAACGCGTCACGACCGGCGGCTCCCTCGCCACGCCGCTCGAACGCTGCGGGCACTTCCCACCGCTCCTGGTCCAGATCGTCAACATCGGCGAACGGTCCGGAAGGCTCGAGGGGATGCTGCTCCATGCCGCGTCGGCCTTCGACCGCCAGGTCAACAACAGCCTCAAGATCTTCAGCAAGGCCCTCCCACCGGCGATGCTGGTGGTCATGGCCTGCGTCGCCGCCTTCGTGCTCGCCGCCATCCTGCTTCCCCTGCTCGAGATGCAGCAGGCGGTCGCCGGCGGCCGATGAATACCATCTCCGGCGACTCCGTCCTCTCCGAGATTCCAGACCCCCTCCACGACATGGACAGACACGCAATGAACCGCACCACTTCCCGCAACGCCGAGTCCCGCACCCACGCCCCCCGGAGAGGTTTCAGCCTCCTCGAGGTCATCATCGCGGTGACGATCGTCGCGCTGCTCGCGACGCTCGTCGTGCCGCGGCTGACCCGCTTCCTCGCGGGCGCCAACGAGGACAAGGCGGTCGCCGAGGTCAACAGCCTCGCCAACGCCGTCCGTCTCTACATCACGGAGAACACCACCGGCAACATCGACGACGACTTCACGCTCGAGGTCCTCGTCGACGGCGACGACCCCTATCTCGAGAACTCCGCCGACCTGATCGATCCTTGGGGGACTCCCTACGAGATCGTCATCCCCGGTGAACGCAACATCGAATTCGACGTCATGAGCTACGGGCCGGACAAGAAGTTCGGTGGCGAAGACGACATCATCCACGGCAAGCGCTGATTCGTTCCGGAGACTCGACCTGCGTTTCATCCCAGGACATCCCCGACCGCCACGCCGCCGCGGATTCACCCTCATCGAGGTGATCATCGCGGCGGTGCTGCTCGTCCTGCTCGGCACGATGCTGGTGCCCCGGATGAGCGGGATCGCTCGCGGTGAACTGGACGTCGCGGTGGAGGGCGTGGGGACGGCGTTCGCGGCCTTCGCCTTCACGGAGTCGACGGATCAGAAGCTCGTCGCCCTGAGCTACACCGCGGAGAACCGCAGACTCGACGTGTTCCAACTCCGGGACATGGACGACAAGACCAGCGAATGGAGGCCGCTGACGATGGCCCCGTCGCTGATCCTCCCCGAATACATCGAGTTCACGCGAGTGACGGTCGACGGCGCGGCACTCGATCCCACGGACTGGTTCATCTCCTCGAGCTCCAGCGGACTCCGACCGGACATCCGGGTCAGGATCGAATCGGAGACCGGCGACGGGGCCGAGATCACCCTGCTCCCGCACGGACTCGGTCCCGTGATCGTTCGGGATGGCGATCCCGATCCCCCCTTCGTGCGGGAACGGACGGATCTTCGCGAGATCGGCGCCGATCGGGAGGACTGGTGATGCGGCCGAACCCGAGGACGGACCGAACCGGAAGTCGGGGATTCGCACTCCTCGACGTGGTGATCGCGGGCGTGATCCTCGCGATCGGACTCGCCACCCTGTTCTCCCTCACCTCGCGTTCCCTCGACGCCCAACGGGACGGCGAGATCAAGGTGCTCGCCGCCGGCATGCTGGACAGCCTGCTCAGCGAAGTCCTGCTCGAAGGTCCGGCCGACTACCAGGACCTGCACTCCTCCGCGGGCCGGGGCGAGTATCCCTACGAGGAATTCGAGTATCGAATCCGGATCTCCGACCCCGGCGTCGGCGAACCCTACGAGGTGCTCGCGGTCGTCACCCACGACACGGGACGAAGCTACGAGTGCGAGACGCTCATCGCGGCGAAGCTCGGCGAGGAACCGGATCCCATCCGCGAACCTCAGGAACCCATCGATCGAGAGGCACGGTATGAAGAAGCATTCGATCTCTAGAACTCGACGTGGTTTCACCCTCATCGAACTCGTGCTCGCGGGCGTCGTCGCCGCGTTGGTGCTCGTGACCATCGTCTCGACCCTGTCCCAGGTCGGTCGGGCCCGGGCGATCTCGCGGACACGACTCCAGGCGTATCTGCGGGCGGATTCCGCGCTGGACGCGGTCCGTCGCGACCTGTCCTCGGTCCTGCGGGACGCCGATCTCTTCCACACCCGCGTCCTGCTCTACGACGGCGGTCGCACCATCCGGGTCGGCAGTCGGATCGACCTCGATCGGGACGAGATCCTCGTCTTCAACACCCGGCTCGAACCGCTCGGCGAGATCGACTACAACGGCGAAGGCGGGGAATACGAGACCCAGTACCGCGTCGACGAGGATCGATACGGCACGACCCTCTGGCAGCGGCGCGACGCCGTCCCCGACGACATTCCCGCCGGCGGCGGCGTGGCGACCCCGATGGCCGAGGGAGTCGTCGGCTTCAAGATCGAGGCGTACGACGGCCTCGAGTGGTACGACGAGTGGGACTCGGATCTCGACGGACTTCCCTGGGGCTTCCGCATCACCATCACGGCGTCCGGCGAGGACGGTGGACTGGTGGAGCGCGACGGCAACGGACTCGTGACCCTGAAGACCCACGTCGCGGTCGACCGGATCATCCCCCCCTACTACGAACCCGAGGAGGAGGAGGAGGTCGAGGAGGATTCCGAGGCCGGCGAGGGCGGCGAGATGTTCGATCCCGCCGGCGGCGGCGGCGCGGGCGGCGCAGGCGGCGGCCGGGGCGTCGGCCTTCCCGGTGGAAGGGGTGGACGCCCCAAGGACGGCGGCGGTCGCGACGCGGGTGGAGGCCGTGGTGGTGGCCGAGGGGGCGGCCGGTTCCAGCCCGGCGCATTCGAAGTCGTACCGTCCCAGTCGACCGGTCGAGGCGGCATGACCAACCGACTCAACGGCGGCCAGACGTGACCGGGCGCCGACCAGCCCGGCACGGCCGGAACATCTCCGTTCAGAGGGCCCCGGGTGGATCCGCGACGATCGTCGTGCTGTGGTCGATCGCGATCGCGTCGATCATCGTGGCGGCGACGCAGCTCGTGACCTGGCGGACCACCGTCCTCGGCCAGTCCGCGGTGGGTCGCGTCCAGGCTCGCTGGGCGGCTCGGGCGGGCATCGAGCGCGTCATCGCGACGCTCGGCCGACACACCGAGACGCCTGACGCCGACGATCCGATGTCGCTGGTCCGGGACCTCGAATTCGACTGGACGGGTTCGCTTGAATCCGGATCCTGGGACATCCGCCACGTCGCCGAAGGCGAGGAGTTCAGGGGCCCCCTCGATCTCCACTCGCGGATGAACATCAATTCGATCACCAAGCTCCAGCTCGGGGAACTCCCCGACATCAGCATCGACACCGTCGACTCGATCCTCGACTGGCGGGACGAGGACGAGGAGGTCCAGGGGATCGGCGCGGAGCGGAGCTTCTACGAAGGCCGGGATCTCGGCTACGTGCCACGCAACGCGCCGTTCAAGTCCATCACCGAACTGGAGCTCGTCGCCGGGGCCTGGCCGGAATACGTCCGAGGCGAGGATTGGAACCTGAACAACCGGCTCGACGGCAACGAGGACGACGGGGAGAACGCCACCCCGGAGGACGACGCGGACGGACGGCTCGACACGGGCTGGGCGGGTTACCTGACGGCGCGGAGCATCGACTCCCCCACGGGACGCTCCGGTTTCCCCAAGATCCGACTCACCGCCGACACCGACACCGAAGAGCTCATGGAGGTCACCGGAGTCGACGAGACCCAGGCCGGCGCTCTGATGGCCTTCGCGGAGACGGCGAACGGCGTGATGGGCCCCCTGCTGTCGATCGACCTCGGTGAACTGGTCGGTCAGCCCGCCCAGAACACCGGTCGGAGCAGCGGCCGATCGACCGGACGGACCTCCCGGAACTCCCGCGGCTCCGACGAGGACGCGGTGTCCTCGCTCGACACCGAGCAGCTGCGGGCGGTCTTCGCCGAGTGCACCATGACGGATTTCACCGGACCCGACCGGATTCCCGGCAAGGTGAATCTCAATACGGCCGGTCCCGAGGTCCTCGCCCTGATCTTCGACAACGATCCGGCGATCGCGGAGTCGATCATGGCCCTGCGTCAGTCGCGGGCGGAGGGAATCACGAGTATCGTGGACCTTCTGGAGGTTCGTCGGATCGACCCGCAGCTCCTCTCGACCGTCGCCGACCAGATCGACGTCACCGGCTGGGTGTATTCGATCTCCAGCCGGGGAATCTCCCGGACCGGGCAGGAGGTTGAAATCCACGCCGTGGTCGATCGTTCCACTCTGCCGGTGAAGATCATCGAGTACCGAGAAGACTGAATGTCCAAGCGTCGCATCGAATTCGACCCGAACCTCCTGGCCGTCTGTCGCCGTCGCGATGATGGTTACCGGGTGATGCTGGTCCGTGGAAACGGCTCCTGGTCGATCGAATCCCTCTCCTGGTGCGCAAACGGGGACCTCGAAGGGCACCTCGAAGCGGTCCGGTGCGGCCGGGTACTCGCGGTGCTGCCCTCCGCCGCCACCCTCGTTCGGACCATCCACACGCTCCCCGGGGCCGCGGAACAGGTCGAATCGGCGATTCGGATCGAGGCGGAAGCCCGGATGCTCGGTTCCACCCCGGCACACCGCTCGGGCATCGCCACGCTGGGGCTCGAGACCGAACATCCGACCGGACTCGTCGTGGCCTGGCCGGAGGGCCTCGAAGCCGGTCTTCCCGAGCTGGATGCCGAGGTCGAGATCCGATGGATTCCCGAGATCGCCTGCCTCGCCCGGCTCGCCGGGGAATCACCGACATCGATCCACGCGATCCTCGACCCCGAGACGGCGGCGATCGCCGCCGTGATCCCCACCGAGCAAGGCCCGGCGTTCCGGGCCGCACGAGGTGGCGGTGACGTCTCCGGAGACGTGGCCTCCCGACTCGGTCCCCTGGTCATCGAGACGCTGATCGGCCAGGGGGTCGCACCGAATCAGGTCGAGGCCGAGGCGACGAACCTGCTCGCGGATGCCACGGATCGGACGATCGAGGGGACCCTGCTCGCGGGCGGTCATGCCGACGATCGGATCCGTTCCGCGGTCACCAATCCCGAAATCGCCCTCGAGAGCGACGCGCGGGTCGACGACCGAATCGTGCTTGCGGCCCTCGCGGCGACCGATGGTCCCCTCGCGCCGCTCGCCCGGATGCAGTCGGAGGAACGCTTCGAGCGGCCCGGATTCTTCAAGGGAACGGCCGCCCGTCTCTCGGAAGGTCGAGCGGCCGTCGCGGTCGCGATGGCGGCGGTCATCCTCCTCCTGCTCGTGCCCCTGGCCGGCTCCGGTCTCCGGTTGCTCCTGATGCAGGGGAAGGTGGACGACCTCGCCGCACTCCAGGCCCACGTGGACCAGGTGGACAATCTCCAGAAGGTCTATCGAGAACTCGACCGCCAGGCCTGGTCGGTGACCAAGATCCTCGGTGATCTCTCGAATCTGATGCCCGAGACGATCGAGCTCAAGTCGATCACGGTCCAGCACGGGGAGCCGATCTCGATCTCCGGATTCGCGAAGGCCGACCGCGGTCGGTCCGGTGCGGAAGCCGTCTTCGACTTCAACCGCCAACTCCGCGAGAGCGGCCTCGTCGCGAATTCCGGTCCCGAATCCTCGATCGAGGAACCCGATGGACGCGGCTACACCGAATTCTCGATCACGGCCGAACTCGCCGATCCGCTCCGAACGGTCCGCTACCCCGCCGAGGAGGACTACGCCATCGTCTCCTATTCGGAGCGCCGATACGGGCCCGTGGACGAGGATGGTTACCTGCTGGAAGGTGACGCCGGCCGCGAAGCCCTCGACGCGAAGATCGCGGGAGGCCTCGCCGGACTTGATCTCGACGTGACCCGTGGCGTCGCACCGACCGGCAGGGACTCCGCCGGACCCGCTCGGACCGATCGCGCCGCCGCCGACGACGACGAGGTCGATGATCCGGACGACGAGGATCTGATCGACGACGACCGACGATCCGCGAGTGCCGATGGACGTTCGAGCGGAGGCCGGGATGGTCGCCCCTCGAGTCGCTCCGCCTCGACGCCCTCGTCCCGCAGCGATCCCGGCAGTCGTTCGGCGTCCCGCAACTTCGTGAAGGAGATCCCCGAGCCCATCACGCCGGAGGAGATCGCGACGCTGAGCAATGCCGAAGCGAAGGACCGCCTGAGCAAGGTGGCCTCGGCCAAGCTGATGCCGGGCCTCGACGAGGAGACCAAGGAACGCCTCAAGGAGGAATTCAGCCTGATCATGGCCCGAGTGAGGGAGACTGCGAAATGAGTGCGCGAAACCCCTCCGCGGACGGCCAGCGGGAGCCCGACCTCGTCGATCGCTTTCTCGAGCTCTCACCCATGTGGAAGCTGATCGGCGCCGCGGCACTGATGCTGATCGCGGTCCTGGTCTGGGATGAATACGTCAGGCCGACGACGGAGGCCTGGAACGCCGAGAGCGCCCGGATCGAACGGACCATCGAACGAGCCCGGACCGTGGATCGAACCACCGATCCGAAGATCGAACAACTCGCGACCGCGCTCGGCCCGATCGAGGTTCCGAGGTCGGCGGCACCCGGCGCGACCCGGCTCGAGTCGACCATCAGCGAGATCTGTTCCCAGTACAAGGTCGTCCCGAAGATCGACGGNCGGACCGGCAGCAAGCTGCCCAGCAACAGTCCGCTCAGCACGATGGCCGGTGGCCGCGTGGAGCGGATCATCTGTGAACTCGAATTCATCGCGGACGCCGAGACCGCGATCGACGTCATTCGCGACCTCGAGGCGGAACCCGAGATCGAATCGATCAGCGAACTCCGTCTCGATCTCATCGACGACGGTCCGGATCTCGAGATCCGAATCGTGGTCGAGGCATGGATCGTGCCGAGGAGGAAGGCATGAGTCGCATTCCACGGTCACTCGGCTCCCTGTCGGAGATCCGCTGGTCCGGCACGTTGGTGACCAGCGTCCTCGCGATCGCGATCGCGGGCGGCGTGGTCCTCGCCGAGATTCCCGGCCTTCTCTCGGCGGTCACGACCTCGTCCTGGACGACACCCGACACCGATCCGGTCGCCGAACTCGCCGCTCGACACGCGGAACAGGCGGAGATCAGCCGTCGGCGGTTCGCCGGTCGATCCGCGTTCGTGCTTCCCTCCCGGCCCAAGTCGCGGCCGAAGGCCCCGCCGGTGCGGACCCCCGAACGTCGGACCGAACCCGTGGTCCCGAAGGGGCCTCCACCACCTCCCGCCAATTACAGCGGACCCAGTCCCACCGGCATTCTCGGGGCCCTGGTCCTGTTCGGCTCCGCGGAGGACGCGATCGCGATCGGCGAGGAACGAGATGGCGTCAAGGTGCTTGAAATCATGAGCATCTGGAGGGTCCGGCTCGCCCACCGGGGCGGCGAGTACGAAGTCGACATCCTCACGCGGAAGTCCGGTCTCTTCGACGAGCCGGCGGCCCCGCCCTCCGTCACCCGACGTTTCTTCGAGGGGACGGAGCCCAGGTCGACGTCCCCCGTCGAACAGGAGCCGGCGACGACTCCCGACGTCCCCGACGACGCGCCGGAGGCGGTCGTCGAGGAAGCGGCGGAGATCCCGCCGACCTACGCCGACCGCACGACGCTGCCGGATCCNATGTCAGACGACGAGATCGCCTCGCTCAGTCCTTCCGACGTCGTGATGGCCCGGGATCGCGTGCGCAAGGCGCTGCGACGCGAGGATCTCGACCCCCGATCGCGAATCCGACTCCAGCACGAACTCGAGCAGCTGGAAGGGACCAGGCAGGAAAAGACCGGTGAGGGCAGCGCCTGATCGGCAATGGACCGGGACACCGATTCGTTCGAAGACGTGCACCGACCAGCGTTCCGAGGCTGACCCGCCTCCCCCGACCGACCGACCGACCGACCGATGGAATCGACCCCCTCCGAGATCCGCTCGGCGCAGAGCAAGCAAGGAACACACCTGTGATGGTTCGACGCAACGCACCCCTCGCCGATTTCCCCTCCCAGACCCGACGCATCGGGATTCGGTCCTTCGCGGCCGTCCTGCTGTTCGCCGGGGCCGCCTACGGCACCACGTCGGTGACGGATGGAGGCGGACGTCCGGAGCGAAACGGGCCGACCTCGCAGCCCGCCNCGACCGGGCAGGACGAGGACACGCCCCGTCGTGACGGTCCGGCGACGGCACCCGCGGCCACCGAGGCCGCCTCGGATCCGGCGCCGGCGCCCCGCGCCGACGAGGGGGGACGCTTCCCCACCGACCAGGAATCCGCCCTGAGCGGAACTCGACGAACCGTCGATGACGATCCCGTCCCGCTGAACTTCGACGGCGTCACCGTGTCGGAGGTGCTCCCGTACATCGTGGACTGGACCGGCAAGGCCCTGATGGTCAAGTCGACCATGCTCACCACGACCAAGATCACCCTGTTCAGCGATCGCCCGCTCGCGAAGCATGCCGCGCTCGATCTCATCTTCCAGGCCTTCCGGCTCAATGGGATCGGCGTGGTCGAGACCCCCGACCTCATCATGCTGAACACCATCATGGAGATGAACAACTTCCAGCCGAGCCTCGTGCTCGGACCGGAGGTCGACGTCACCCGGATGACCGAGGACGGAAGCCTCGTCACGAAGGTTTTCCGCCTGCAGCATGCCAAGGTGGGAGACGTCGAGACCCAGCTTTCCGAGGGTGCCCCGGAGTACGGGAACCTGACGATCGACGTGAACTCCAACCAGGTGATCCTCGAAGGGGACATCGGCTGGGCCAAGCGTGTCCAGAAGCTGATCAACCTGCTCGACGTTCCGCCGTTTCTCGCGGTGAAGACGGAGACCTTCCGACTCGCATACGCCGACGCACAGACGCTCGCGGACATCATCCTCGAGCTCTTCAGTCCGAGTCCGAACAGCGGCGCCTCCTCCCGAGGCAACACCCGGCAGACGAACTCCCGGAACCAGCGAGGCGGACAGCAGTCCCCGCAGAACCTCCCCCAGGTCGGCACCAGCGACCAGCTCCAGGTGAGCGTGCTTCCGCAGACCAACGCGGTCACGGTCCGGGCCGAGCCCGAGATCCTGACGGACATCGGCTTCCTGATCGAGACGGCCTGGGACATCCCGCCGAGCCGCGAGGGCAACATCTTCCGNCTCTATGACCTGAAGTACACCGACCCCGTCAAGGTGAAGACCTTGCTCGTCGCGCTGCTCGAGGAAGGCGGCGGCGGCGGACAGCCCGCGGGCCGGGGTGGCGGTGGTGCGGCGTCGGCCGGTGCGGACGCCGCCGTGGCCGACATCTTCCGGATCGAGGCGTATCCCGATTCCAACCGACTGATCGTGATCTCCAAGACGCCCGACAACTTCGACTGGCTCGACACCATGATCGAGGAGATCGACCAGCCGCTGAGCGTCGGCATGCCGATCAACATCGAGTTGAAGCACGCCAGCGCGATCGAGGTCGCGGACATCCTGAACGCCCTGCTCGCCGCCGCGGGCGGCGGAGGCCGAGGCATCCAGGCGCCCGACGAGGGCCTGACCGGCATCGACTTCGAGAGCGCGGGCGGCGGTGGCGACAACGGGACGAACGAAGGTTCGGAGGAGATCACCTTCCCGTGGCAGTCCGGACGCGGCGCGAACGGCGAGGAGGCGGCCGAGGTCTCGGCCCTCGTCGGCAAGAGCCGGGTGGTGCCGAACCCCGGGCAGAACTCGCTCCTCGTCCTCGCGACCCCCGAGATCCAGGACGCGCTGCTCAGCATCATCAACGATCTCGACCGTCCGGGCCGGCAGGTGATGCTCACCGCGACCCTCGCGGAGGTCACCCTTGGTGACGGCCTCAATCTCGGCATCCGCGTCGGCACCGACATCGCCGACGGGTTGTCCGGCGACAACGTCTTCGGGGTGTCGACGGGTCTCGATCTGACCAAGGGCAGCGAGAACCTCGTCGCGGAGGATGCGGGGCTCGCGAGCAACTTCGCCTCGCCGTGGTTCGACACCTCCTTCCTGGACGTCAACACGAGCGTGGACTTCGTCCTCCAGGCGCTCTCCGAGCAGAACAACGTGCGGATCCTGCAGCGACCGCGCGTCTTCACGAGCGACAACAAGGAGGCGAAGTTCTTCGCCGGCCAGGACGTCACGTTCCAGACCGGTTCGACCGCGAACGAACAGGGCACCACCACGTCCTTCGAGCAGGAGGCCATCGGCATCGGCCTGAACGTGCGACCGCGGATCACCAAGGAACGAAACGTGGCGATGGAGATCGAGATCCTCCTCTCCAACATCGCCTCGACCGCGCTGGTCAATTCCAACCCGGTGGTGAACCGCCGTCAGACCACGACCACGGTCACGGTCAAGAACAACCAGACGATCGTGTTGAGCGGGATCCGTCGCGAGGACGACACCGACGTCGAACGGAAGGTCCCCCTGCTGGGAGACATCCCGCTCCTCGGCGCCGTATTCACCAGCACCGAGAAGGCGAAGTCGCTGGTCGAGCTCGTGATGTTCATCACCCCCGTGGTGGTCGACAATCCCGACGAGAACGACACCAACTTCAACGTCGATGAACGGAAGCGGCTCGACGAACTCAGCAAGCCGCTGGAGGAGATGTCCAAGGAACTCGGCGATGAGTTCTTCGACCGCATCGAGGACACCGAGGATCCGAGCGACGTGAAGTCGACCGGCGAGGCCGACGCCGACGAGAAGCCCGCGTCGTCCGGCGGGTGATCGCCCGCGGCCTGGTCCGGGTCCTGCTCCTGGCAACGCTGGCCTCCGGCTGCGTCGCCCGGGAGGTGAAGCGGACGCCCGGCCGGTTCATCACCCCGGATCGAAGCGGCGACGCCGACGGGCTCGATCCCAACGACGTCTCCGCCGAAGTCGCCTGGCGACGGATCGGCGAAGTCGACTACGACGATTTCTCGATCCCCCTTTCCTCCCCGGACGGTCGTCTCCTCGCGGTTCGGGGTGGCGCTCCCCCGACCTGGTCGGCGATCCTCGCACGTCCGGACGCCCGGCCCACCGCCGTGGTCCCGTTCGAGGTCCTTCGAGTCGAGCCCGACGGAGTCGAACGGATTCGGACCGTTCGCGGACCATGGTTGCTCGGTCGAGGGGCGGATTCCGAAGGGTTCCTGGTCGAGGAACAGCGGCCCGACGGGTCGCGTCGAATCGGCCGTGTCCCATGGGACGAAGGATCGCCCACGTGGCTCGTCGACGACGAACACGTCAACGCGTTCGCCCCCATCGACGACGACGGCACGATCGCCTGGAGCCGACGCGAGGTCGGCGACACCGCCTTCGATCTCATGGTCCGTCGGCGGGACATGCCCGCCTGGCGCCTGGAACAGCGCTTCGAGCGTTCGTGGGTCGATCCCGTCCTCGCCGCCGACGGGCGGACGATCTTCGCCCTGCGGCGTGGTGACGGCACCGTCGAACTTGGTTGGTCCCGCCTGACCGATGCGGACCGCTTCCGCGATGGAATGATCACGCACCCGATCTCCGTTCGCGTCAACGACCGCATGGTGCACGCGATGCTCTCGCCGCAGATCGGCGTCGAGGCGGCTCCGCCCGGAGGACCACCTCGCATCATCTTCCTTCATCCCGAACTGCAGCGACTGGTCGAATGGTCACCGGCGCGAACGCTCGCCCGGCCATTTCCCGAAGACGTGCTCGTCGCATCCATGATCGACGAGCATCGCGGGGTCGCGGCGACCGA
Organism: Planctomycetaceae bacterium; assembly: GCA_002684855.1. GTDB lineage: Bacteria > Planctomycetota > Phycisphaerae > Phycisphaerales > SM1A02 > UBA12014. The sequence continues at coordinate 18,920 of NYWD01000012.1, read as the reverse complement.
CGAAGGGCTGCTGCTCGTGGAGCTCGCGGACTCGGGACAACTGGTGCCGACCAGCATCCGAATCGCCGAAACCCTGGCGATTCCGCGGCGATCCGGGATCGAGACCGATCCGATCCTCCTGCTCCAACCCGGTTCGGGCCGGTTCGAGATACTGCTCGCTCGTCTCCGCGACGTCAACTGACGTCAGGCGACATCACCGGCCGCACCCCCCGGCATCGAAGGGAGGGCGATCACAGATCGTCCTCGTCCTCGTCGTCTTCATCTTCGTCGTCGTCGTCGTCGTCGTCGTCGTCGAGGAAGTCGTCGTCGTCCTCCTCCTCGTCGTCATCGCCGAACTCGTCATCCTCTTCTTCGTCGTCGAGTCCTCGATGCCGATCGCCGTCATCCTCGTCCTCGTCCTCGTCGTCCTCGTCCTCCTCTTCGTCCTCGTCCTCATCCTCGTCGTAGATGCCCGCGTAGTCGTCCTCCTCGTCATCACCCTCGCCCCACGAATCCTGCAGGACCGCGAGGCCCCCGGTCATCAGGACGGTCGCCGCTTCGGTCGCTGCTTCGGCCATGTCGATGGCCGGGGAATCGGCCTCGGTCGAAATCGTGTTCATGCTGCCATTCCTTCTCGATCACGTGGACGGTCGATGGTCCTCACGCACACGCCGCGTTCGGCCCAACGTCGATTCCATCGGCTGCGTTTTATGCCCGATCGAACGCGACTCGTCAAGGGCCCGGATCGATCTTCGGTTGATCCACCGGAAGTGGCACGGCATTGATCTCCCCACCGGTCGAGAACAGGAGCCAGCCGTCGATGGCGTGGACCTGCTGGTACCGCGCGGCGGTCGGCTCCACCTCGAAGGGCGGCTTGGAGATTCGAAGGCCGGAATCGGGATCCAGTTCGAAGACCCGGAAGGTGTAGCCGCCCCGTCCGGGACGCTTGGAGACGAGGCGCACCCCCTCGCGGGTCGGAAGCACCTCCCAGTCCAGGCGGTTCACATCGGCGATCCGGTCGACGCCGAGGATGCCGCCGGACGAGTCGAAGAGCAGGAGGCGGTCACGGAAGGCGAGGAACCGCCGCGAGCCGTCGTGCATCGATCTCGCGAGGCCGCTCGGGATCCAGTCCGGATCCGCGGGCAGATTCCAACGCGTTTCGTCGATCTGGCCACGAGCGACGTCGAACGCGACCGGCACGCCCCGATCGTCCACGACGACGAGTCGGTCATCGTCGAACCAGGCGATCTCCGAACCGAGCAGCCTCGAATCGGACCGCGACCATCGATCTCCGCCACCGAGCATGGACTCGTTCGGATCGATGATCGTCACGGATCGGGTCGACCCGGCGGCCAGGCGACCGAGGGGATCCACGGCGAGCCACCGAATCTCACCGCCCGGAACGCTCGATTCATGGACGGTCCGACCATCCACGGGATCGATGCTGACGATCGTTCCCACTGAATCACCCGCGGCGTCGATGGAGGCCCCCCGGACGTGGATCAGTCCACAGGCACGCTGGAGGTCGTAGATCCGGTCGAGGACGCCTTCGCGGGTCCAGCTCGCGGTTCGACCGTCTCCCGCGTCGATCTTCACGAGACCACCATCGCGACGAGCGAGCACCACGCCGTCGTCCACGGGGAGCGGCAGGATCTCGAAGGGCAGGAAGGGCGTGCTGTCCGGGAGGAAGCCGTCGGCCCCGACCGCCAGTCGCGCAGGTGTCGGCAGCAGGTCGCTCGCCCGGGCGGTCGACCACAACAACTCGCCGGTGGCCGGATCGACGGCGCTCAACTGCGGATCGCGCAGATCGCCTCCTTCCCAGATCAGCAGGTTCGGGGCATGTCGCAGGATCTCCACGCCGTTTCCTGCGAGCGGCAGTCGCCATTCGACCTCGAGGCCCGCCGAGGCGCGGCGGACCAGCATCCGGCCTTCATCCTCGGCCACGAACACCGCATCGGTCGGAGACTCGAGGGCGGCCTCCGGACGCTCCTCGACGAGCACTCCGGGAACCAGCCTGAGGTTTCGAGGGGCCCCTCCGAGACTCGGTCTTCGCGGGGGTCGACCCTCGCGGTCCACCATCGGCCATCCCGCATGCGTGATCTCGTCGCCGACGAGCGGGATCGAAGGGTCGAGCGACTGCGCGAGCGACGGACGGCGGGCCTCGATCGCGATCGTCGCCGCGGCGCCGAGCAGCTCCCTCCGCCGGGGATCCGTCGGCTCGAGATCGCGTGCGACGATCCTCGCGACCGAAGCCGCCTCGAGGGGTCGGCCCTCGTCCCGCAGGATCTCCATCGCCCTGCCGCCGGCCCGGACGGCGGCGCTCGTGCCGGGGAACCGTCGGACGATGGAGACGAAGGCCTCGGCGGTGCCGCGTTCGGCGAGCGTGGCTTCGAACCGCGACATTCCACGCCGATCGAGCCACGCTCGAACGGACGGCGTTGATCGTTGGTTCGCGAGGATGCGGGCGCGGGCGAAACCGCCGCCGGTGGTCACGACGTCGTCGTCGATGCCGATGACGACCGTCGCCAGTGCCGTGGATTCGAGGATCGTCGCCCATGCCTCGATCGCATCCTCGATCCGTCCCTGCCGCGACATCCAGTCGCCCATCGCCAGCTGCCGACGCACCCGGCCCTCGGGCGTGACCGCGACTTCCTCCGCGAGTTCGAGAAGCCGCTCGCCGTTTCCGGCGTCGACCGAGGATTCCACGGACTCCAGAAGCCGATCCAGCAGCTCCGTCCGCAGGATCGGGTCCGGAGCGCGGGCGATTCCACCGACCGCCGCCTCCGCCGCCTCGAGGACGAGGGTTCGATCGCCCAGTCCGCCGGCGAGTTCCAGCAGGGCCAGGGCCTGGACGACCGAGTCGGGAGATCTTCGAACGCGGTCCCGCAAGGTCGCGACGGCTTCCCTGATCGGCATGTAGGCGGCCAGTCGGTCGTCGCCGGCGACGAAGATCCCGGTGCGGGTCAGGAGCGGGTTTCCACCTCCCGGAACTCGAATCAGACGGGCCATCCGGCCCGTTCCACCGTCGATCACCGCGAGAAAGTCGACCGAGGGCACGATGACGCCGCCCCGCACGACCGCGACCCGTCCCCGGATCCCGTCGGACCAGCTCACGGGCTCCCCGACCTCCGCATCCTCCGCGTCGACGATGGATCGGGCGAGCGTCCAGACGGGTTCGTCGCTTCTCGACGGGTCGATCGCGACGATGCCTTCGCCGATCGCGAGGAGGAGGTCTCGATCTCCGGCCGGATCTCGAAACCCCAGCAGGTACCGCACCGCGCCCGCGACGGTTCCGGGACCGACCGGCCGACGGACGAGGATCTCGCCGTTCTGGGGATCGAGCAGCAGCCAGTGCTCGCCGGCGGGATCCAGCGTCGCGATGCCCACGTCCAGGGCGACGGGGCCCGCGATCTGCCACGGCATCGCGGGGATCCGAGGCGCTCGCAAAGGCACCTCCTCCCGACGGAGCCAGCGAACGCGACCCGAACCGGCTTCCAGACGCGCGATCGCGCCCGCCGCCGTCGAGACGAGGATGTCGCCGTCGTACGCCGCCAGTCGGGCGAACGTCCGCGCGCCACCCATCCGGACGCCGCCGCTCGACGCGATCGGCCTGAGCCAGCGGAGCTCGCCGTCGGCCCGATCGATCGCGAGAACGTATTCGATCGTCTCAAGTCTGGTGTTGGACTTTCGAAGCGGCACCGCGATGATGTCGCCGAGCGGCAACGGAGGGCCCGAGATGAAGGCCCCCGTGAGCGAACCGTCCTCGAAGAGACGGTCCGGCTGGACCCGCCATCGCTCGAGACCGGTGTCGGGATCGAATCGCAGGATCTCCCCCGTTCCCTCGCGTCCGGCGCCGAAGGCGTGGCCGATCACCGTGAACGCCGCGTTCCCGTCGATCACGATCTCCCCGAGGTCCCCGGGGGTGCCGCTGGGACGCATCCCGCGGGACACGCCGAAGTCGCGGAACCAGCGCATTCGCCCCGTGTACCGGTCGAATCCGCGGATCAGGAATCCCTCGTTGGCGAGCACGAGATCACCGTGCACCGCGGGAATCGTCGTCATGCTCGACGCGGTGAGCCGGGCCCGCGAGGCGTTGGATTCCGAGAAGGCCCGCCCGTCGACGGAATCGAAGTACCGCCGTCGATAGAGGGTGTCGAGCAGCGGCTCCTCCCAGATCCGGGTCCAGTCCGCCTCAAGCACCGATCGGAGGTCCGGGGTCTCGGGATCCGCCGCCGGCGTCGCAACCGCCGCCATGCGCCGGATCCTCGATCCCGCCGCCTCGTCGAGCACGGCGAGATCGGCGGTCACGCCTTCGAGCGCCGACTCGAGATCGGCACGATCGCGGGGTGGCAGGTCGTCGCGAAGCGCAGCCACGCATCCGAGGCCCTCGATCACGAGAAAACGGCGTCGGAGTCCGGAAGCACCGGGCCAGGTCCGTAGCTCGTCGAGGATCGCGATTCCGGCAAGCGGTCGTCCCGACTCCACCGCCACCTGGGCGAGTCGCAGCCCCGATTCAAGACCCGCGTCGGTCAGCGGCCGACGCTCGAACGCCTCCCCGAGATCCCCGGCCTCGAGCAGGCGAGCCGCCTCGGGGGACGTGTCCCGTCGCCACGCCGCGAGGACCGCGGCATCCGAGCGCAGGATCCGAATCGCCTCGTCGCGAACGGAGGCGAATCGACCCGGGAGGTCCGTCTCGACGAGCCGGATTCCGTATTCGTCCAGCAATGACGCGATGAGATCCGCGGTGCGGCCGGGATTGTCCCCGGCCTGGACGGTCGCCTCGTTCAAGGACCGCGTCGCCACCGGGGAATCGTCGACGGTCACCGCGATGTCGACCTGGCGGGGCGAGGCGATCGCGAGCGAAGCCAGCAGGAGCGGCAGGAGGAGCGCGAGCCGACGCCCTTCGAGAGGTCGGTGGAGGCCTGGGCGGTGCTTGGTGTCCGAAGTGTGCATCGTGGCGATCGGGAGGAATCCATCCCCGCCCGGTACAGTATGCGAAGCATGTCCCCCCGACCCCTCGCCATCCCCGTTCTCCTCTCGGTTTCGGCGATGCTTCTCTGCGTCGGATGCGGAACCGCGCCCCGGGTCGGGACGAACGCCGCGAGACCGACGGCCCGGACCGACGGGGCCGCCCAGTTCCGGATCGATCTCAGCCTCGCCAACGACGGCAGCGAGGACATCCCGCTCGAACGATTCGACTACGCGTTCACCGTGGAGGGCCTCGGGGTCTTCGAAGGGAGATGGGCCGCCCTCGGGACCATCCCGCCCGGCCGGACGATCATGATGGAGATCCCCGCGTCCATCCCGCTCCCCGCCGACCTGGCCGAGCGGATCGACCTCGATGCGCCGATCTCCTGGCGACTCGACGGTGGCGTCCGATATCAGGCGCCCGGGCTGCTCGGCCGGATCCTGTTCGACGTCGGCGTACGCCGTCCGACCCAGTCGTTCAGCGGATCAGGGACCTTCACGCTGGAACGACCCGCGCAACCCGCAGCACCGGAAGCCCGAACCGCGGACCCGACCGCCTCCTGATCGGATCGAACCCACGAGGTTCGAGTCAACCCGGCCCTCCGCCCCGCCGATGCAAGGAAGAGAAGTTCGTTTCCTTCATCCGGCGGAGTGGCAGATGCATCTCAACGACATTCTTCGACAGGCGTTCGAGCAGGACGCATCGGACGTCCATCTGGTGGCCGGCCATCCCCCGATGGTCCGGATGCACACGGTGATGACCGCGATGGAATGCCCGCCGCTCACCGCGGAGGGCCTGCGTCGGGCCCTCGAGCAGATGCTGACCCCGTCGCAACTCGCGACCTTCGATGCCGAGATGGATCTCGACTTCTCCTACGAGGTGGCGGGACTCCAGCGGTATCGCGTCAACGCCCACCTCCAGAAGGGCGTGGTCGGACTGGCCCTTCGAGGAATCAAGTCGACGGTGCCCCCGCTCGCCGACCTCAATCTTCCCGAGGTCATCTCGCGGCTCACCTACCTGCCACGAGGCCTGGTGCTCGTGACCGGGGACACCGGTTCCGGAAAGTCGACGACGCTCGCGGCCATGATCCAGGCGATGAACGAGCGGTATCGCAAGCACGTCATCACCCTCGAGGACCCGACCGAATACGTCTTCGAAAGCGACAAGTGCCTGATCGAGCAGCGCGAGCTCGGCACGGACATGCCCAGCTTCGCGAGCGGTTTGAAGCACGCGCTTCGTCAGGACCCCGACATCATCCTGGTCGGCGAGATGCGGGACCTCGAGACTTCGGCGCTGGCGATCAGCGCCGCGGAGACCGGTCACCTCGTCTTCTCGACGCTCCACACCGTCGATGCATCGCAGACCGTCGAACGAATCATCGACATGTATCCCGCCGGACAGCAGAACCAGATCCGCTCCATGCTCGCCAACACGCTCCAGGCGGTGGTGAGCCAGACGCTCTTCAGCCGGATCGACCGTCCGGGCATGGTCCCGGCGATCGAGATCATGCTCTGCACGCCCGCGATCAGGAACATCATCCGCGAAGCGAGGACGTTCGAGATCCCGAACGTCATCGACACCAACCGACAGCTGGGGATGATCGGTCTCGACAACGCGATCGCGGAGCTCTTCTACAACGGGATGATCAGCCGCGAGGACGCGATCGCCCAATCCGCGAACCCCGACAAGCTCGAACGCATGATCGCCGCCTGAGGCGAGGGACGGAATCCAGACCATGCCTCAGTACACCTATCAGGCCCGGAACGGATCGGGCGGCGTCGAAGCCGGCGGCCTCGCCGCGGCGGACGCCGCCACCGCGGCCGCCATGCTCCGAGGCAAGGGACTCCACGTCGTCCAGCTCGCACCGACCCCCACCCAGGATCGATTCGCGGGCCTCGGGGAGAAGCTGAGCTGGTCCAGCGGACCGGGCAAGAAGGAGATCCTCGATTTCACGACGCAGCTCGCGGTGATGATCCGGGCCGGAATCAGCATTCGCCAGGCCCTCGAGGGGATCGCGGACCAGACCACCAACGTGAAGTTCAAGCGGATCCTGCTCGAGATCAAGTCCGACATCGAGAGCGGGCGTCAGTTCTCGGAAGCGATCGCCAAGCATCCCCGGCTGTTCGGACCGCTCTACATCAGCATGGTCAGGGCCTCGGAGATGAGCGGCGCATTCGCGCGCATGCTCGACCGGATCGCCGCCTACCTCCAGCAGGAGCTGGAGACGAGGAAGATGGTGGTCGGGGCGAGCATCTACCCGGGGATCATCGCGACGATGGCGATCGGCGTGACCGTGTTCCTGCTGACCTTCGTCCTCCCCCGCTTCGCGGGCGTGTTCGAGGGCAAGGAGGAGGCCCTGCCCGGGCCGACGAAGTTCCTCATGTCCCTCTCCGATTTCATGGTCGGATTCTGGTGGATCATCCTCATCGCCGCCGCCGCCGCGGTCACCGGTTTCGTCCTCTTCGTGCGCACCGAGCTCGGCGGATTCTGGTGGGACCGATCGAAGTTGTCGATGCCCGTCGCGAGTCGGATGTTCCGCGCCCTCTACATCAGCCGTTCCCTCCACACCATGGGCGAGCTGCTGAACGCGGGCGTTCCGATGCTCGACACCCTCGCGATCACCGGCGACATCTCCGGGAACCGCCTCTTCAAGAGGATGTGGCGATCCGTGCACGCCTCGGTCCGACAGGGACGCAAGATCCAGACGCAGCTCTCGAAGTCGCGACTCCTGCCGAAGTCCGTCGTCCAGATGGTCGCGGCGGGCGAGGATTCCGGCAAGCTCGGCGAGGTGCTCGACGAAGTGAGCGACTACTACCACCGCGTTCTCCGCGAAGCGATCAAGGCCGTCACCAGCATGATCGAACCCCTGATGATCGTGATCATGGGATCGATCGTCGGTTTCATCGCGATGGCGATCATCCTGCCCATCTTCAAGATGAGCAGCCTGGTCTCCGGCTGAATGTGAGGAGTGCCCGATGCCCGACCACGATCGACAACCCGTTCCGCGACGCCGGGGCTTCACGCTGATCGAATCCGCACTGGCCACGGTCATCATCGGGACCGGCGTTCTCGCGATGATCGCGGCGCAACAGACCTTCCACCGCCAGAACGGATGGGCGCAGCGATCGGCGAATGCGATGCGTCTCGCGAACGAGATCCGGGAGCTCATGCTCAACCTCCCCGCCCACGATCCGGTCACCGACGTCGAATACTGGGGGACCGAGCCGAACGAGACCGTCGTCGAGGACTGGGACGACATCGACGACTTCGACGGCGCGGTGTTCTCCGCCGATCTGGGGAACGGTCCCATCACCGCGATGCGGACGACGTTCCGCGACATGCCGGGGTGGATCCAGCGGATCCTGGTCTCGAACGTCGATCCGTTCGACGTGCGGTCGACCCTCGACGACGGATCCAGCGACATGGTCCGCGTCGAAGTGATCGTCGAGTTCCAGGGACCGAACGACCTGCAGGCCGGGGAAGTGACCCGGCTCACGTGGATCCAGCCGCGATGAACGGTCGTTTCGTCGACAACGAGAGGCGTGGAGCCAGCACATGACGCGAATCCACCCCACCCCGCGACCGATCTTCGGAGGTCGCTCACGACGCGGCGTCGCGAGCGTCCTCTCCATGATGTTCCTCGTGATCTTCGGATCGCTCGCCGCGGCGATGGCGGTGGTCGCGACCGGAAACGTCCGGACCGCCGACGTCTCGCTCCGGGTCAGTCGATCCACGAGCGCCGCGGAGACCGGACTGGTGTACGGCACGTGGGTCCTCGAACGCGAAGCGAGTCGCTTCGTGGTCCGCAAGGGCGAGATCGATCCGGAATTCACCGCCGAACTCTGGGCCGGAACCTACGACACGTCGGCCGATGGCGAGGTCCTGGTCACCCCCGCGGACGGCTACATCACGAACACCGATCCCGCGGGACTGGCGGAGGCGGTGCGCGACGCGCACCTCGCCGGTGACCACGGCGAGATCATCGAACCCGGCGACGCGGCCCTTCCTTCGATCGATTCCAGCGGCGACCTGGTCGCGGTCCGACCGATCCGCGTGTCCGACGAGGAAAACGCGGCGTACTTCCGGCTTCGCTACGAGCTGGTTCCGGGCGAGGCCGCCATCCGCATCACCAGCGAGGGAGTCGATCGCGAGGTGCGTCGCACGCTCTCGATGCTCGTCAGCCTGGACAAGCGGATCGAATACGCGGTGGTGAGCCCCAACCGGATCATGATCGGAAAGAACGTGCTGATCGTCGGTCCGCTCGGCACGCGGTTCGGTGAATTCGAGGGCGAGCTCAACGCCGGCAACGGCAATCCGCTCGACATGCGAAGCGACATACGCTGGCTCACCCCCGCGCTGGACGCCCGGCTCGACGAATTCGAAGCGCTCGTCGAGACGTCGGACGTCGACGACGACGGCCGACTCCGTCCCGGGCATCCCGTCGAGGGTCTTGCGCTCGGAGAGGGATTCGACGACCTCGACGGCGATGAATTCATCGACGAGTTCGACCTCTTCCTCGAGGCCTTCGACCTCGACGACGACGGCAGGGTCGTCTACGACGAGGATCTCGCCAACGGCGCGACCGAGGAGTTCGCGGGGATCGACGATCAGTTCGCCCATCTGGTCGACAACGCGACTCCGGATCGGAACGACGACGGCCTCGTCGACGAGGACGACACGAGCCTCGGCTGGCGGGACGGCGTGCTCGACTCCTGGGATCGATTCACGAAGGTGGACGGCAGGCTCGCCTTCGCGGTCGTGCGCAGCGAATGGGAGGAGGTCCGCGAAGGCCCCGTCCGATCCGTGGTGCACGGCGGCATCCGACCCGCTCCCGACGATGCCGCCATGTCGTTCGGACTGGATGCCGAGCAACTCCGGGTGGTGACGACCGACATGTTCGCCGGCAGCGCCGCGTACTTCCGGGACGTCGCCCTCGCCGGTGGCACCTTCGAGGACCAGGTGGCGGCCGGCGTCGCGGCGGGCGGTGAAGCCGTCCTTCCCGGCGACCCCGATCATCCGGGATACGAGACGACGCCGCTCGGGAGCTTCAGCCCCTACGACCTGTACCTCCGACCGATCTATCGGGACATCGAGTTCCGCGACGTGGCGATCCCGACCGGGACCAACGCCCTCTTCGAGGGCTGCACCTTCCTGGGCGTGACCTACGTCGAGACCGAGCAGCAGTGCACCGATCCGAACTGGAACTACGCGGGATCGCTCGAGGACGCCGACAACGGACCCGGATTCCTGATTCGAAGTCGCTTCGGCGACCTCTACACCAGCCACCCCGAACTGGGCGAGGTGCGGGACTCGAAGATCCTCTCGAACAACCTCCGCTTCGCCGACTGCACGTTCCTGGGCTCCCTCGCGGGCGACACCCCCGGTGAATACACGCACTGGCGGAACAAGGTGCAGATCACCGGATCGTCCAGGTTCTTCGCGGATCCGGAGGACGAGGACATGCTCGACCAGCCGGACGGCGAGACGCTGCAGGATCTGCTCGAGAGCCTTCCGGCGGAGCAGCTCGTGGAGATGCGGAAGAGTTCGATCATGATGCCCGGCTGGTCGGTGGACGTGGGCAGCTTCACCAACGAGACCTCGGCCGACCCGGACGCGACGCCGCGGGTCGATCTCCGAGGACTGATCGTCGCCGGCATCCTGGACATCCGGGGCACCGCCTCGGTCCGGGGAACGCTCCTCATGACCTTCCGCCCGGTCGCGGGCGAGGGTCCGTTGTTCTACGACGGACAGACCGACGCCTTCAACACGACCATCGGCTACTTCGGTCCCGACGACGGGGACGGCGAGGGGTCCGATCCACTCGATCCCGACTTCAGCGGCTTCGGCGAGATCCTCCTCGAGTACGACGAGGACATCGTGCTCCCCGACGGGATCCTCTGGCCGATCCTCGCGGAGCCGGTCGCCGCGAGCTATCGGGAGGGCGTCTCTTGAACCGGACCACTCGAATCCGACGATCCCGCCGACGCGGGTTCAACCTGGTGGAGGTCCTGATCGCGCTCGCGATCACCGCGACCCTGCTCACCGCCACCCTCGCGGCGCTCGATGCGAGCTTCCGGGCCTACCAGGCGACCACCGAGGAGGTGTCGACGCAGTCGATCGGCAGGATCGTCATGCATCGAATGCTGACCCTGATCCGGACCGGCACCGACTTCGGCCCGTACCCCGCGGACCCGCGGGTCGACACCATCCAGAGCGACTTCATCGAGTTCAGGACCCAGAACGACGAGATCGTCACCATCACCTGGAACCGGAACGACCGCACGCTGCTCTACACCGTGGAAGGCGGCCTGCCCGTCGAACTGCTCGACGGCGTGGTCGGCACGACCGACGAGGCCGGCCTCGTGCAGCCCCCGTTCACCCTCAACTACGAACAGGGCCGACGGCTCTACCGGGCCACCATCGACATCACGGTCGAGCCCGACGACATGATCGATCTCGACATCGAAGGCGACCGTGCCCGACCGGTCCGGCTCGTCGGCAGCGCGATGCCGCGGCTCGAGGCGGTCTGACCCCCTTGAATCAGCCGTCCGACTCGGTCCGTTCACGGGTCAGCCGCATCAGCCTCGCGTGGGTCCCTTCCATCCGCGGATCGTCCTCCGCGAATTCCGAGGCGTCCCGGAGGGCGTAGGTCCCGTCCGATCGCATCCGCCATGACTGGCGGTGGTCGTCCAGGTTGATCATGAGGATCTCCCAGAGTCGCGCTCGAAGACCGCGGTTCTCCACCGGCGTCGCGGCCTCGACCCGATTGTGGAGGTTCCGATACATCCAGTCCGCGCTGCCGATGATGAAGTCGCCGTCGAGGTGATCCTCGCGGCCGCCGGAGAACCAGAAGATCCGGCTGTGCTCCAGGAAACGCCCGATGATCGAATGGATCCGGATGTTCTCGCTGAGGCCCGGGACACCGGCGCGGAGACAGCAGAACCCGCGGACGATGCAGTCGATCTGGACCCCCGCCTGCGACGCCCGGTAGAGGGCGTCGGTGACCTCGCGATCCTCCAGCTGGTTCATCTTGCAGATGATCCGCCCGGGACGCTCCGGCGTGCTGATCCTGACCTCCCGTTCGATGTAGTCGAGGAAGGTCGATTTCATGGTCGTCGGGGCGACCAGCAGCTTGTTGTACTCGCGCTGGCGGCTCCGGCCCGTCATGTAGTTGAAAAGGGTGACGAGGTCCTCGGTGATCGCCGGATCGGCGGTGAAGAGCCCCACGTCCTCGTAGATCCCCGCGGTCTTGGAGTTGAAGTTCCCCGTTCCGAGATAGGCGTAGCATCGGATGCCGCCGGCCTCCTGACGCACCACCAGCACGGTCTTGGTGTGCGTCTTCAGGCCGACCACCCCGTAGGCCACGTGCACCCCCGCATCCTCGAGCTTTCCGGCCCAGTGGATGTTGCGGGCCTCGTCGAAACGGGCCCGCAGCTCGACGAGCACCGCGACCTGCTTCCCGCTCTCGGCCGCCTTGATCAGCGAGGGGATGAACGGGCTGTCCCCGGAGGTTCGATAGAGGGTCTGCTTGATGCACAGCACCCTCGGGTCGGCCGCCGCCTGCTCCACGAAACGTTCGACGGTGGCGTCGAAGGACTCGTAGGGCATGTGCACGATCATGTCCCCGCTGCGGATCGCGGCGAGGAGGTCGGAGGAATCGCCCTCGAGTCCGCGGGGAATCACCGGTCGCCACGGCTGGAACCGGAAGTCGGGCACGTCCAGGTCGGCGATGTCGTCGAGGATCCCGTAGTCGAGGAGCGAGTCCGTCTGGTACACGTCCATCTCGTCGAGATCGAGTTCGTCGAGGATCAGCTTCAGCACCCGGGGATCGGGATCGGGCCCGACCTCCAGACGGACGACGCTCGCGAACCGTCGCTCGCGAAGCTGCTGCTGGATGTGCTCCAGCAGGTCCTCGGCGTCCTCGCTCTCCTCCTCCACGTCCGCGTTCCGCGTCACGCGGAACGGGAGGATTCGAAGGATCTCCATTCCGGGGAAGAGGTCGTCGAGGTTGTGCTCGATCAACTCCTGCACGGGTACGAACCTGCGTCCGTCGCCGAGGTCGTAGAGGCGTCGCGGGACCTCCGGCACCTTCACCCGCGCGAAGAGCTCCTCGGTCTCCCCCGCCCGACGGAGCATCACCCCGATCGAGACGCTGAGATTCGAGATGAAGGGGAAGCGATGCCCGGGATCGACCGCGAGGGGCGTGAGGATCGGGAAGATGTTCGCGCGATACCACGATTCCGCGTCCCGTTTCTCCTCCTCGGTGAGGTCGTCCCAGCCCAGCAGTTCGATGCCGTTCTCGATCAGGGACGAAAGCACGTTCTGGCGGAAGCACCGGCGCTGGAGTTCCATCAGTTCGACGACCACCCGCCGGAGTTCGTCGAGCTGCCGTTCCGGGGGGAGCGTCTCGAAGTACTGCGCCCCGAGCCTGAGGTCGCGGCGACGCTTGAGGCCCCCGATCCGCTTCATGAAGAACTCGTCGAGATTCCGGGCGGTGATCGCGAGGAACCTGACCCGCTCGAGCAGCGGGGTCCTCGGGTCGACCGCCTGGAAGAGGACTCGACGATTGAACTCGAGCCACTGGATGTCCCGGTTCAGGAATCGACTCGGATCGTCGAATCCCATCTCCCCGGGATCAGGCACGTCGCTTCCGATGCGCGACAGCATCTGTTCCGTCGACTCGGGATCCGTCTCGGTCATCGGGGTCTCACCATGCCTTCGCTCGTTCCATGCGGCGGGCCCGACGCGGTCGGGCTCGGAGTCCCCATTCTAACCGGGGGCATCCATCCCTCATCGGGGGGGCGGAAACCATCGCACGATGCAGCCGGGAGCCTCCTCGACCGTCACGGAGACGATTTCGCAGGCGGGTGGAACCCCCGGACCGATCCCGATCGCGACGTACTCCGCGATGCGCTCCGCGGTGGGGTGGAGCCGGTCGAAGGGCGGGGTTCCGTTGATCGTCCGCCCGGAGAACGGGGATACGACGTCCCGGAGCAGGGCCTCCACGAGGTGGAAGTCGACGAGCAGGTCCTCCTCGTCCAGACGGGGACCGCGGAGCGTCACGGTGACCCGCCAGTCATGGCCGTGGAGCTCCTCGCGGACGCCACCGACGGTCACCGCATGGGCCGCCGAGAATCGGTGCGATACTTCAAGTTCGAACATGTTTCGAGTATAGGACAATGGCCGTTCCACCCGATCGAACGGATGAGAACGAACGTCCGCAACCCCCCTTCCCCGATCGCAGGAGTCACCGTGTCCGACGCCCCTCTCATGCTTTCCATCTCCGGCGCCCGTGGCATCGTCGGTGCCACGATGACGCCCGAGATCGTCGCCCGTTACGCCGGGGCCTTCGGCTCGCTTCTGCGCGAGACCACCGGCAGCCGCGAGCCGCGGCTCGTGGTCGGTCACGACGGCCGCCGATCCGGATCATGTCTCGCGTCCGCCGCCGCCGCCGGCCTCGCGGGCGTGGGTTGCGAGGTCACGCTTCTCGGCGTGAGCACCACGCCCACCGTCGGGGTGATGATCGGGGAGCTGGGCTGCGACGGCGGCATCAACGTGACCGCGAGCCACAATCCGATCGAATGGAACGGGATCAAGTGCCTCGATTCCGACGGACTCGCCCCGCCGGGCCCCGTCGCGTCGGAGATCATCGCACGGTTCGAGGGGAGTCGACTCGACCGGATGGCGGGCGCCGACTGCGGGTCGATCCGACATCGGGACGACGCTTCGCGGATCCACGTCGAGAAGGTGCTCGCGATCGTCGACGTCGAACTGGTTCGATCGAAGCGATTCCGGGTCGTGCTCGATTCGGTGGCGGCCTCCGGCGGACCCGCCGGTCGAATGCTCCTCGAGGCACTCGGCTGCGATCTCGTCCATCTTCACGGCCGGCCGACCGGGATCTTCCCCCACACGCCGGAGCCGACCGAGGCGAACCTGACCGAGCTGGCGAAGACCGTCGCGGAGGACGGCACCGCCGCAGTGGGCTTCGCGCAGGATCCGGACGCCGATCGCCTTGCGATCGTGGACGGGAACGGTCGGTACATCGGCGAGGAACGCACGCTGGTGCTCGCCACCCTGCGAACGATGCAGCGGCACGGCGGCGGACCGGTGGCGGCGAACCTCTCGACCAGCCGGATGATCGACGACGTCTGCGCCGGCTTCCCCGGCGGACGGGTGGTGCGGACCGCGGTGGGCGAGGCGAACGTGGTGCAGGGCATCCGCGAACACCAGGGTCGCATCGGCGGCGAGGGGAACGGCGGCGTGATCGTTCCCGAGGTCTGCTTCATCCGGGATTCCCTCTCCGCCATGGCGCTCGTGCTGGAACTGCTCGCCGAGGACGGTCGCGGGCTCGCGGCGATCGTGGACGCGATGCCGGGCTACGCGATGATCAAGCGGAAGTGGGACCTCTCCTCGGTGGGCGGGAAGTCGGCCGTGCCGAGGATCCTCGAAAAGGTCGCCGGGCACTGGTCGGAGGGCCGGGTCGACGACGCCGACGGGGTCCGGGTCGACGTCGGCGACGCCTGGGTGCACGTGCGTCCGAGCAACACCGAGCCCATCATCCGGCTGATCGCCGAAGCGCCGACCGAAGCCGCTGCCGCGGCGATCGCCGACGAGGCCGCGACGGTCGCGGGGATCTCTTGAAGCGCCCGAGCGCTCCGCGTGGAGGATCCTGACCGGGCTTCAACCGAGCGGATGGGTGTCCTCGACGATCCTCGAGACGAGATCGTCGCCACCGCAGTCGATCTCGACCATGAGGAACCCCCCCGCGTGCCGCCGGGGCTTGAGCAGCGGCCACAGGACCTTCCGATCGGTCTCGGGGATCCGGAGTCCGTCCACCTCGTCGACCGGGATCCACTCCAGCGTTCCTTCGTCGAATTCCGAACGCGGCAGCTCGTCCGGATCGATCCGTCGGGTCACCTCGAAGCAGAAGAGCAGCCAGTGCATCTCGCCCTGGTAGGCCTTCTCCGCGACCATCGCGAACATCCGGATGTCCTCGTCGGCGATCTCGATGCCGGCCTCTTCATGGATCTCCCGACGGGCACATTCGTGCGGGGTCTCGCCGAGCGAGATCTCCATCTTCCCGCCGATCGGGGAGAACATGTCGGGATTCGGATGCTTCCGCCGGTGAAGCATCAGCAACCGGTCGTCCTCGGTCCAGAGGTAGCAGAGCACCGCGATCCGGTACGGGAGCCCGCTCGGCTCGTATCGTCGGTCGTTCACGTCGTTCATCGTGATCCCGCCGATCGGGAGGCGGTCACGCCACCGGCGGGCCCCTCGACGCCCGCCGATGCCAGCAGGCCGGCCAGCGACCCGCGAACGGCCTCGGAAGCCGGTGCGAGCGGCGGGCGGACGACCCCGGTGTCCCGCCCGAGGAGGGCCATCGCGGCCTTGATCGGCACGGGATTCCCGTCGAGCTCGAGAAGGCCCGCGGAGAGGGGGAAGAGACGTTCGTGGATCGAGCGGGCGAGCGCGAAGTCGCCGCGATTCGCGGCGGCGACCTGGCGAGCGACCTCGCCCGGTGCGACGTTTCCGACGACGCTGACCACGCCCACTGCACCGACGGACTGCATCGGGAGCGTGAGCGGATCGTCGCCCGAGAGGATCACGAGGTCGCATCGCTGCGCGAGTTCACTGACGTAGCCGACCGAGCCGTTGGCGACCTTGATCGCGACGATTCGGTCGTGCTCCGCGAGTCGAACCACGGTCTCGGCGGCGAGGCCGACGCCCGTCCGGCCCGGCACGTCGTAGAGGACGATGGGGACTTCGGCACGATCGGCGAGCGACGTGAAATGCCGGAGGAGACCGTCCTGGGAGGGCTTGTTGTAGTACGGCGTGACCTGAAGGGTCGCGGTCGCGCCGAGATCCGCGGCTTCCGCGGACAGTTCGATCGCCGTGACGGTGGAGTTGGATCCGGCCCCGACGATCACCGAGAGCCCCAGCGGGCCCGCCGTCGCCGCCACGCACCGGACGATCGCCCGCCGCTCCTCCCCGTCCAGGGTCGGGGTCTCGCCCGTGGTCCCGCAGGCCACCACGCCTGCGACGCCTCCCGACGCCTGGAAGAGCACCTGGGCCTCGAGGGCCGGAAGATCCACCGCCGATGCATCCACGGCGAACGGGGTGATCAGTGCGGTGTGGGCGCCCGCGAAATCGCCGGGCCTGTGGTCGGACATCGTGATCCTCCATCGTTCGCGTCCTGCGTCGGCCGCGATCGTAGCAGTGTCGCGGGCCCCGACGTGAGAATCGACGGACCGACCGGATCTCCCCGAAGAATCCTGAAATCCTCGAATTGGCCTCGTTTCGACCCGTGGATCCGCTCAGCGGGCGGCCTCGTTGATCAGGTTGCGCATCTCACGGACCGCTTCGCGGAGTCCGATGAAGATCGAGCGGCTCACGATCGAATGCCCGATGTGCAGTTCGCGGAGCCCGGGGAGACCCGCGATCGCCTGGACGTTCGCGTAGTTCAGGGCGTGTCCGGCGTTGAACCGCATGCCCGCCGCGACGATGGCCTCCCCCGCCTTCCGGACCGCCGCCAGCTCCGCGACCACCGGCGGCGATTCGGGCGATCGGCCGTGATCGTGGAAGGCGTGGGCGAAGGGTCCGGTGTGGACCTCGCAGATCGAGAATCCGCATGCGGCGGCGGCCTCGACCTGGACGGGATCGGGATCGATGAAGGCCGAGACGGGAATGCCGTGGTCACGGAGTCTGGAGACGACTCCCTTCAGACGGTCCCGGCCGCCGGCGACGTCGAGCCCTCCCTCGGTGGTGATCTCGTGCCGGCCCTCGGGGACCAGCATGACGACCTCCGGTCGGATCTCGATGGCGATTCCCACCATCTCGTCCGTCGCCGCCATCTCGAGGTTGAGCTTGATCTGGACGAGCTCGCTCAGTCGCCTGACGTCGTCGTCCTGGATGTGACGCCGATCCTCGCGCAGATGGATCGTGATCCCGGCCGCGCCGCCGAGGTGCGCCTCCACCGCGGCCCAGGTCGGGTCCGGTTCCCAGGTCCGGCGGGCCTGGCGGACCGTCGCGACATGGTCGATGTTCACGCCGAGTTCGATCATCGCCGAATGCTACCCGCCGTTTCCCGGCATGGCGCGGCCGGAGGCGTATACTTCGGAGACGAGGATCCCCGCTTGAGCGACGCCAGCAACGAATTCCAGACCAGGCTCGAAGATCTCCGGATGGAGATCACCGGACAGGGCGTCCGCGTGCTCGAGCAGGCCACCAAGGCGGTCGACTGCTACTTCGATCACGACCGGGCCAAGGCCGAGGAGGTCGTGGACATCGAGGCCACCGTCGACGCCGTCGACATCGAGATCGAGAAGCGGTGCATTCCGCTGCTCGGCCTCGGACAGCGTGATCCCCATTCGATCCGTTCGGTGCTCACCATCGTCAAGGTCAACAACGAGTTCGAACGCATCGGCGACTGCGCCGTGACCATCGCGGAGGCGACCCTGGATCCCCGGCGGAAGACGAGCAATCTTCCGGACACCTATCGCGTGATGGCCAACAGCGTGCTGGGGATGATCCGGGACGCGAATCGATCGCTGAGCAAGAGCGACGCCGTGCTGGCCCGTCGCGTGCTCGACTTCGACGACACCGTCGATCGTTTCAAGGTCGAGATCCTTCGCGACGCCCAGGCGCGGGTCGGCGACGGATCGCTCGCGGTCGACGGCGCCTTCCGGATCCTCGCGGTCACCAAGTCGCTGGAGCGGATCGCCGACCACTGCACCAACGTCTGCGAACAGGTCATCTACCTCGAAACCGGAAAGATCGTCCGCCACGAGTCCGAGGGCTGGACCGAGCCCGAAGACCCTCGCACGCACGACCGCTGAACCCCCGACAACCCCCCCGATCAGGAAATCGCACCGCATGCAGAGCGCGCCGCTCAACGAACGCCTGGACGCCGTCGTGGCCCGCCTCGAACGGCATGGGCAGGGACATCTCGTCGTCGGACTCGACCAGGTCGGAG
>NYWD01000011.1 GCA_002684855.1 Planctomycetaceae bacterium | reverse complement strand
TATGGAAAACTAACGCCTCTCGTCGTTGAATTGACGAGAGGCGGTGAGAAGCTTCCGGGATAAGGTGAGACTTCACTTTCACCTTCCTGTGGGCGGGAGTGCCGCCGAGTGGACGAGAAGGTACCGAGCGAACCGAGTGGGGGTCGATCGAAGGTGAGCGACGCGACGCGACGCGACGGGAGGAAAACACGACGACGGCGTAGCTGACAAAGACATCGTTGCGCCCGCTTTCTTTTCACCCGCATCGTAGTGAACAAGAGACGAGGGGGTCGAGGCAAGGACACAGAGAGGCGCCCCGAGTAAGAATGGCTTCGCATTTGATCAAGACCAGGGGCAATGGTGTGGACGTCCTCAGGCCCTGCGGACGCAGATCCTCCGTCAATAGAACGAGGAGATCGTCNTCCGCGACCAACGCCGCCGCCACCGCGACCACCATGCTGAGAGGCCTCGGAAGACCCAAGTCCAACACGGTTGGCGTCAGCCTCACCAGGACAGGCGCTTCCCATAAGCTGATGGGGGATGCCAACGCCCAGAGGGGCGAGGCCCAGGCCTGCAAGGCCATCTCCAAGGTTCTCATCGCCAACCGGGGCGAGATCGCCGTCCGGGTGATCCGAGCTTGCAAGGAGCTCGGCCTCAAGACCCTAGCAGTTTACTCTGTCGCAGACGAGACCTCCCTACACGTTCAACTGGCCGACGAGGCCGTCTGCATCGGCCCAGCGCCTTCCCAAGAGTCCTACCTGAACGTTCCCAACATCCTCGCTGCCGCCATCAGCCACGGTGCGGATGCCATCCACCCTGGGTACGGTTTCCTCTCCGAGAACGCGAACTTCGTCAGTATGTGCCAGGATCATGGCCTCAAGTTCATCGGGCCCGACCCAGAGTCGATCACCATGATGGGCGACAAGTCCACCGCCAGGGACACCATGAAGAACGCCGGGGTGCCCACCGTTCCCGGAAGCGACGGCTTGATCGAGACGGACGAGGACGCCGTCAAGTGCGCCGAGGAGATCGGCTTTCCCCTTATGATCAAAGCCACCGCCGGCGGAGGGGGTCGAGGCATGCGGCTGGCCACCAACATGGAGGAATTTCTTCCTCTCATGAAGCAGGCCCAGGGTGAGGCCAAGGCCGCCTTTGGTAACGGTGCCGTCTACATCGAGAGATACGTTCAGAANCCCAGGCACATTGAGTTCCAGGTTTTGTGCGACGAGCATGGCAACTGCATTCACTTGGGAGAGAGGGACTGCAGCATTCAGAGGAGGAACCAAAAACTGGTGGAGGAGGCTCCAAGCCCCGTGCTCACCGAAGATGTCCGAAAGGCCATGGGCGAGGCAGCTGTGAACGCCGCAAAGTCCATCGGATACAAAGGAGTGGGCACCATCGAATTCCTGTGGGAGCAAAAAGGCTTTTACTTCATGGAGATGAACACGAGAATCCAGGTGGAACACCCAGTCACTGAGATGGTGACTGGAACAGATCTCATCCAGGAGCAGATCAAGGTCGCAATGGGTCACAAGCTCACCATCTTGCAAGAGGATGTCAAGCTGAAGGGCCACGCCATTGAGTGCAGGATCAATGCTGAGGACGCCTTTGCCAACTTCAGGCCTGGCCCCGGGCGAATTTCTGCTTACCTTGCCCCAGGCGGACCAAACACCCGAATGGATTCGCACATCTACCCCGGGTATCTCGTTCCTCCCAACTATGACTCTCTGCTTGGGAAGCTGATAGTGTGGGCACCTGATAGGGAGCAGGCCATCATTCGCATGGAGAGGGCTCTGGGGGACACTGTCATCAGTGGTGTTCCCACCACGATTGACTACCACAAGCTGATCATGGACCACAAGGAGTTCAAGAAGGGGAATGTCGACACCGGGTTCATTCCAAAGTATGGCGATGAGCTCTCCGAGCCGCCAAAGTCAAGCGAAGAGCCAAGGAAGAAGATAGTGCAAACCGCTATGGCCAAGAAGAAAAAAGTCATGGCCTGATGCCATCAGCCGAGAGATCTCTCAACAAACAACGGACGCTCTTTATTACCTAAAAATTTTATGAAGAGCGTTTGTCCCTTCTTGTCAATGCATGTTTTAGACACAGTACACCACGCACCTTTGCACCACTTCAGTCCAGGAGGAGGCCGTAACATTCAAAGTGAGTTAAACAGAGCTTATTCTCACCGCAAGCATTCGCTCCCGTCAGAACAAGTCTGTAGATGCTGTAAGCTCTTGACGGGCAAGGTATGGGGAAGCTGGCATACTGGTAAGGCTTCACAATGGCTCGATCATCCTCGTGCCGGCTCAGAGTAGTGAAATTTGTCCCGTCATTGCTTGCCCTGAGCTCCCAATTCCTGAGAAAGCCAACGCTGCCGTCATGCCTGATGCTGTAGTAATTGCACTGAAGAGGGACCTTTAGATTCACCTGCCACCACGACTCAAAGTTCTTCCCGCCCTCAAAAAAGGAAAGCCGGTGGCACCTCCGCGCCAGCACAGCCTTTGGCTCCGTGAAACAGCCTTGGGGGCTCGAACAGCAAACCTCAACCCTGTTGGTCAGTGCCGGATTGACAAAGTGCCGCACCGACCGCTCGTTCGTTCCCAGGAAGAAGAGAACCCCGTTCTCGTCCCTATCACTCACGTAGAGGAGCTCCTTTCCCGCATTGGGGTGCCGCCGCATCTGAAGTCTGCGGTCCTGGAACTCTATCATCCTTGGTTCTCTGATGCTCAGGGGCGTGATGTTCACTGGCGCATCCGCCTCCATCCTTCGCTCCATCTCCTCCCTCACGAGGCCCTGCAACACGGCGCTCTCTCGGTGGCAGGCGTGGCTCAGCACAAAGTCCAGGTCATTCCTTGTCATCACCGGAAAGCGCAGCAGCTGGATGAGATCATCTGTCATGGACGCTACCCTTGGGCTCGCGCTCCCCAGGCAGCGGGCATCCTTCCACTGCATGACAACCTCGAAGAGCCAGCGCTCCGAGGGGACGGAGACCTTGTCGCGCTTGAGAATGTCCCGGAAGGACTGGTGGGAGAGGGAGAAAATCTCCTTAGGGTGCCGCTGAACAACGCACGCAAAGTTCGCCGCCAAAAAGTTGAGCGCCTTGTCGAGGAGGACCTCTGTTTGAGGCAGGAGGTCCTCGGCAACAGCGAGGGTGGACAGGCAGGACGAGACCGTGAGACAGTCCGCGACCCGGGCGCTGCTGAGGCTCTGGAGGGTCGCCATGCAGGGAGGAAGCCTGGTGGCCGCTCTGTAGTGCTGTGAGGCCGCTGGCGCGGGCGCAAAGGAAAGACTTCTGAAGCAAACGTGAGAGTCCCAAGCGGAGAGCCCGAGGAACTCGATGTTCGGGAAGGGGTCCTCGTCCCGCCACTGGCCGAGGCAGTTCCAACCCGGCTTCCAGCCGAACCCCACGCTGATGACTCCGCTCTTCGCGTTGTAGGTCACCCAGTACTCTGTGAACGACGAAGCGGAGGCCCTCACTCCGGCCACGGTGTGAACGATTCGAGCGTTCCTCTCTATCACGAGCCTCGAGTTGCAGTGGCTCCCGATGATGACGGTGTAGCTCGAGGCCGGGGGGGAGGACGAGTTGCGCTGCATCCTCTTCCCCCCCGCCCGGGAGTGAAGCATCAAGGTGACATCGTTCTTACCAAGTGCTTCGAACAAGAAGGCCTGAGTCCCTCCCTGCCTCTTGAGCCAGGCGCACTCGAAGGGCGGGACCACGAGGACGTTGCCCCGCACCGTCAGCCCGTCGCCCCGTCGTCCCATGAGGGTTCTCGGGGGAGGCCACCGCTGGGAGCCCGCTAAACTGTGCCGTGTTCTCCGCAGTCGAATCTCGCTCGGAGTCGAAAAAAATCCAAGGGGAAATCCGAAGCGTTACGAGTACGAGATGCCCTAAGAGCAGCGCGCCCGGGGTTCATTCGTTTGTTTGCCCTCATCGAATCGTTGTCCTTCGCACGTCCGCAGCGCGCGGGGTTCGTTCGTTTGTTTGCCCTCATCGAATTGTCGTCCTTCGTACGTCCGCAGAGATGTCGTCGTCGCTGCCTTCCAACATTGGCACCTATCTGGGACGCAGAATTGTGAAGGACCTGAAGATANGGGACTTTTTCACTGTCCCCGGGGACTACAACTTGGTCCTTCTCGACCAGTTCCTCAAGGTCCCGGGTCTCCGCATGTACAACTGCTGCAACGAGCTCAACGCAGGGTATGCGGCCGATGGATACGCGAGGGTGAAGGAAGTCGCGGTTCTGGTGGTCACCTTCACGGTCGGGGGCCTCTCGGCCATCAACGCCGTTGCCGGAGCCTACTCGGACAATCTGCCGCTGATCGTCATCTCGGGCTGTCCCAACAGCAACGATTTCGGCACCGAGCACGTCTTGCACCACACCATAGGCCACCCGAACTTTCGACAGACGCTCGAGGCCTTCAAGCAGGTCACTTGCCACACCGCGGTGATCAAGAGCGTCTCCAACGCGGCGGAGAAGATCGACGGAGCCCTGGAAGCGGCGCTCAGGGCGAAGAAGCCCGTGTACATCGAGATTTCCTGCAACATTGCCGCCATTGAGCACGGAAGCCTCCGCGATCCGTGCGCCCTGATGCTCCCAAAGGAGGTGAGCAACCCCGATGAGCTCGAACTCTGCGTCCAGGCAGTGCTCTCGGTCCTCGAGTCCGCGGTGAAGCCTGTTCTGGTGGGTGGCACCAGGATTAGAAAGCACGGAGCCAAGGCGCGCTTCCATGGTCTCGCGGAGGCAAGCGGATACGCCACAGCCATCATGCCCAACGCCAAGGGCATGGTTGATGAGACCACGTGCCCCAACTTCATTGGAACCTACTGGGGCCAAGTCTCAAGTCCCTTTGTTTGCGAAACAGTGGAAGCCGCAGATGTGTGCGTGCTCGTTGGACCCATTTTCAACGATTACACTACAGTGGGTTACTCAACCTTGCTGACAGAGACCAAGATGATCACGATCAAGGGGCACCAGGTGGACATTTTAGGCAAAAGGAGGTTTCACGGGGTTAAGATGTGCGACGTTCTTGGGGCCTTGGCCGAGAGATTGACCAAGAATGACCAATCCATGGTCAACTTCCAGCGCATGTTTGTCCCCACTGGCGAGCCCCCCAATCTGGGCAAGGGGGGGAACCTCACCACCAACGTTCTGATGCATCACATCCAAGAGACGATCAAGACCGAAGGGGACTGGGCCATCTGTGCTGAGACTGGGGACTCCTGGTTCAATGGACAGAAGCTCCACTTGCCAGAGGGCTGCCTNTACGAGTTCCAGATGCAGTACGGGTCGATTGGTTGGAGCGTTGGTGCTGTTCTGGGCATGGCGGCTGCTCTGAATGAGGACAAGAGGAGGGTACTGGCTCTCATCGGAGACGGAAGCTTCCAAATGACGGCCCAGGAAGTGAGCACCGCCATCAGGAACGGCCTCAACCCAATCATTGTCCTCGTCAATAACTTTGGCTACACCATCGAAGTGGAGATTCACGATGGCCCCTACAACAACATCCAGAACTGGGACTATGTCAAGGTTGTGGAAGGATTCGCGACTGAGAAGGATAGCCTGATGGCTGTTCGGGTCAAAACAGAGAGCGAGTTTGTGCAGGCGTTGAGCGATGCGGCATCCAAGCCCAGTCACATTTGTTTCATCGAGTGCATCATCGACAGAGATGATTGCTCCAGGGAGCTCCTGGAGTGGGGAACCCGTGTTGCCAACTGCAATGGAAGGGCGCCAAACCCACAGTAGTGCAGTCATTTTTTACGATCACCATTTTTTCTTGAAATTTCACAACATTTGACCTATTCTTGTTCCAGATTTCTTTGTCTGTGCAATTTTGATGGTTGTTCTAAGAATTGCCACAGTCTTGAGCAGATGATGGCTGCTCTTCGGATCAATCCAAGACA
>NYWD01000010.1 GCA_002684855.1 Planctomycetaceae bacterium | reverse complement strand
CGGAACTATTATCATTAATCATTATGCTGATACAAAATATAAAACAATCGTGTCATTGATATTCCATTTTTCGCGTGGCAACCCTGCACTCACGCACACTGCCTAATACTGAAGATGGAGTACAGAAACCAACAATGGCACTTCAGAGGTCAGGCAACTTAGAGAATCGAGTTGACTTGGTTGTTGGTGCGGTCGGAGGGGTCGGAGCTCATGCTGTCCAGGAGCCCGGTCAGGTTCTTGAGATCGTCAGGAGTTTGTACTCCACCACGGTCATGAAGATCCAGAATTGAGTTGAATGCATTTTGAACTGAGTCACTATCCCTGGGCTCTGAGCCAAGGCTGGGAGATCTGAAGGCTCCATTCAATCTCATATGTGAGGGGTCAAAGTGGTCAAAAGAGGTTCTTGACTGACTATCAAACCTAAGTTCATCCTGTACATCATCATCGTCCATGTCATCATCATTTTCCAACATGGAACGCACTGCTGCATTATTGCCGCCAACATCTGCGAGGCTAAATTCCTCATCCTCAGAGTCATCAGTTAAGCTTCCTTGACTTTCTGTTTTGTCTACGTGGTGAGCCTCCTTCATCCTCTTTGACATTTGCATAATATTGTAATCATCAACATCGTCATCGGGAGCATCTCTTTTCAGAGATGCCGACCACCTTCCAGACATTGTTCGGTTGAACTTCAAGCCAACAAAACTTCCATTCTGGTCAGGGGATGTGAGGTCTGCTGCACTGTGTGGGCGGGACGAGCTGCTCTTAACACTTCCACTTTCCTCCAAATCTCTTTTTACTTGTGGATGATCCATCACGTTTGTAAGGCTCACTCTCAGCTCTTTTTTGCTCATTGCACCTGAACTATTTCGAGATCTGTTTTCACTAAATAAATCTCCTGGATTAGGATTGCTTTGGTGTCGTATTCGATTACCCATTTCTAGATGGTCGTCGAATATTTCAATCTCCTTTTTCACATCTATTTCTGGTTCTCGTTTTATCTCAATTGGATGCTCCTCAAAGGTATGCATTGAATGACTGGATTTTTTCCTATTCTTCAGTTTATAAGATTCCCATGATTTGCCCATCGTCTGCTCATACTTCCCAGCCCAGCTTTCAGGCAGGGGCGGAAAGTCGGGCTCTATTGCAACTAGCAACTTACTTTGCTCCAGTTTTTCTTCACAAGTTAGAGATTCTTTATTATTCAACTCGTCTAGTTTGCTGCAAACTTGCCGGAACTCCTCTTTCTCGCGTGCCAAGGCTGCTCGCTCATCAGCAACCCACATTCTTCCCAGCATAGCTTCGGACGAAGAGGAACAGAGTCGAATACTTTCATCCAGAAGCAAGCAATGATACTTACTAAGATTTGAGTGATATCTACTGAGAAGTGTTTCAGACTTTTTCTGAAAATCAATATCCGCTTTCACAAGGTCATTGACATCCATGGTTGGCTCATCAAAGACATGATATCTTAGCAGCCTTTTACACGCGTCTTCTCGCCCACGGAAGGGAGCACGGTAGTTGGGGTTTACAGCTTCTTGTTGGTCTTTCTTTATTTGAGATTCAACCCAGGCAATTTTCTTCGTTTTATCAATGGGAGGTACTGAAGGGCGTCTCGCTGGAATTGGCTCTGGTTCAGGGATTGAGTTTGGCAAGGAATGCGGCATGTGGGGCGATGGGTTGACGGTCACCGGTAGATTTGAGTTAGGTTGTAAGACTTGACAACCAATTACCATTGGCTGAACAGGCCTAAGGGGATCACTAGAGGGATGAGGTTGTAATAGTTGAGGGGGTTGTGGTCGTAGTTGGACCGGAGGCTGTGGTTGGCCATTCTGGAGTATTCGCAATTGATTTGGTTGAAAGTTGAGCTGTTTGATGAGATTTACTTTATTCTTTGCGATGAATGCTGATTGCTCCTGGGGGGGAAATTTTGCTATTTTTGCTTTGAACTCTGCTACAATTTTCTTTTGGTGATCCGTAAGGGGTGGCACACCGGCACCAGTACTCGGTCGAACTTGTCCCGGTACATTTTGATTTAATTGTTGAAGGTGGTTTTGAGCCATTTGACTTGTTTGTGAGATATTTGGCAGCTCCTGGTTTGAATATTTCATGGGCATTGTTTGATTCTTTGGCATCACTGTAGGTATGGGTGGGGGATGAGGCCCAGAAATATTTGGTTGTGCAGGAGGGTTGATGACAGGATTTTGTTGCTGGCCAAAAACTGGGCGCCCTGTTGACAGAATCTGGTGCTGTTTTGCTTGCAGCTCTGCCAGGTCAGCCTCATCTTTTGGTGTTTTTACCGGCCGTTGCTCGATATTTGCGATCTTCTGCGCCAATGTTTTGTATTGCTGTTGCATATGAGTGCTGAGCTCTATGGTCTGAATCCTCTGTGGCTGGAAGTTAGGCCCGAGGTGTAGCCTGGTGTTTGGTGGAAGATGTTGGAGAGCTCGCTGTTGAGACACGGGACCTCCCATACTGGACCCAGAAGATCCTTGTGTAGAACTCTGAACTGTGATATTAGGAGGGCCCCCTGGTCCTACGGCTGTGTTTTGTGGCTGGGGTTCAGTCCTTGGAACTTGCTGGATCACACCCCCTGATGCACTTGCCTTGTTCATGTGGTTTTGGACAATTGCATTTGGCCTTGGGGAGGCTGACTGGTCTGGGGCGTGAGGGCTGTGCATTATGCCCGTGGTGGGGGAGAGAAGGGGCATGCCGTTCGGACTGTTCAGCAAAGGACCACTCTCATTTCTTGACCTTGACCTCTTGTCAGAAATCTGAGTCCTTGCGAGATTGTCCAAGTACTTGTTCTGAAAACTAGTGTCGTGAGGCTGCCGGTTGTGTTCAGAGAGTGGTACTTGAGGAGTGAGGACTGGCATTGACGGTGAGCCAACATTTTCATTGAAGAATCGAGGTGGCTTGGCAAATGTTTCAGATGTCTTTGANGTTGTGGTTATGACAGGTGGTTCTGGCGACATTGATATGCTACCACTTTGAGACCGTATTCTTCCAATAGCTTGAGGCATGGGCTGTCCTGCAGATTTTGATCCAGCAAGAGAATCAAAGAATTCTGACATTTTATCTGGCTCAGCTTTAACAGCAGTGCCCTGCTGCTTCTGCAANGATTCTAACAGCTGGGATATTTGTGATTCTGCATCTTCCATATCTGCTGATAGAGGGGTGGGTGGCTGCTGCTTCACTAGCTGGTTTGTAGTAGGAGCCAATAGTAGAGGTGGTTGAGGTGGGTTTGATTGTCTAATTTGCTGAGGAGGTGGGGCCATGGGTTGGTGTGGAAGGGAGGGTGGGTGCTGGGGTAAATTTAGGGATGAGGCCGAGCTCATGCCATTTCCTGGGAGAGATGATTGCGGTAGGGGTTGTTGAATATTTTGAAGAAGAGAATTGCGTGGCGGCAGTCCTTGGGTTCCTGTTTCTAAAGCTCGAGCTGCTGCAACGGAAGCCATCGCAGAGTTGTCTAAGGCCTTGATAAGCTCACTNTCTGACAGGGAAGANCTNGGCCCCATACTNCCCATGAGAGGGGAGGCAGATGATATGGGTGTGGTGGTCTGCAGTACAGAGGGCATGGACTGCACAACGCTGGGTGTTGTCGTCACAATCACCGAGGCGGCCGCCGTGGACTGCCTGTGCTGGCTGCTCTGACTCACCACGGTGGAGGAGGCTGTATGCACAACTGCAGGCCCTGTGCCCTTAGGATTGTTTCTTCCAAATGTAGAGAAGTCAAAGTCGTCAGGGTTGAGCTGCGTCTCGTGAGTTTTTTCAAAGAAGCTTTTGAGTTCATTACGTGAGCGAAATCTTTTGCCAGTGGGCCCAATGATGAACACCTCATACCTGCCAGCGGATGCTCCACTCTTCCTTTGGGATACTTTTCTATGCCAACCAGAAGGCAATGTCTCATCTTCAAAGAGAGGGGTTCTGTTAGGATCTGCTGCGGTTCTGGATCTTGCGGGGGCTCGGGGCGAGGATTTTTGTGCTTGACTAGTTATTGCTGTCGTTGTTGCGCTTTGTTGAGGATTGTGAATGGCTGAGGTGGCTGGTGAGTTATTTGCAGATCCGGTATTAACCTCTACTGGCTGCCCGCCAAGGATGCCTTGGGAGGGATTTGTTTGAAGGATGAAGTTTCCATCTGGTCCTTGGACAAGTTGGAGAGGTTGAGCTGCAGTATTGCTGTTTACTTGCGGTGTTACTTGGGGGTTTATTACTGGATTTGCTAATCGCATTCCTTGCACCGGAGTATTTGAAACAATTTGCTGAGTTCCAATTTGGGCCGAGGTGGCAATCTGTGGGGCTGGGAATTGTGGCTGCTGAATTTGTGCAAAACTGATTTGTGGAACACTAACCGGCACTTGCTCAGGAGGTTGAATGACTGGGGGGGCAGGAATAGAGATGTTTCCGATATCATTTTCTAAATCCGATGACGAGGAGCCAATTGAGGAATTCAGTGAATTGTTAAGATTCTGGCTTGATTCATTAAGATTATTAGAATTGGAAGATTGATCCACCCCAATCCAATCATCACCAAAATCTAACCCCACATCTTTCATTAGGGCTCCCAAATCTACTGCCTTTTGTGATTGAACTTGTGGGGTGGAAGTTGAAGGAGGATCCTCATCTTTCTTTTTCTTTTTTGACTTTTTCTTTTTAGTTGGCGAGACCGGCATTTGCATGGCTGGATGTGTCGTAGCTGTGTCCAGAGACTTGTTTGGCTGTATCACAGATGGGCTGGTAATTAGATTACTCGGGTTCAGCGAATTGAGGGAGTTAATAGGCTGGAGAGATGACATGACCGTGGTCACACCACAGGTTGATGAAGTACTTGAGCTGCTGACGAAAGAAGGAGAGGAATATATTATTTGTGGTTGACACCCAGCCACGGTCGCTTGGAGCGTATACCCCTGGCTTGTGGTTGAGAACATGGGGGCTGAAGAGAGCGCCATGTTTGGAGCTGCCTGGAACTGAATCTGACCATTCGCATTTATTTGCATTCCACCCGACGAGTTATTTGTGATGATATTTTGGCCCTGGGTTAGGATCTGACCATTGGGGCCCTGTATCAATGTTTGGCCAATAGGTACGGCAATCATTTTCGGGCCCTGCTGTGTTTGTATTTGCTGCAATTGCCTCCTGCCCTGGGGGGTGATGAGCGTAACATTGGTCATCCCTGTCTGCTGAGGGGCCTGCTGGACAAAAATCTGTCCACCCATTCCATTTTGAATGGGCACCAGGGTTGGGGCCGCCTGGACGCTCTGCACTGTGGGTGCACCGGGTCTGAGTATCATCATGTTCCCTTGTGGTTGCTGGATAAGGAGCGGAGCAGCGCTAGCTCCTCCTGGTGTCATCATCTGACCCATAAAAACTTGACCTTGACTTTGCTGCACATTGCTGATCAGCCCGTTCTGGTTGATGATGAGCGGTTGCTGCTGCTGGTTTGATGTGGGTGTGCTGGTCACGGTCACGCTGGGTCCTCCTGGTTTAGGGCGAGGAGCCACAGACTGAGGGGGATTACTTATAGAACCAGATGGTTTGGGAAGCAGTTGAGGCTGCTTGCCTTTGTTAGGTGTGATGGGAATTGTTTGTGATGCAACGGGCGCAATTTTTGTACTCTGAGAACTGGTTGCAAGACTTTGCATGGATACGTTGGGTTGGAGTTGAAATTGAAACATGGGTTGGGCTCCACTGACTATGTTGCCAGAGGGATGCAGCTGGATAGGTTGCATTCCTAGCTGGTTGCTTGTGAGGACAGTACCAGACACCAAGGAAGGACCAGAAAGAATAGGACCAGAAGGAGACGGTGCATTTAGGAATATGGAGTTAGTGGTTGCAATAGTCGGGGGTGCTGGCATGGGTTGGGGGGACAAAACTGGGGGGCCGGGGGTGGTTGAGCAACGCAGGTTTTGGTTTGATGGTGATTGAGGAGGTATGTGGGGCGCCGGGGATTTGGCATAGAGTATGTTGGCAGGTGATTGAGGAGGTATGTGGGGCGCCGGGGATTTGGCATAGAGTATGTTGGCAGGTGATTGAG
>NYWD01000009.1 GCA_002684855.1 Planctomycetaceae bacterium | reverse complement strand
CTCGTGGAACTGGCTGCGTGAAAAATCGGCGTCCGTTGCACCGAGTGGCCCCTGTGTACAGAGGAAGTAGCGAAGCGCATCGCTGCCGTACTTCTCCATGTATCCCTGGAGTTGTTCGAGATCTATGAAGTTCCCCAGAGACTTCGACATCTTCTGGCCTTCGCTGATCCAGAAGGAGTGCGCATAGACGCATTCGGGTTGCTTCAGGTCGAGGGCCATGAGCACCGCCGGCCAGATCACCGCGTGGAACCAGAGGATCTCCTTCCCGATGACGTGATACGCGGCCGGCCAGTGGCGGTGCCGGTCCGAGGTGGTCTCGGCGAGTTCCAGCGCGGTGGCGTAGTTCAGGAGCGCATCGATCCACACGTAGATCACGTGTTCCTCGTCGCCCGGGAAGGGGATGCCCCAGCTGAAGTTGGTCCGGGTGATCGGAACATCCTGCAGTCCCCCCCGCAGACGGCCCAGCACCTCGTTCCGACGGGCGTCCGGTTTCACGAATCCCGGATTGGATTCGAAGAGCTTCTCCAGCCGCTCCTGATAGGCACTGAGCTTGAAGTAGTAGTTGCGCTCGTTCGCCCGCACCAGCGGCTTGCCGGAGATGGGGCTCTTGAAGTCGCTCTCCTTCGCCTTGGTCTCGGTGACGTACTCCTCCTGCCCCTCGTCGTACCAACCCTCGAATTCGCCCAGATAGACGTCACCCGTGTCGAGCAGCCGCTTCACGAGGGCCTGGACCTGCCGTTCGTGTCGAGGCTCGGTGGTCCGGATGAAATCGTCGTTGGTGAGGTCGAACATGCCCATCACCTTCCGGAACTCCGCGGCGTTCTCGTCGGCGAGCGCCTGGGGCGGGATGCCCCGCGCCTCCGCCGACTTCTCGACCTTGACGCCGTGTTCGTCGGTGCCGGTCAGGAAGAACACGTCCCGTCCCGCGAACCGCATCGCCCGCGCCCAGACGTCGCACAGGGTCGTGGTGTACGCATGGCCGATGTGGGGCCGGTCGTTCACGTAGTAGATCGGGGTCGTGATGTACGCGGGCGCGGAGTGGGTCATGGAGGGTGGATTGTAGTGGAGGGTCCCGAGGAATCAGGTCGTCCCCGGCCCGGGACCTGGGATCTCCGACGGTTCGTCGGCCGTCGAAGGTCTAGGATGCACCCGCATGCTCGCACGATCCTCGAATTTCACGTCTCGGAGGCCGCGCTCCCGTGGTGGTCGCTCGCGAGGGGTCGCCAGAATCTCCCTTCCGGCGGTGCTTGCGGCGCTTTCGATGGTCGCGGCGTCGGTTCTCTTCGGCGTCTACGGACCTCGCATGCAGCAGCGGGGCGTCCGCCTCGCGGGGACCCCGCTCGCGGATCTGATCAAGGCCGTCTCGAGATCCGCGGCGAGCTATTCGGCGCCGCGGTTCGACCGGTTCGAGGGTTCGGGGGGTGCGTCGGATGGCGCGGAGGAACCGGGGGACCCGGGAAGGGCCGGCGTGGTTCGAACCGCGATCGAGGACATGGAGGAGGTGCTCGGCCCGGGAGTCGAGCCACCGAAGCTCGCGACCCGGGACCTGCTGCTCGTCGGCTCGGCGATCGAGCGAAACCTCGCGGGCGCGGGCGGGGTCCGGCTGGTGTACGAATCCGAGCGATCCGGTGATCGTGTCTTCGTCTTCGAGGTCCACGACGCGATGCAGTTCACGCACTTCGACTCGTTGGGCCGGTATCTCCCGTTGCTCTCGGGCACCCGGATCGAGGAGGAGCTCGAACTCGGTCCGGCCCGGCTCGGACTGGTGATCCTCGGTTTCGACGACCGGGCGACGGTGATTATCGCCATCGACGTGGAGACGGCGGCCGAAGTCGCGGATGCCATCCGTCCGATCCTGCGGCCGGGGGATTCCTCCCCGGAATCGAACGGTTCGGAGCTATCCTGAGAAGGGGCGACGGACCGATGAAAGAGACCGGTTCGTTCGGTCTCGGCCGCGGGCCGGACGCCCCCTCTTCCGCGGAACTGGAATCAACATGATGACCACGATGCCCCATCGTCAGTGCGATCGAACGAGTCACCGCCTCTCAAGCCTGATGGTGGCATTGGTCGTCCTCCTGCTCGGTGCGAGCCAGGTCGACGCGGCGCCCCAGCGGATGACGGGCCAGCGAATCGGGGGCCAGCGGCTCGGCGGCTCGACCGGAACCAACCCGGCCGGAGCGGCGTTGGGCAATCCCGGCGGGAACATCCCCGACGGCCAGCTCGGAAGGGACGCCCTTGGCGCGGGCGATTCGCTCGACAACAACCTTCGCGTCGGTTCGGCCGGTCGAAACGGTTATTCACCCCGGGCCGCGGCCTTCAGCTACCAGGCGCTGCAGGCGCGGAATCTCGTGGTGACCAACAACGTCGCGGGAGGGCGGGGCTTTCGCGGAGATCCGGGCTATCTCGCACCCCGGGACTTCCGCGGCGTGCTGGGTGGCGACGAAAACTACGGCTTCGAGCGTGACTCGTCGCTGGGCAGCCTCGATTTCCTGATGAGCGATCGTCGGATGGATCCCTACGACGCGGCGAACACGGGTGCCTTCCAGTATCGACGCGACTTCACTGCGCTGCCTGAAGTCAACACGGCCTTCGGCGCCCAGCGACTCGACGATTCCCAGATCCGACTGGATCGCGCGAACTCCTCGATGACGTCGGGCACGCTGCTGACGACGGCGGTGGCCCCCGAGGACGACGAGATCGTCCGGGACGCGCAGGGACGTCAATTCCACCAGATCCACTCCTCCGTCGAGGGAATCAAGGTTCGCGGGTTGACGCAGGGAATCCCCGTCGATTCGATCTACGAGCGGGCGATGGCGAATTCCGATCGTGATGCGGTCGCGGTCCGCCCCTTCAGATCGCCGTGGGAGGACGAAGCGGGCAACCGGATCAAGCCGGCGGAACAGATCGAAGGACGGATCGCCGACGGGTTGAACACNGGCAGCTCCTACGACTCGATCGTCCGCCGCGTGGAGGCCAACTACAAGGACCGGGAGGATGTGAAGGTNGATGCCAGCGGCGGTCTTTCGCTTCGTGATCGCCGAAGGCAGGTCGAGGCGCGGATCTCGCGTCCGCGCATCGGGACCCCCGAGGACGTCCGGCCATCGGACCGGTCCGGCAGCTTCGAAGGCTTCAGCCGGCCCGAAGGCCAGCCCGACGCGGGCATCGGTCCCGAGTTCCGTCGGTCGACGGCGGGTCTTCCGCCCGAAGAGGAGGAGGCCGACGATTCTTCCGAAGACGCTTCGCCGACCGATGCCGAGGAGGAGACCGACCCGAACCCCGAGCGGGCCCGCGGACTGCGGTCCCCGGAGGAGCTGTACGACATCTACCAGCATCGCACCCTGGTCTCCGGGGTCGGGAATGATCAGATGTCTGTGCGGGCGATGGAGCTCGTCGACCAGGCCGGCGGGTACATGGCCAAGGGCCGCTACGCCCGAGCGACTGATCGCCTCAAGGATGCGCTTCGATACTCGCCCGGGAACCCCCTCATCGAAGCGGCGCTGGCCAACGCCCAGATCGGTTTCGGAGCCTTCTTCTCCGCGGAACTCACCCTCGGACGACTCCTGAGAAACCACTTCGAGGTCGCCGGCGCAGTCTTCGACGGCGAGGACCTGATCCCCAACCGGACGAACCTGCTGCTCAACGCCGAGGATCTCCGGACGCTCATCGAGACTCGAAGACGCGAGGGATCTCGCGCCGCGGGCGGCCTCGGGCTGGTGCTCGCCTACATCGGCTGGCAGGTCGATGACCGGGCGATGATCGAGGAGGGCCTCGAGACGATGGCCGGTTCCCGGCGAGCGGGCCTCAAGGAAGGGCTCGAGGCCGTCTGGCTCGACGAGGATCGTCAGCCGGCCGCCGAGGAGAAAGCGGCGACCGACGACGGCGAATGAGGCCGGTAAGAGGGGCTCTGCAGGGACGCCGGGCCGGCTCCTCGCAGGCCCCGTCGCCTTTGCTGGATCTCACCTCGAGTCGATGCCGATGACAACGACATGAGTCTCTCCGGCGTTCCTCCCGAAATCTCGGCGCTCCAGGCCACCCAGGCGCAGCGCGACGCCGCGAAGGCACGGGATCGTGCGCGTTACGCGGCGGAGCGGGGTCGGCGGAACGACGACGACTCGCCGCAGTTCCGGGTCTCCGGACTCGAGGACTCCGCGGCGATTCGAGGACTCGACGAGGAGGACTCGAACGCCGACGAGCGGGGACGTCGCCGTCGCGAATCGCATCAGGAGGACCTGGCGTCCCGGAAGTCGCAACGTCCGGACGCCGACGACGATGCCTCCCACATCGACATCACGGCCTGAGGATCGCCGGTCCGGTGGTCAGACGTTCGCACGCCGGAGGCTTCGGGCGGTCCGGACCCCGAGACTGCGGTGGATCCTGAGCGTGGCATCGGACTTGTTCAGCGTGTAGAAGTGGATCCCGTCGACTTCGTGATCCAGGAGGTCACGGCATTGTTCGGACGCCCAGTGAAGTCCGACCTCCGCGATCGCGTCCTCGTCGTCCAGGCTCGCCCGTCCGAGCGCCCGTTGCAGTGACGCGGGGAAGACGGTGCCGGCAGCCAGTCCGGCCATTCGCACGACGCTCTTGCGGGTGCTGATCGGCATGATCCCCGCGATGATCGGCACGTCGATGCCCTCGAGTCGACATCGATCCCGCCAATCGAGGAATGCGTGGTTGTCGAAGAACAACTGGGTGCAGATCCAGTCGGCGCCGGCGTCGACCTTGGCCTTCAGGTGGGCCATTCCCTCGAGCGTGTTGGGCGTGTCCGGATGCCCCTCGGGGAAGCCCGCGACGCCGATGCGGAACGACGAACCGTTCCGATCGTTGAAACGCTGGATGTGCCTTACCAGGTCCGCCGCGAATTCGAATTCGCCGCGTTCCGAACCCGCACCGTCCCGAGGCGCATCCCCGCGGAGCGCCAGAATGGTCTCGACGCCCGCCATGGCGTACCGATCGAGAATCCCATCGATCTCCGCGCCGGTGTGACCCACGCAGGTGAGATGGGGTACCGCGGGGATCTCCGTCTCCTGGAGGAGTCGAACCACGAGATCGTGGGTTCGCTCCCGCATCGAGCCACCCGCGCCGTAGGTGACGGAGACGAAGGAGGGTTCGAGGGGCTCGAGCTCGGTGATCCGGCGGTCGAGGTTCGCCCAGCCCTTCGGGGTCGAGGGCGGGAAGAACTCGAACGAGATCGTGGGCGAAACGCTTGAATCTGGCTCGATCATTCAATCAATCATAGGAGCCCGCGAGCCCGGTGTCGGGATCCGCGGTGGGCGATAAGATCAGGAAGATGTCCTCCCGGCAGCAGATTCCCGGTCCCACGGTCAAGCGGCTGACGTTGTATCTGCGCGAAGTCGATCGACGCCTCGCCGCCGGCGAGGTCCGGGTCAGCTCCCGGCAGCTCGGCCAGGAGATCGGGGTCACCGACACCCAGATCCGGAAGGATCTCTCGTGGTTCGGGCAGTTCGGCCAGGCCGGGGTGGGGTATCTGCTCGACGACCTCGGCAGCCGCCTGCGGCAGATTCTCGGGAAGGATCGAACCTGGAAGACGGCGCTGGTCGGTGCGGGCCGCCTGGGGCAGGCGATCATGTCGTACGGGCCGTTCGCGCGGGAGGGATTCGAGATCGCGGCGGTGTTCGATGCGGATCCCCGGCTGGTGGGGACCGAGGTGGTGAAGCGGAGGATCCGACCGATGGCCGATCTGGATCGGCTGGTGCGGGATCGCGACATCCTGCTCGGGATCGTCTCGGTCCCGAAGGAGGCGGCGCAGGTGACGGCGGATCTGCTGATCGACGCGGGTGTCCTCGGGATCCTCAATTTCGCACCCGTCCGTCTCGAGGTGGGGGATCGCGCGAGCGTGGTGACCGTCGACTTCTCCGCGCGACTCGAACAGCTTGCCTTCCAGGTGTCTCTCGGATTGAAAGGATCCATCGATGTCGATGAATGATCGTGGCCGCTTCGTCGGCATCGCCTCCTTCGTGGTCCTGACCGCGGTCGGTTGTTCGTCCGCGCGGCTCGGACCGAGCGACGGGAGCGTCGAGCGAGCGGAGACGGTTCGTGAACTGCAGGATCAACTGGTGGATCTGGAAGCCGAACGGGATCGCCTGTCGATCGAGCTGGCGTCGGCCCGGTCCACGGATCCGGCGGCGAGCCTCGCGGGGGGGCTTCCGGTGCCGGTCAGGATGGTCGAGGCGTCCGGATCGACGGTCCGCATCGACGCCACGGGGGCGGAGCTTCGGCTTCGAGTTCGAACCGAGGACGCCGGGCGACGATTTCTCCAGACCGCGGGACCGGCCACCGTGTCCGCCATCACCTTCGACGACGCCGGGACCGCCGTCTCGCTCGGAACCTGGGAGATCGGGTCCCTCCAGTGGCGGGCGGGCCTGCGGGAGGGGTTGATGGGTACCGCGTACGCGATCGATCTTCCCATCGATCTGCCCGCCGGCTTCGGTGCGGGCGAACAGGTCCTGGTCCGAGCCGAGGTCGAGGATCCACGTGCGACCTCGTCTTTCAGGGCCGAATTCTCGGTCCCGGTCACGCGGCCGGCCGAAGGGGGATCTTCATGAAGATGCCGTATCGCAGGTTCGGTCCCGCTCACGGGCGGGGTCGATCCCGCCTCGTCTTCGCCGTGGTGCTCGGCGTCGGTTTCAACGTCATGCTCGGGTCGACCGGCTGCCAGAAGCTGCTCTTCAAACCCGATGATCCCAGGACGCAGTTCGAGGTCCACGATCGGATGCGGCAGCGATACATCCCCGACACCGAAGAGGACGTCTTCGGGGAGCCGCAACCGGCGCTCCGTGCACGACTTTCGCCCGACGCGTGACCTGGAACAGGGTCCGGTATCATTCGCGCGGCGAGTCTCGGGGCCGGTCGTTTCCGGTCGGCCCGGCGAGTCGGCCCTCCCTGAACCGTCGATCAAGGGATTCCCGCGATTGACGAATGTTCGGTCGTGTTCCTGACCGATGAGAGGGAGGAGTGAGATCGACTTCCCGACTGGCGGGAACGACGCGTGGGGCGGGTTCGCAAGGAAGGCGAACCTGAATGAGGGCATGGTTCCCGTGACACAGCATCAGGAACAGGTCGCACCGGGAGGTTTCTCCCGTCCCCAGATCGTCTGGATGTCGTTTCTGGCGAGCATGACGGTGTTCTTCGCCTTCTTCATGCTCACCACGACCGCCCCTCGCGAGGGCATGGGCGATCTGCCTTCCGCTTCGGTCCTCGCACCCTCGGACACCGACCGAGGACGTTCACGAACCGGCCTCGATCCGGCCCGCACCGCCATGTCGACGGCCTGGACCAGGATCGTGGTCCATGATTCCGGCTTCTACTTCGACGACGCGGACGACATCGCCCGCCGGCATGTCAATCAGGGCAACCTTCGGGAGATCGGCTACCACTTCGTCATCGGTAACGGCAACGGAAGCCTCGCCGACGGCCAGATCCATGTCACGACCCGCTGGGACGCCCAACGTCCCGGGGCCCACGTCGCGTCCCGTCTCGGCGCCGATCCCGCGGTGGCGGACGGCTTGAACCGGGTGGCGATCGGCATCTGTCTCGTGGGCAACGGCGACCAGAAGCGATTCACCCAGGCCCAGACCAAGTCGCTCGCCCAGCTGGTGACGACGTTGCAGTCGCGTCTTTCGATCTCGGACGAGGCGGTCCACCTGCATTCCGACCTGAGCGACGTCAACAGCCCCGGACGCTACTTCCCGGTGGCCGAATTCGAATCGTTGCTCGCCGGAAGGGACTGATCGCGGACCGGGTCGTCCCGGTCACGACCGGCGTGCCCTCGCACCTTCGGCCGCCCCGCCAATTCGCCGCGACATCGTTCTCAACGAGGATCGTCATGTCGCAGCCAGTCGAACTCTTCGGTTATCCGGTGATCGGCCGACTCGGCGAGGGCGCGGCAAGCACCATCTACCGGATCCGTGACCCGAAGTCGGGGGTCGACTACGCGATCAAGCACGTGGTGAAGCGATCCGACAAGGACCAGCGATTCATCGACCAGGTCGTCGGCGAGCACCGGATCGGAACGTCGATCCAGCATGAGTCGAT
The DNA here is from genome assembly GCA_002684855.1 of Planctomycetaceae bacterium. Taxonomy (GTDB): domain Bacteria; phylum Planctomycetota; class Phycisphaerae; order Phycisphaerales; family SM1A02; genus UBA12014. Next base: position 2,062 of record NYWD01000009.1, on the reverse strand, counting down.
CCGCCGGATCGGTCGGTTGTTCCGAAAGCGGCGTCGGTTCAAGGTCGTCGAGGTGGGCCTGGTGATGGAGTGCGTGGATGCACCGGCCCTCGATACGCGCCGGGATCTCACCCCGCTCGAGCAGGTCCGGATCTTCATCCGGATCGCCGAGGGCCTGATGGCGATGCACGATGCCGGCTACGTCCATGCGGACATGAAGCCCACCAACGTCCTCCTCGACGGGTCGGACGTGCGGATCATCGATCTCGGGCAGGCCTGCGAGATCGGCACCACCAAGGATCGCATCCAGGGGACACCGGGATACATCGCGCCCGAACAGGCTCACCGGCGTCGAATCACGGAGCGGACGGACGTCTACAACCTCGGTGCCACGATGCACTGGCTCGTGTCGGGACGCCTGATCCCCACCGCCCTTCCTCCGAAGGGAACGGAGACCGGATTGCCGTCGGGGCCGCTCGGTCCGGATCGGATCGCGGCGCCGACCCCGCTGGTGGAGCTCGTCCCGGGTACCTCGCCCGAACTCTCGGACCTGGTCCTGGACTGCGTGCGGGTCTCGCGCGGCGAGCGTCCGGCGTCGATGGTCCCGGTGATCGATCGCCTGCTTCGAATCGATCGGCGTCTCGCCCGCTGAAGGTTGCGGTCCAGACCGGATTCGGCCACGATCCCTTCGATGTCGCCGACCCCCAGGCACGTGCTCCTCGATCTCGACGGAACGCTCGTCGATTCCCTCGACGGCATCCATGCCGCGTGCGTCGTCGCGGCGAGGGAGATCGGCCGGGAGGTCCCCTCCAGGGATCTGGTACGGCGGAGCATCGGTCGCGGTGCGGATCGACTCCTTCATCGAATCCTCGCCCGGACCGACGAGACCATGCTCGACCCGGCGATCCATCGTCGGGCGCGGGACTCGTTCGATCGCGAATACCGGATCGCCTGCCTCGCGGGAACCTCCCTCCGCGATGGAGTTCCCGAATCGCTGGCCGCACTCCGCGAGCGAGGTCATCGACTCTGGATCGCGACGAACAAGCCCCGTCCACCCGCCTTGAAGGTGGTCGAGCGACTGGGGCTCGACGGAATGGTGGATGGTCTTCATTGTCCGGAGGACGCGGGAGTCCTCAAGCCCGATCCTCGATTCGTGCGCACCGTGTCGGGCCTCGATCATCCGGGCGGTGGAGGGGCGGTGATGGTCGGGGATTCGAGCGTCGACGCGGAAACCGCCGAGAACGCCGGAATCCCCTTCATCGCGGTTCGAGGTGGTTACGACGAGGGTCGCGACATCGGTCGTCGCGTCCCGCGTCCGGACGTGGTGATCGAGTCACCGCGTGATCTTCCGAAGGCCATGGCGGGACTGGGCGCGGATCCGAACGAAGAGGATGCCGTCCCATGAAGAACGCGTCCGTTCCACCCGGGGTGGAACGGACGCGCGGTGTGTCGTGGTGGTCGCCGTGATCGAACGTCAGGAAGCCTGCCGGTCTTCGATTCCGTTCGTTCCCAGGCCGTCCTCGAGCGCGGTGTTCGCCTTGCCGCAGAAGACGTCGAAGGTCGTCTCGTCGAGCAGCGAATTCATCGCCTGCTCCACGCGGTCGATTCGATTCGAAAGATCACCGGGAGCGGAGATGCCGCAGATCTCGCTGCCGACGAACGCCACGCGGCTGCTCTCCGGTCGCTCGAAGAGCGACCAGACGTCACGCAGGGTGATCTCCTCGGGGCCCTTGGCGAGGGCGTAGCCGCCTCCCGGACCGGGCGAGCCGCTGACCACGCCGGCCTGGCTCAGTGTCGAGAGGAGCTTGGCGACGAAGGGTCGCTGGAGCCCCCGTCCGTCCGCGATGTCGGCGGCGGAGACGCGTCTGGTCGAGGGACCGTCCCAGAGGGCGGCGAGGTAGCTGACTGCAGCGATCGCGGTTTCGGTTTGCTTGCCGTACATGGATTGATGTCTCTTCAGATAGGAAATTCGGCGATCACGCCAGGCGATGAAGGATCACAAGCCCACCCCAATCGTTCTTTTCGATCATAATTGAAACGAGGCGTGGGAAACAAGGTCAGTCGTGAGGATCCGAATGAATCA
>NYWD01000008.1 GCA_002684855.1 Planctomycetaceae bacterium | reverse complement strand
GTTAAGTTAAACGAAATCCATGTAAACCAATAAAAAAGATTATTCTTATTTATGGGGTTAAGATTAAATTGAACCTAACAATAACATATCAATAATCAATATATTTGTAGTAAGGCTAGTTTCGAAGCTGTTATGACTATAAGGTCGTAGATCAAGAGGATAGTAGATACAGGGTGTGGTTGTTCTAAGAGAACAGGGTCCTTGTAAATTCCATGTAGTCAAGTGCACCTGTAATTGATTGCCCGTTGTTCTTGTCATCTTGATAAGGTTTCATCCTGGCGATGCAGAAGTCTGCCATCTCCTTCGACAAGTTGCTGTACAACTCCTCCTTTGTCACATAATCCCTCTCCTGGTTGGTGATGGCGCGGAACGCGTTCTCGATCTCCTCGCTGCTCTGCACGTTCTCCGTCTCCTTGGAGATCATGAATGCCATGTACTCCTGTAGCGTCACAAAGCCGTCGCGGTTCGGGTCAACCTTGTTAAGGATCTCCTCGAACTCGGGCTCGGGTTCCTCGACCATGGGCAGATCGTAGCCCAGGGCACGCAGACAGGACTTGAAGGCGTTGTGGTCGAGACGGCCGGTCTTGTCTCTGTCAAAGTGACGGAACATCATGCTGAACTCCTTGAGGGCGTCCTCGGACACACCAGACTGGTTACGAGCCTGTATTTGTTGCTCAAGATTGTGTCTGATTCTCATTCCCAGCTGATTGAGCTGATCCCACTGTTGAGCTAAAGCTACAGTGCTATGCTCTGTATATCTATTATCCAGAATAAGTTTCTCTTCAAGAACAGCTCCGATATCTTCAATATTCTTGAGATCTGTACCCTTGCCAGCCACTTCATGAGCCTTGATAGCTATGTAGGCAAGCTGCTCCTCAAGAGTACCTGATCCCTCCATCATCTGTTGCCTGGTATCAGTTAGCCACTGGTAACAGTTATTAGCATGCTTGGCAAACTCTCTTCTGAGTTTGTCATTGTCTTCTTGACGTAATTCTTCCTGGGCAAGCTCGGTGTCTCTCTGCTTGATTATTCCCTGAAGATTACGCCAAGTCTCCGACAGAGCATCCATCGTGAACCACGTGTACGGGTTAGGTCCAACATTGAACCCCTTGATCTGCTTGTCCAACTGCGCAAGCGCGTCAAAGTCAGCGTGCGCAGACGATAGGCTGGCCTGGAACTGCGCATGCGCCTCACGCAAAGATTTAATCTCTTCAATGGAGTTACAACGCACAGGATCGGTCATGTCCTCCTCAGCGTTCTCGAACCAAGAGTTAAAAGCAGATGCCTTCTTGGCAAATGTCAGGTAGAGTTCTTCAATCTGACGGAATTGATCTTGAACAGCCAACAGCTTCTGTTCCCTGGCAGATGAATCTCCCAACAGTTGATTCCATCTGGCGATGACGGCGCTGTACTTCTTATTGATGGACTGAGCCTGGATGTGGTTCGAGTTGATCAGCTTGTTCTTCAGCTCGGTGATGTTAGAGATGCCCTCGGTCTCGAAAGCCTTAAGACCAATGTCGAAAGTTTCCTGTTTGGTCAGCAAAGTTTGTACACTTGACAAATCTCTGCCATACTCGTCAGACTTAACATGGGCCTCTTTGTCAGCAATCCAGGACTCGACAACGTCAGCCTTCCACATGAAGCACAGGTAGTCAGCATTGTCCTTGAGGTTGGCTTTCCTAACGGTGGCCAGCTCGCCCAGGTTGAACATCTTGTTACGCAGCTGCTCGCATCTGTGAGTGATGGCTTCACTGTGATGATTCTTTTCACTGATCAGATTCTGACCAGCTTCACACACGTCGGTGCAGCGGTCACCATGCACAGAAATGTCACCTTCAAAGGCATCATGCTTCTTGATAATCCCTGGACGGCAGCCATATTATCTCCCAGATCAGGAACTGTGAGTAGCTGTTGTTTCTCACTGATCCAGGCCTCCTCTTCCTCAATCTTNGCAAGGAACTGTTGGAAGGTGATGGACTCCTCCAGTTTCTTTCCTCGAGACTGAGCCATNCCCTTCANNTCTTCCCAGACATCGCTCAATTGNTTNAATCTCTGCTCAATTTCTTCTCCTCCAAGATGACTGGAGTCGATTAACTGAGCACCAGCCTCCTGAACTTGCTGGATTGCTGGTTCATGGCTACCAAGTTCGCTCTCAAACCTCTTGTGTTTCTTCCTGAGGTTTTGCACCCCAGTCAAATCCCTGCCATAGTCATCAGAAGTCACAAGCAGCTTCTTCTCCTTGATCCAGGACTCTTCATCAGCAATGTCTCGGAAAAATTGATGGAGCGTGTTGGCCTCATTGAGCAGGGCTTGTCTGTGGGCAGCAAGATCCTGAATGTGCCTATACCTCTTGCTGATATTGTCTCTTTTGTTTTGAATATCAGCTGAGTCAAACTGACCGGAATCAACAAGGCTATCAGCCTGCTCATTCATGTCCTTGATACGATCTTCATGTGCAATTATATCTGCTTCAACAAGCTGGTGCTTTTTCATNAGATTNTGGACTGATGCCAAATCCTTGCCCACCTCATCTGTGGTCAAGATGCTCTCAACCTCACCAAGCCAGAAATCAAGATCCTTCACTGCAGCAATGAAGGTTCTCTGCCTGTTTGCTTCCTTCAACTTCATTGACTTCTCACTTGTCTTCTGTGTGAGCAACTCCCACTGCTCAGCAATAGACTCAAGCCTGTTCTGGACAGCTTCCTCACTCCCACTGCATTTCTTCCTATCAATAAGGTTTTGACCCATAGCAAGTACAGACTGAATCCTGTCAGCATTAGCAGCCAGCTCTGCTTCAAAAGCCTGGTGCTTCTGGTGTTTTGACTGAATGTTTGCTGGATCCTTGTAATTTTCTTCTTGGGCAAGTTGAAGTTTCTCAAGCATCCAGGTTTCAATTTCATCCGCATCTCTGGAGAACTGTTGGAGAGTTTGNGATTCCCCAAGCTGTGCTCTCTTTTCGATCAAAGCTTCTTTGAGCTTCTCCCATCTTTCCAGAACATCTTTCTTCTTTTGGTTGATGTCTGGGCCAGCATAATGCTCTGACTGAATGAGTTGGTCAGCATATGTTTGAAGAGACTCTATTTTCTCCTCTTGATTTCCAATAGCTTTGTCAAAGTCTTCATGCTTCTTGATCATGGCTTCGACATTGTCTTCCTTGCTGTCAACATTGTCATCAGCTTGCAAGAAAGTTTCTCTTGAGGTCATCCAGTTCTCTGCCTGCTCACAATCTCTGTAGAACAGCTGCAGTTCAAGGCATTGGTCAAGTTGCATCCTTCTTGCAATCCATGCCTTTTCAAGATCCTCCCTGGCATCATTCATACCTTCAAGCTTTTCTTGAACTTCAGGAGCAGCGAAGTGATCAGCTTGAAGCANCTGTTGTCCAAAGAGCTCAAAAGCCTGGAAAGTTCCAGAGCGAGCATCAATTTCTGTCCTATGTTCCTGGTGCCTNTCTAGGAGGGCTTCAGCTCCAGTAACATCATTTGCAAGTTCATCAGTGCAGATGAGACTTTTCATGCTACTGACCCAGGACATCAGGTCTCTATAGTCACTCAAGAATCGCTGAAGGTCATATGAATCCAGAAGCTTGACCTTCCTAAGATTGGCTTTTGCACAAAGGTGAGTCCATTCTTCNTTNATGTCCTTCTGTTTTTCATAAATGATCTCTGCATTGTCTTTGTGGGTATGCATGAGCTTGCTTGCCTTCTCATCAAGTTGGTTGATCTTGTCNCCAAGAGCAGCAAGATCTCTTTCAAGGCCCTCATGCTTGCGCTGAAGAGCCTGGACAGTTCTGAGGTCCTTACCAATATCATCATTGTTCAGGGCTTCATCCTTCTCCCCAATCCAATCTTTAGTTTCATCTACATCCCTGTGGAACATTTGAACCTCATGAGCTTTTTCAAAAGCTGCACCCTGCTCAGTGGTCACCTCCTGCAATTTACTCCACTTCTGGTTAAGATCTTCAAGCTGTGCCTGGATCTTCATAGCTGCNTCAGTTTGACCAAGTGATACCAACTGCATTGCTATCTCATTCATTTCAGCCAATCTTACTTCATTGGCCTTTAAGTCAGCTTGGAAATCATCAAATTTCTTCTGCATCACTTCAACNTGTTCCANATCATCAGANACATCCTGAATAGTGGCATGTTGCTCCTTGGTTCGAATCCAATTTGAAAGCTCTTGAGCTTCACGAACAAGCTTGTATGCCTGGCATGTCTCCTCCAATCGTTTCCTCCTCTGAGATCCCAGCTCAATGAGGTTNTCATACAGTTTCTCAATCTGGGCTTCTCTGGCGCCTACAGATGANCTGTCAACCAGTTGCTGCTGTGAAGCAGTCAGGCCAGGATCTATCTTCTTCACGTAAGCTGCAGGAACAAATCCTTGTCTGTCATTCACCTCAACTTTCCACCAATCTTTNTTATTTGAGTTGAGAAGAGTCAGAACATCTCCTTTCTTCATGGAAACCTCTCTGGGAGATTTCTCAGTGTAATCATAAAGAGCCATGACACATTCTTTTCCTAACATGTCAATGACAGGAGTNTCTTGCTGACGACAAGCAGCAGCCATCTCCTTCAAATCCTTGATAGTGTTTCCAAATGCCTCAAGGTCAGACATCAGAGCATCATGCTTTTTAAGAAGAGCTTCACTGGCATCTTCATCTTTTCCATAGTCAGCATTACCAGCCAGTGGCTCCTTCTCTTTCATCCAGGACTCAGCTTCACTTGCATCAGCAAAGTATTGATGAGCCTGGAGAGAATCGTCCAGATCCTGTTTCCTTTGATTGGCTTTCTCTTTCAATTGGTTCCAGTGGTCATGGAGAGTGCTCAGGCGGTTCTTGATATCATCAGATGCAAAGTGTCCATCCTCCACCATATTCTGAGCTGTCCTGGATACGGCATCAATCCTTGGCTCATGATTGTTAATCTCGGACATGGAAGCTTGGTGCTTCTTAATTAAGTTCTGGACACCAATTAGATCTCTTCCTCGATTGGTTGAGTTGATGATGGGTTCTTTTTCTCTAATCCAGGCTTCTTCATCCTCAACATCTCTAAAAAGCTGTTGGACTGCCAAGGAATCCATCAAACGGACCTTCCTGTTGGACATAGGCTTCATCAAATTACCGTACCTGGCAGCCAGAGCTTCATATTTGGCTTTAATATTTTCAGCATCAAAGTGGCCAGCATTGACAAATTGTTCAGAGGAAATTCTTATTCCATCAATCCTGTCCTGGTGGGCCCCCACATCCGCTTCCATGAGGGCGTGTTTCTTCTGAAGGTTTTGAACTGAAGTCAGGTCCTTTCCATAATCTTCAGACAAAAGCTGGCCTTCCACTTCCGACAACCACAGCTCCAAATCTTCATTACCTCTATTGTACTGTTGCTGTTGAGATGCTTCAGCCAGCCTCATTCCTTTCTTCTCCGCTGCCTTAACAAGATCCTGCCATAGACCATTGATTTCATCTATTTTGGTTTGGATCCTTTCTGACTGAACATGACCACTTTCCTTCAATTCAATTCCAGACTCAAGAACTTCATCAATTCTCGACTTGTTTGCGTTCAATTCTTGCTCAAAGTTTTGGTGCTTTTGTACCTTTCCATTAAGATTAGTTGGGTCTAAGTAACTGTCATCTGTGGCTACTTTCAGCTTTTCATTAATCCAACCTTTTGTTTCATCACAATCTCTCTCAAATTGTTGAAACTTGTAAGAATCTTCCAGCATGGTTCTTCTTACTGCACTCTTTTCCATGAGAAGTGCTCTTCGTTCCAGAAGAAGAGCTCTCCTCTGGGCAACATCATCAGCTGCATAATGTTGTCCCTCAATTAGTTTAGTTGCAAATTCATCAAGGGCTTTGATTTTCTCTTCTTGAGCTGCCAAAGACTTTTCAAAATCTTCATGTTTTTTAATTAGAGCCTCTACAGAATCCAATGAATCTCCTAGATCTTGGTTGATCAAGAAAGCTTCCTGTTTGGCCATCCAGGTATCAGCTTGTTCAGTGTCCCTGTAGAACAGCTGGAGGTCCATGCACTGCTCATATAGGATCCTCCTTTCCTCCCAGAGTTGAAGGAGTGCATTTTTATCTTCATCCAATGTTAGAAGTTTCTCCTTAACTTCGTCACTGGCATAGTGTCCAGATTCTAGCAGCATTTTACCAGCTTCAGCTGTGGCTTTAAAGCTGTCTTCTCTAGCATCAATTTCAGATTTATGCTCCTGGTGCCTTTCAAGGAGTGCCTCTGCCCCAGACACGTCCTTAGCAAGATCATCAGCTGCAATAACTGCTTTCATGTCATTGATCCAGAGTGTAAGATCCCTGTAATCAGAGAGGAACCGGTGCAGGAAATAAGATTCATCCAATTTCTGCTTTCTTTGCTTGGCTTTTGCCACCAACTCCTCCCAGTTAGCTTCAATCTGACTGTTCTTAGCTAAAATCTGTTCAGAATGCTCCCCATGGATCTCGCACAACCTCATGGCTTCTTGGTTGATGGTTCTCACACGATCTTCTAAAGCTGCAAGATCTCTTTCGATCCCTTCATGTTTTCTCTGGAGTGTTTGCACACTGGCAAGATCCTTACCATAATCATCAGTAGAAAGAACAGAATCTTTCTCAGCAATCCAGGCAATAGTCTCATCAGCATCCCTGTTAAATCTTTGTATCTCATGAGCTCCGAGCAACTTCTGTTGTCTCTCCGTGGCCAGAGATTTCAGTCTTGCCCAAGCTTCCAGCAGCTCAGCTTTCTTGTTACTGACTACCTGAGACTCAGGATGCTGCTCTGTGGTGAGCTTGTCAGCAGTCTCGCAGACATCTGAGAC
>NYWD01000007.1 GCA_002684855.1 Planctomycetaceae bacterium | reverse complement strand
TCTCCTCAACCACCTCCCCATACTTTCTCTTATCTCCTCTTAACCCTCCTAAATCATCCTCTTTGGTATGATTTGGTCTGGTCTGGTCTGGTATGGTTTGGTAAAGGGGGGGGTACTTAGAGNTNNTTTTTGANTTNNNACATTNGAGATTGAGATTGGANATGGACCTTTGACCNTNATATTGATNTTGAAAAGTTANGGGGTGGGNGGGTGGTGTATTTGGATTTTANCGTCAGCTCTGGTCCTCTTTTGAGTTTTGACATTTGAGATTGAGATTGGAGATGGACCAGGACCCGAGCTTGACAATAAGAATGAGTTTTCAATAATTGTATCACACACAGATGTTACTACTGCAAAGATGATGATGATGATTGAGCTAGGGCCACTGTTANACAATCTTTGACAAGACTTTGACAAAAGTGATAGGAGGCCATCTTTTGACCAAATGTTGAACTTGATTCTTGAGCATCTGGATCATTTGACATTTTACGTAATTGGAGATGGAACTGAAAATTGTTAAAGTTGGAAAATCTTTTGGAGCCATTTTCACTTGGATAAGAGTAAAATTTGTTCCTTTGAAAACTTGATTGGATGACATTGACATCAGAATTATCTTCTTTCATGTAATTCATCTTTGGCTTGTATTGAATTCCTTCTTCNTCAATAAGCTCATTGACAGCAATAGCAACNGGCAATCCAAGTCTTCCTACTCCAAGTACTTCCACAAAGTTTTCCTCATCGTATCCAATCAAATCAACAGGATCCTCCATGTCATCTTGCTTCCTTCTGATCAACACTTCTGAGATGGTATCTGGAACTCTGGGGAACATGGAGTCTCTTGGAACAATGGAGGGTGCTTCATACTCAAACCCGTTAGGATCCAGTTCAAGCTTTTCCTCAGGAACATTGGCGTCATTTTCCTTGATAATCATGAACTTCTTCAATTTGTTCCTCACACTGGAACTCATCTGAAGATTGTANAATCGTTGCTGGAGTCTCCATCCTTCAACCTTCTCTCCTGTTTCCAACATCCATTGCTCTGACCAAAGGTCAAGGTATCGCAAATTGGAGTTTTGAGAAGTAAATGCTCTTTGACGAGTGCTGACAAGCATCTTTACATTTGCAGCAAGTTTGGAATACTCGTTCAATTGTTCAAGTTTGTAAACTGGTATGTCAGTGTTAGGATGATANGTGTAGATCACTGGTGGAATCATTCTCAGATCCTTCAATCTTTTGGCCTCTTCTTGTTCCTCAATAAGTTGCTTCTTGAGAGCATCAAACTTTTTCAGATATCCATTGAGGGTCCAAGCAGACAGTCCAGACTGGTTTGGTCTCAATTGCGACCATTCTTCNACTAAAAGTTCTTCCAGTTTAGGAACCTTCAGCCTCGGATTGGAGTAGGCTGACTGGAGAGATCCATACTTGGCNATGGCCCACTTCTCCCACTTTTCTCTTCGTCTCTGAGCNGAGTCTCTTGCTCTCAGAAGAACCAGAAGAGCACCACTGGACCAAACGTTTGAAGCCATCTTCTTCCCTCCTTCCTTATCTCTGATGAACTCAATAACATCTGCATCAAGGTTATAATCAGGATGACCATCCTCGTNAACATCAACTGGAACATCTTCAGTGCTCTCCTCAACAAACTCAATGGTTTCAATGTCATCCTCGTTCATCAGAAACTCCTGATATTCCNTCACCAGNTTGTCCCATTCCCTGTCTTCTCGTCTAGNAACTCGAAACTTTTCTGATCTTTGAATCTGAGCAAGTTTACCCAAGATCTGACCTGTGGTCAAGGAACCTGAATCTGGACTNAGAAGTCTCTGGAATTCTCTGACAATTAAGGTTTTGAAGCTTGAATATTTCCTGTTTTTCTTCACAAACCAGATGTCGAAGGCAGTCAACTTTGCTTGTTTCAAAAGCTCAATTTTCTCATTGCTCCAAAATAGTCTTGGATTANTGGNNACAAATCTTGGTCGCCGACTTAGAATCNTCTTTCCTCTTGAAACATTTCTNACTTTTCTCCACCATCTTCCAATTTTGTTAAAAGATACAGTTTCATCTTCTTTCTTCTTGTTGACAATTCTCCAATGTTTGTTNTTGTTGATGATATCTTGACCTTCAGAACTTGATGATGACAAAGACAATCTTGACCAGACATCACAGAGGTCGGCCTGCCACATGATGTCGTCCCAATTGATCAAATCCGAGGATGAGGCTGGACACAAAAATTGGCTCAAACTGACAAATTGACGAGCAGACAAACCCAACTGTGACCTCCAGTTCTTCCAGGCGGTCAGTGGATGTCTGTCCCACCTGTCCACGTGGTCCTGGAGGTCGGTGACCATCTGGAGGTCGACCANGTGACCAGGTATCACAGGTCCTGGTCTGGTGACAGTCTTGCAGACAATCTGACTGTGACCAGCCGAGGTCAGGGTCTGGGCCACCAACTGGTCCATGGAGGCCACGGTGACACTGGTCCCGGGCCAGGCCGACCTCAGCCTGAGTGTGAGGAGGCTGGACCATGAGACAGCGTATCCCTGGACCACCAGCAGCTTGTAGGTGTCCCTCACGTCCCTGTAGACGGCCAGGAGGGTGGGGAGGAGGGCCAGGGGGAGGCCCATGGTGTCCAGGATGGACAGGATGGAGGCCGGGACACTCGCAACATTGCTGCTGCTCACCGGGGCTGGTGTCANGGGGGTCACGGGGTTACTCAGGGTTATGCTCACTCCAGCGTCCAGTTTGTGGCTCAAAGTAATGCTGACATCAGGAGGCTCCGACAATCTACCAGTTTTCAAATCACCGTTATTNGNTCCCGACTTGGCCACCAGGACGGCGCCACCGGGCAGGGTGATCATCCCGGGCTCCGGGGNCTCGTCCATCTCCCTGTCCAGCTCCTCCGTCTCCTCCCTGACGGTGGTGTTCTCCACCCAGTGCTGGGCCAACATGATCACCTTGCTCGACACGAACGGGGGCAGCTCCACCGTGCTCTCGCTCAAACTCCTCTTCAGCTCCACAAATAAGACGCTGTCTTTGTCAATTGGAATCTTCGGGGCAGATTTAATGGCGTCTTTTTCCATTTCCGCTCTACGTTGCCTCCACCACTTGTACTTCCGGAACAGGTTCTTCTTGCTGGATCTGTAGTCCGGATAAACACTCCTGAACTCCTCCAGCCAAAGATCACCCAGAAGTTTGCCAAAGTTGGTTCCCGTCATCTTCTTCCTCCCAATGGCCCTCTTCCTGCTGGCCACCAGCTCCTCCAACATCTGTCTGGTCCAGGTTCTCAATCCAGACTCTCCTCGGTATTTCTCACCAGTATCTTCATTGCTCTCATTCAGAATCAGTTTCCCAGACTTCAACTCAGACCTCAAGATATAGCATTTTGTTAGAAGAACATTTGGAGCAATTGGACAGTAAGGATGTCTCTGCTTGAACTTTTGGTGAACAAGATCTGCCAGCTTCTTGTCAGGATGAGAGTTCTTGGCCTTGAGACCCAGTTTATGACACTGCAGGAGGTCAGTGACAGCCTGCTGAGTCCATCGCATTTGACCTCGAGCATTGAGTCCAGCTGGAGTGGCCTCAGAATCTGCAGATGGTTTGACCTCGGCTTTAGAGCATGAAGTTTTCTTGGCTTCGGTCTGCTTCTTTTCCTTGACCAAAACCAAGTGGACGGGCTGATTGTAACCACAATCATCAATCCTGCTTGAAAGATATTCCCAATCTAATTTTGTGAACTGCTTGTTCCATTCCTTGATCACATTATTTCTGGTGTATTTATCACATTCTTTCAATTTGTTTATGATTTCCCGTAAACATTTGTTGTGCTTTGGAGTCCATTTCTCCTTCAGTGGAGTGGAGGATGGAAACTGTTCTCCAGGTTCTTCTTTGCAGTGAAGCTTGCTGAAACTGTTGGAGAAGACTTTGTTGTAAACAGCAACTAAACCATTTTCAGAAATGTCAGATTCTGGATGAAGATTTAGCCAAACTGAATGTAATAACTTGGAAAAGTGAAACTGCTTGGAGTCCGTGTTCTTGGGGAAAGAATTTTCATCTTTCAACATATTATTCACTTTCATTCCAATCCTTCTCAACTCTTCAATATTATCCCCGCTCCAGTTGGTATCAATCTCCATCTCATCATCAACATCCATGGACTCATTTGCCTTCTTAAGAATGTCAGCTTTGTCAGGATGGTTCTCCTGTCTGCTGGTCCAATACCAATAGTGGACAGACAGATTGTTGGCTGTGTAGGGACAATTGGGGTAGATCTTCTGGAACTCCTTGATCCAAATCTTGGCATAACTGATTCTTCTTCCATGGGCAGCTTCTCTCTTTTGTTTGGCAATAGCTTTAGCTCTTGTGGCAATCACATTTGGCATCATGTTGTTGGCGTCCCAGACAAATTTCTCACCAGCGACAACAGGTTTAATGTCATCAACAGCTTCTGGAGAAACAGCTTCATTAGCTTCATCACCAGCAGGGGTTGGTGGAGGTTGATCATCAGATGACATTCTTGGCAGAAGATCATGTTCACCAAGCTTAGCTTTGATACTTTCCTTGTTGGTTTTCAAATATCTGATTCTGACAAGGAAAGTTCTGACAGTTTCTGCAGTCTCTGGATACATCGTCTTCCACTCGACCAGGAGTAAAGGCACAAGCTTCATGTTGGGGTCGGACTCCTTCATGTCCGTGTACTTCCTCCTCGCTCTGTCCATGCAGGAGATGAAGTCCCGAACCATCCCAAGATTCCAATCCGTGAAACCCTCAATGTCACTCATGATATCAACTGCAGGATTTCTAACAACAGGTGGAGGAGCTTCTACTTTTATAGGTTTGGCTTGTTTTGGTTTTGGAGTTGGTTCTTTGATGATTGTATGATTGTTCTGACTAGACTCCTTCAGCTTTGACAACAAACTTCTCTCACTTTCCATGCAGTTTGGATGTTTGTCTTTGAACAATGACATCAATTGTCTGGAGAACATCTTGGATGAAGTGTCCACATTTGGATCTGCTTGTAGAAGAACATTCCTCATGATGATCAAATCCTCCTGCATGTGTGAAGTCCACTGTCTGAATCCCCGGATATCTTCTCTGGTTTCTGCTTCCTCCATGTCACTGTCAAGACTGTTCCTGACTCCTTCATGATCTGCCTCATGACTGTCTCTTCTCTCAGCTCCAAAATGATAATGATATCTACTGATGACCTGCTTCCAGTCAATATTGAGATCAGGATAGATCTTCTCCCATTCTTGTCTCCAATATCTTGACAAAGATCCATTTCCAGGATTTGCATTCGAGCTGAAGATCTCCAGAGCTTTCTCCCGTGAAGATCTGATATTTTCTATCATTGCAGGAGACCAATTGATTCTTCCATTGGCATTCTTGGTGTCTTGAACCAGCATTTGCGGTGCTCTGTCATATCTACCGATCTTCATGCTAATGGTCTTGGTATTTTCTTGAGAATCTGGATAGTGCCGAAGCCATTCACTGAGCAACATCTTTGCAAATCCTGGAGGTTTCTTTCCTGATTTGAATAAATCTTGGCCTGGAAACTTTGGAATGAGAGCATTCCTCAACTGGAGAAGCTGATCTGTCAGGATGCACTCGTAGCTCTTGTCCTGGTCGTCATAGAAAACATGGATGTAGTGGTTGGAACAAACCCATTTGGATCTTGGAAGCTCAACTGTCTCTACAGGTTCCTCTTTGCAAGTATACTCTACTTCTCCTTTGATTGGAGATACTTCAGTTTCAACATCTTTGGTGTCTTCACTTTTAATTGGTAAATGATTAGGAAAATCTTGATCTGAAGTATCATTTTCTTCTTTGACAAGAATTGGTTCTGACTTTACTTTGTTGATGGAATTTTGGAGAATTGACTTTAAATCTTCAGGACTGTCTCTGCAATCTGGATGACTATTGTTCCAACGTTCTTGAAGAAGTTCAAAGAAATAATCATCTTGAATACACCTGAGTTTATCCTCAACATAGATTTGTTCTCTCTTCAACTCTTCTATCAAGTCGTCATTCCATTGGAATTTATTAGATTGTGGAACATTAGAGGAATGATTTACAATATCATTATCACCTATTGCACTATCATCAGATTCTTTGATTGCATTGTTTTCTAGTTTTATTGGAGAAACTTTGAGAGGACTCGACAACAGACTTGCCTTCTTCACATGCATCAAGTATTGATTGTAAAGAGCCTTGGAGTCAATATTGACACAAGTGGGATGTTTCTCTATCCACAACTGGTGCCACCTATTGTTGACAATCTCAGTGTCAGTACTGGACAGTTCTTCTCGAGCTTTGTCAAGAGTCTCAAACATGTCCTTGACCATGGCATCATTCCATGTATCTTCAGCACCACCAGTACCATCAGCAACACTTGATACAACAGAGTTTGGTTGAATAGGAATTTTGAATTTCTCAACATTGACTACGAGTTTAGAAGGTTTGAGACCAAGCTTCTTGATAGGTTCACTGTTGGTCTTAACAATTTTCACCTGGCTTTGGTCATTCTTTTCTCTTGTGGGCTTCTTGGGAGCAGCCTTTTCTGAATGTGTTCTCTGATAGACTGTCAATCTTGACTTGAGGTTCCTGGCTGTCAGCATGGATTTGGGGTAGAGGACCTGCCACTCGGTCTCCAGGTCCGTTTTGTTGATCTGACCTCTCCGGTTGCAATACATCAGGTTGCTCAACATTGCCTCCGTCCACTGTCTGTCCTCGTGAGTTGCCTCCGACACGACCTCCAACACATTATTGGCCTCAAACTCAGACTGGGGAATGGATTTGGACTTTTTAACCGGAGGCTTCTCTACAACCGGTACGGTGGTGGCCTCTAGTGGAACTTTTCTTTTTCTGCCTCTGTTGGACTTCTTGATGGGCTCTCC
>NYWD01000006.1 GCA_002684855.1 Planctomycetaceae bacterium | reverse complement strand
GCGAAACGCCGCCCATCCACATTTCCCGCGTGACCGGGAGGGTCTCTCAAATATGATGGAGCGATGACCGGGAATCGAAGATCCGTCCGCCAGATCCGGCCAGGCTCCATGGTCACCGGGATCCTCGTCGCCGTCTCTTCCGCGACCGGCGCCATCCTGGTCGGCGATGAAACGGGCGTTCCCGACGATGCGATCCACGCCGGCGTTCCGGCGGCCGATCCGGTCATCGACTTCAATCGAGACGTTCGCCCGATCCTCGTCGCCCGGTGCTTCGCCTGCCATGGCCCCGATGCGTCGACCCGCAAGCGCGGACTCCGCCTGGACGTCCGCGAGGGTGCCGTCGAATCGGCGAAGCCGGGCCGGACGCCGGTCGTGATTCCCCATGACGCGGACGGCAGCCTGCTGATCGAACGGGTCATCGACGATCTCGATCCGATGCCGCCGTCCGGCGAGCCGCTGACGAGCGAGGAGATCGCGGTCCTTCGACGCTGGGTCGACGCCGGGGCCCCGTACGACGGCCACTGGTCGTGGAAGCCGGTTCGTGATCCCGATCCACCGGAAGTCCCCGCCGCATCCGGGTCGACGGTACGGACCGACGTCGACCGCTTCGTGCATGCCCGCCTGATCGCGAAGGAGCTCGAGCCCGCGGGCGATGCGACGCCGGCCCGCCAGCTGCGACGGCTCGCGTTCGACCTGACCGGACTTCCCCCCGATCCCCTCGTCGTCGAGGCCTTCGAGCGTGATCCGAGCGACGCCCACTGGGATCGGCTGGTGGAGCGGTATCTCGGCGATCCGTCCTTCGGTGAACGATGGGGCCGCCACTGGCTCGACCTGGTCCGTTATGCGGAGACCTACGGCCACGAATTCGACTACCCCATCCGCGAAGCCTGGCGATATCGCGACTGGGTCGTCCGGGCGTTCAACCAGGATCTCGGATACGACCGATTCGTTTCGGAGCAGATCGCCGGCGATCTGCTCGAACCGCGTCCGAATCCGGTGGACGGGACGAATGAAAGCGTGATCGGCACGGGCCACTGGTACTTCCACCAGGCGGTGCACGCCCCCACCGACGTGACCCAGGACCAGGCGGAGCGCATCGCCAACCAGCTCGAGATACTCGGCCAGGGTTTCCTCGGCCTCACCGTCGCGTGCGCCCGGTGCCACGACCACAAGTTCGACGCGATCAGCACCCGCGACTACTACGCGCTCTCCGGATACCTGCAGTCGATGCACCAGGGATACGCGTACCTCGATCCGCACCGGCGGATCACCGATGCGGTGGATCGTCTCGATCGCGCCGATCCTTCATCCGACGTCCGATCGGACCTCGAACCGCCGACGCGTCTCGCCGAATACCTGAAGGGCGCGGCGGAAACGCGACCGGAACGAACCGAGGATGGCAGGTCGTGGCGACCGGTTGATCCCGGACTGGTCGAGACGGTCGCCCGGAATCGCGATCTCGATCCCGCCCTCCTCGGACGCTGGGCCGAGTCGTTCCGGGACGATGCCTGGCGATCGCCGGAACATCCATGGCGAGCCTGGACCCTCCTCGGTCACGACGGCGCGATGCACGACGAGTCATCCCGGCAGGCACGCGGGGAACAGGTGGTTCCGCGCCGTGATCTCGTCGTTGACGAGGACGCGACCGTACTCGAATCCTTCGAAGGTCAGGTCCCGGACCTCCACTGGTACTCGACCGGATGGGCCTGGTCGTCGCCCGGTGGCGATCCCGTTCCCGAGGATGGGACCCTCTCGAGCGATCGTCTCGACCGTCGACTGCAGGGAACGATTCGAAGCGAGACGTTCACGCTGGATCGTCGATACCTGCACTGGCGCGTTCGTGGCACCGGCGACGGCGCCCGGATCCGACTCGTCGTCGAGGGCATGATGATGGACGAGTTCAACGCCCTCCTCTTCGGGGGCTATCGCCAGGACGTGTCCACCCACGACGGATGGCGACACGTGGTGAACGACACCCGGCTGCATTCGGGGAGCCGTGCACACCTGGAACTGATCGACGACGGCCCCGGACGGCTGGAGGTCGACGCGATCTGGATGAGCGACCGTGGCGACGGGAGACTGCCCGACGAGGTCCTTCCCGGATGGATCGACGCGGCCCGCGGCGACGATGCGGACGTGCTCGCCGACGTGTTCGCGGCCACGGCGACGGATCCCGCGATGCCGAATCGACACCGCGAGCCGCTCCGGGACCGGCTGGTCGACGCCGGACTCTGGGGAGACACGCTGGGGACGGCGGACGAGAACCGGAGAAGGGTCGTGGACGAGGAACGACGCCGGGCCGCCATCGCGGGGGAGATACCCGCGCCGACCCGGGTGCTCGCGGCACTCGAGGGTTCCGGAGTGGACACGAACATCTCCATTCGCGGATCGCACCGGACTCCCGGCGAGGTGGCGAAGCGTTCCTTCATCACCTCGATCGCCGGCGAACCCTCCGGGATGACGGACGAGACGGGGTCCGGGCGCCTGGGACTGGTCAGGACGATCTTCGACGAATCGAATCCGTTTCCCGCCCGAGTGATGGCGAACCGGATCTGGCACCATCTTTTCGGACGCGGGCTCGTCGCCACGACCGACGATTTCGGAGGACTCGGTGAAGTGCCCTCCCATCCCGACCTGCTCGACCATCTCGCCACGGAGTTCCGTTCGAGCTGGTCGGTCAAGTCGATGATCCGTTCGATCGTGCGTTCCAGCGCGTACCGACGATCGAGCCTCCCCGCGGCATCCACCGCCGAACGCATGCGATCGATCGATCCCGATCGGACCCTGCTCGCGGCCGCGCCGGTCCGCCGGCTTCAGGCCGAATCGATCCGCGACGCGATGCTCTCGGCGAGCGGGCGACTCGACGCGACGCTGGGGGGCGTTTCGGTGGGAACGCATCTCACGCCGTTCATGAACGGTCGCGGTCGTCCCGGCCGGAGCGGACCGCTCGACGGGAACGGCCGAAGGAGTCTCTACCTCGAGGTTCGCAGGAACTTCGCGAACCCCATGCTCGCCGCCTTCGATCTTCCCGCTCCGATGACGACCGTCGGTCGTCGCAACAGTTCGAACGTCCCCGCCCAGTCGCTGGTCCTGATGAACGACCCATTCGTCCACGAGATGGCGGCGGCATGGGCCGAATCCATCCTCTCGGACGCGACGTTGGCGACCGACGAGGACCGCGCCCGACGGATGTGGCGACAGGCGTTCGCCTCGCCGCCCGCCGAAGAGGAGATCCGCGCCTGCATCGATCACCTCGACGCATCGTCCGACCGGATGGAGGCCTGGAACGACGTCGCGCACGCCCTCTTCAACGCCAAGGCCTTCGTGCACCTCGACTGAACCGCAACGGATTCCACCATGGCACACGAATCTCATCACTGCGGTCGATTCCTTCCGGGCGCGACCACCCGGCGGGACATGCTGCGGCAGGTCGCCGGTGGATTCGGCCTGGCCGCGTTCGCCGCGCTGGGACACGAGGATCGGGCGGTCGCCGCCAGCCCGTACCGCGTGGGGTTGGACGGCATGATCCCTTCGCCGCATCACACCCCGAAGGCCCGAAGCGTCATCTTCCTCTACATGGACGGCGGTCCGGGACAGATGGACACCTTCGATCCGAAACCCCGGCTCACCGACATGCACGGCCGCCCCTTTCCCATGGAGAAGTCGCCCACCCAGTTCGATTCGAACGGCGACTGCCTGGGAACCCCCTGGGAATTCCGTCCGGGAGGCGATTCCGGGACGCCGGTGTCCGATCTCTTCCCCCACGTCCGGAGGATGGCCGACGACATCCTCGTGGTCCGGTCGATGACCTCGCCCTTCAACGAGCACACCAATGCGAACTACTTCCTCCACACCGGTCACGGTCTCGCCGGCCGGCCGTCGATGGGCGCATGGGCGACCTACGGCCTCGGAAGCGAGAACCGCGACCTGCCCGGATTCGTGGTGCTCGACGGCGGTCTGATACCGCCGGGGGGCCTCGAGTGCTTCGGCAACGCCTACCTTCCCGCGACCCACCAGGCCTCCGTGCTCCGCCCCGCCGACGAGGTTCTCGCGAACGTGAAGCCGCGAGAATCGATCGATCGCCAGCGACGGAAGCTGGGGCTCGTCGAGGCCTTCGACCGCGGAATCCGCGCATCGGGGAACGATCGGATCGAGAGCGCCATCCGAAACCAGGAACTCGCCTTCCGCATGCAGTTCGCCGTGCCCGACGCGACGAACGTCGAGGACGAGGGCGCGATCACCAGGCGCGAGTACGGGTTCGAGAGCGAATACGAGCCCACGAGGATATTCGCGCGGGAGTGTCTCCTCGCACGTCGCCTCGTGGAACGCGGCGTCCGATTCATCGAGTGCACCTGCCCGCGGGTGAGCGGCGATCGCTGGGACCAGCACGGCAAGCTCAAGGAGGGTCACGAGAACAACGCCCGGGCGGTCGACCAGCCGATCGCGGCCCTGCTCGCGGATCTCAAGCGACGGGGTCTGCTCGATTCGACCCTCGTGATCTGGGGCGCCGAATTCGGTCGGACTCCCTTCAGCCAGGGATCCGACGGCCGTGACCACAACCAGCACGGATTCAGCATCTGGCTCGCGGGAGGCGGCATCGACGGCGGCCGCACCTACGGCGCGACCGACGAATACGGTTACCGCGCCGTCGAGAATCCGGTCGAGATCCACGACCTGCACGCGACGATGCTCCATCTCATGGGCATCGACCACGAACGATTGACCATCCGTTTCGGGGGTCGGGACATGCGGCTCACCGACGTCCACGGCAAGGTCATGCACGACTGGATCGCCTGAGCGAGGGGCGACGGGGCGGGTCGACGTCGTGGGGCTCGGGGAGGTCCACGACGGAGGTGGGGAATCGGCTTCATCCGGATCGATCACGGCCGGACGCGACGTCAGGACGATGTCGTCCCGCGGCCCGGACCGCCACCCGTCCGCTGGTCGCGCAGCCATGACGCCCGGGCACGGGGGATGTGGACCCGACCCGACCTGGAACGACGCCACCAGAAGATCAGCATCCCCACGATCGTGGCCACGAGGATCGCACCGACGCCGATGGTGACCCAGTGCAGCGGACCGCTCGTCGACAGACCTCGTTGCGCGGCGTAACCGAGCCCGATCTGGAAACCGACGCTCAGGACGGCCGTCGAGAGTTCGACCAGCAGGAACACGCCCCAGGAGAGATGCACCAGTCCGCCGACCGCGACCCCCACCGTCCTCGAACCGGGGATGAACCGCGAGACCAGCAGGACCCAGGTTCCGTGACGGTCGTAGAGCGCCTTGACCTGGAGGATTCGCTTCGGATGCGCCTGCTTGCGGAACCAGTGGGTGCCGACCAGCCGACCTCCGAACTTCCGGCAGACGAGGAACCAGAGCGTGTCGCCACCGGTCACTCCCAGATAGGCCGCGAGCACCGTCCAGAACATCGGGAAATCACCGGCGGCGATCTCCCATCCGGCCGGGATGATGATCAGATCCTCCGGAAGGTGGAGTCCCACGCCGGCGACGACCAGCAGACCGAACACCGCGACCGGACCGTAGAGGTCGAAGAGATGCTGGACGATCTGGTCGGCGGTCTCGTGCATGGTGACGACCGGGAGTATCCACGTTTGGCGTGCTTCCTGCGCGGAATCGTCGCCATCGTCGGAATCGCATCGTTCCGATCCCCCCTTCCCACCCCGGTACAATCGCGCCCGCCCATGCCGACGCTCGCCTCCGCCTACGTCCACGACCTCTCGCCCTTCGCCATTCAAGTCGGCGACGGCTTCGGCATCCGCTGGTACGGACTCGCCTACCTGCTGGGATTCGTCGCCGGCTGGTTCGTGCTGCGGTGGATGGCGAAGACGGGAAGAGGCCTGATGAGGCCCGAACAGGTCGGCGACTTCATGACCTGGATGGTGGTCGGCGTGCTGGTGGGTGGCCGGCTGGGCTACGTCCTCTTCTATTCCATCGATCTTCTCTGGACATTCTCGGGATCGTTCCCTTTCTGGGGCGTGCTCGAGATCCACAAGGGCGGCATGGCGAGCCACGGGGGAATCCTCGGCGTGATGGCGGCCTGCATCCTCTACGGTCTGCGAAACCGCATCACGCCGTGGCATCTCCTCGACTGCGTCGCGTTCTGTGCGCCGATCGGCCTGGGACTCGGTCGTCTCGCCAACTTCGTGAACGGCGAACTCTGGGGACGGCCGCTCGACGCCGGCCGACAGGCGGATGCGCCGTGGTGGTCCGTGAAGTATCCGGAGGAGATGCTCGATCCGGACTTCCAGAACGGCGCGAACGTCGACGGCCTCGCGACGATGGTGTCGAACCCGAACGGCGAATGGGGACGCCAGGCGCTTCGCGATGCCGTCTATTCGGGTCGTACCGACGTCTCGGAGGCGATCGCCCCCTATCTCACCGCCTACTACCCGAGTCAGTTGTTCCAGGCCTGCACCGACGGCCTGATGTTGTTCGCACTGCTCGCCGTGGTCTGGTGGAAGCCTCGCAGACCGGGCATCATCGGAGGTTGGTTCATGGTCGGTTACGGCGCGATGCGGATCGCCTCCGAGCAGTTCCGCGCCCAGTACCTGACGAACTGGGGCGTGTCGAGCATCTGGCCCGCGGCCGGCCTGAGCGCCGTGATGATCGCCATCGGCCTGGCGATGATCTGGTGGTGCGCCCGCCGGAACGACGAACCCGTCGGCGGACTCCGCCGATCCGCGGTCGACCGATGACCGCATGCGGGGTCCCGCGAGCAACCGAGCCGTCAACGAAGACACCGCCCGGTCGGGGGACCGGACGGTGTTTCGGAGGGCGTGAACCCTTCGCTTCGATTGGAATGCGCCCGGAGCGTCGTACTCAGGCGGCTCGCGTCGTCTTGCCGCGACCCACGGTTCGATCCTCGAGGTTCGCCCGGACCTCGGGATAGGCCTCGAGCTGCTCGAGCAGGTCGTCGGGACCGGTCGCCCAGAGATCCGCACCGATCTCCTCGGCGAGTCCCGGAGCCCGGTTGAAGATGCCGCCACCGACCACGATCTGCATCTCGGGGATCGCGTTGATACCGCGGATCTGGTCGATCAGTTGCCGGATGCCGGGGGCGTCCGATCCGCCGGAGCTGAACATGAGAAGGATGTCGGGACGACGCTCGTGGACCTCGGCCATGATGTCGTCGTCGGCGATGTTTCCGCCGCCGTAGGTGACCTCATAGCCGTCCGCCTCGAGAAGATCGGCGATGAGCCTCGCCGCGAGGTCGTCGAGTTCGTTCGGTCCGCAGAACATGCAGATCGACCGGCTTCGAGCGGGCTTGGTGTCGTAGCGATCCTGGTTCTGGGAGATGAGACCGCCGAGGGCCCGGGTCGCGTACTGCTGGGCGAGTCGCGTCATCTGGTCCTGGCGGTAGAGGGTGGTGATGTTGTTGATCGTGGGCCAGAAGACCTCCCGGGCGATGATGTCCGCGGAGATGTCATGCTCGATCGCGGTCTCGACGAGACGCCGCGAGGCGTTTCGGTCACCGGAGACGAGCGAGGCGAAGAGGCTTTCGATGAAGAGGTCGGTGTTCATGTCGGTTCCTTCTGGATCTTGCTGGTTCGTGGCCCGAGTGGCCGAGGCGATCCCGGGCGGCGCCGGTACCTCGGCGTCGTGAGTCGGTCTCTTGGAGTTGTCGGTGTCGAGATCGTCTCGACCGGATGAGCTTCGAGCGTCGGTGTGTTCCCGTCGCCGGGTAGTTCTTCGACGTGATCACCGGTCCGCCCGCATCGCGGTTCGATTTCGAGTTACCGGATGGTTACGACGTGGTTATGGACCATCAACGACCCATCCACACCCCGGAAACGAGGATTATCGGCCGGACTTCGGGTGATCAGACCACCGGTGGGTTCGCATTCATCCATTGGAAGACGCTGCTCTCCGGCTGCGACTCGACCCCGATCCGACGAAGCATGTTGAGGCACTGGGCTCGATGATGCATCGCATGCGTGGTCACGTGGGCCAGAATGCCTCCACGCGTGAACGCGTAGGTCCTCCCCTCCCGTTCCCGGACGACCACGTCCGCGAATTCCCCATCCAGCGCCGCCGAACGGAACGCGGCGTTCGCCTCTCGCTGTCGGATGCGGAACGTCTCGACGCTCCAGGGCGGATCCTCCCGCATCGACGCGAAGGGTTCCTCCTCGCCGAGCAGCACGCCCGTCCAACCGATCATCGCCCCGAGATCGTGGGCGAAGGTCGCTCGAAGCGATCCGATGCCCATCTCGAAGGTCCGGTCCAGTGCCGCGTCATCGAGAGACGCGCAAGCGTCGAAGAGCCTCTCGTTCGCCCAGGCGTCGAAGTCGAGCAGCACGAGATCCGGTCGGTTGGGGGTCGTCATGTCCGGATCCTATTCGACCCGGGAGCACGTTCGCCGCGTGGTCGGGGATCGATCGCCTCATCGCGCTGCAGGAATCTTCGAGCGGCTGACCCGCGAACGGAGGTCGGACGCGGACGCCTCAGTCGCCGACGACGGGTTCGGTGGTCTGCCGTGGTGCTTCGACCGGCCGGGGATCCACCCCCTCCGAAGCCTTCGAGACGAGGAACATCGCAAGGGTCGAGATGATGACCACGCCGATCAGGTTCAGCACGAAGCCCTCCCGGACCATACGTTCGATCGGGACGTCCTCCGTTCCGTAGACCGCGGCGTTCGGCGCGGTCGCGACGGGAAGCATGAAGGCGCAGCTGGCGCTCATGGCCGCCGGCGCCATGAGGATCACCGGATCGACCTCGAGGGCCAGCGCGGTCGCACCGAGAATCGGCATCAGGAGCGCGGTCAGGGCGGTGTTGCTGGTGATCTCGGTGAGGAAGGTCGTGAACAGGCAGACGATCAGCACCATCAACGGGATCGGTACGTCCCTCATGCCGCCGAGATTTCCCGCGATCACCTCGCTCAATCCCGTCGACTTGAAGGCCTGGGCGAGTGCGATGCCGCCACCGAAGAGGAGAAGCACGCCCCAGGGGATCGTCTTCGCATGCGACCAGTCCAGAAGCCGACCGCCGTCACCGTCGGGAAACGCGAACAGGAGCACCACGACCAGCGCCGCCACCGTCGCGGATCCGGACGCNCGGGCATCGAGCGCCCCGNCGGTCGCGATCCCCAGCAGACCGGTCCAGCCCCCGCCCTTGTCCCATCCGATTCCCTCGAACCANTCCACCGGGAGCGCCGGATACTTCTGGAAGATCCAGAGNCCGGCGGCGATCGCGAACATCGAGATCACGCGACGCTGGCCACGAGTCCACGCCTCGCCCTCGGGCAGGTCGAAGGTCTCGTTCCCACCGAGCCCGCGGGTGAGCCACCACCATGCGATCGGGATGAACAGGATCACCACCGGGACCCCGGCCTTCATCCACTCGAGGAATCCGTAGGAATCGTCGCGGAGCGCGAGCTTGTCGAAGGCGCCCATGAAGATGATGTTGGGCGGGGTTCCGATCGGCGTGCCGATCCCGCCGATGTTCGCCGCGTACGCGATCCCGAGCAGAAGGGGGATCGCCATCCTGCGATCGCTGGCCCCCGCGATGACCGCCAGCGCCACCGGCAGCATCATCAGGGTCGTGGCGGTGTTGGATATCCACATCGAAAGGACCGCGGTCGCGACCATGAATCCGAGCACCACGCTTCGTCCACCGCGGCCGCCCAGTCGGGCGACCCCCTTCACCACGCCGAGCGCCACCTTTCGATGGGTACCGGTGCTCTCCATCGCACGGCTCAGCATGAATCCACCCATCAGGAGGAGGATGAGGCTGTCGCCGTACGCGTTCGCGGTCGACTTGTGATCCAGCAGGCCGAGAATCGGGAGGAAGGCGAGTGGGATCAGGCTGGTCGCGGGGACCGGCACCGGTTCGGTCACCCACCAGATCGCGCACCACAACGTCACGCCGGCGAGCATCGAATCGTCGAGTTCGAGGCCACCGGATCGAAGCGCGGCTGCGAAGCCGACCGCGAGCATCGGACCCGCGGGAAGTGCGATTCGCTTCACGAGGGAAGGGGCGGGAGTGGGGATCTCAGGCTCCGTCATCATTCGCTTCCGATCGATCTTCGACCTGGGTCCTCGATTCCATCGCAACGCGAAGGACCGGCTCGAAGGCGTCGGCCTGACGGACGAACCCGAGGTCGGTCGGATGGGACGAGTCGACCGTCCCCTCTCCATCATCCCCGAGAAGCAGATCGCCTTCGAGGTAGAGGAGGTCCCGCAGGCCTTCCGCGAGGAGCTCGGCGTGCGCCGCCTTCAACGCGGATCGATTCTCGCGATTGCGGTTCGCCTTGGACGGATTGAAGATCGCATCCGCGTACGTCCTGTCCTCCACCAGGACGATCGGGACCCCGGGACGGAGCGTACGGAGCCGACGCACGAACGGTGCGGCCCGGTCCGCGACCTGCCTTCCACCCAGGTTCGGCAGGCAGTCGAGCACGTAGACCGCCGCATCGATCTCCGCCATCAGGTCCGCCATCTCGATGTCGAGCGTCCCGCTTCCGCTGAAGCCGAGATTCACCACCGGGACGTCGAGTCTTCGCCCGAGAATCGCGACATGGGCCATCCCCGGACGAGAGGCGCACGCACCGTGGGTGATCGAGGTCCCGTAGAACACGATGGGCCTTCCGCGGACCAACGCCGGCGCGATCGAGGCGTCGGGCGCCACCCCGACCGAGATCGATTCGATCCCGTTGTAGAGCGGCAGGTAGAGGAGCCACTCCCTCGAGATCTCCGGGAGATCGGAGATCAGGATCGACTCGTTCTCCGATCCGGTCGGTCGGCCGTTGGCCACCCATCGCCAGACCGGACCTTCGATCCCCTCCATCCTCACGTAGAGATCGACGCCGCTCACCCCGGTGGCCGGCATGTGGGGCATCGCGATCCGGTCGCTCGAGAGCCGCCAGCGAGCGGCGATCGTCGGCGAGTCGGAGATGAAACGAATCACGATCCCCGCGGAATGCCGGGAATTCCCCCACACCGGCGGCCGCACCATCCCCTCGGCCCGCGCGGGAAGCCGATCCCAACTCGATCTGCGATCCTCGAAGGCTCGACCCTCGACTTCGAGCGATCCGCCGTCCACCCATCGCAGCGACGGTTCACCGGTGTCCGCCGCCGCCTGGCCGCAACGGATCGGAATCACCGTCAGGATCAAGACCAGCAGCGCGAGTGGATCGAGTCGACGTGTTCCCATGATCGAAGGCTCCGGGGCGTTCCGACGCGATGATATGGTGGTCGCATGTTCCCGACCATCCACGTCCTGAAGGTGTTCCTGTTCGCCGCATGCTTCATTTCCGGTCCGGTGGTCGTGGCCCGGGACGACGACGAAGGGACCGGGAACCGGGTTCAGGCCGAGATCGAGGCGTTGCGCAACGAGATCGGAATGCTTCGCAGGCGAAGCGAGGACACGGGCCTCGACCGGGAGCGTCGGACGGAGATTCGACGCGTGGTCGTCGACGCCCTCCACGACGCGCAGACCCGATCCCAGGAGTCCGGTCGCAGGTGGAACGAGATCGCTTCGGCCGATGGGGATTTCACGCTCGAGGCCGACGTGCTCATGCAGTACGACTGGGTGCTGAATTCGACCTCGTCGGAGCCGACGAGGTACGGATTCTCGCTCGACAACCTCCGACTCTCCCTCGGGGGCAATCTGTTCGGACCGAAGTGGTCCTACGGCGTGTGCGCGTCGGTCGGCGCGAATGGCCTCTTCACCCCCGAATACGCCTACGTGCAGTACCAGTTCGAAAGCGGGTACTTCGTTCAGGCCGGAATTCTCTCCGAGTACTTCTCCATCGAACAGGCGATCAACACCAACGAGCAGCTCGGTGCCTCGCTCTCGTTCGTCGCGGGACAGTTCGACGCGGGCGAGCCGGAGGGCCTGCTGCTCGGTCGCCAGTCCGACCGGTGGCGTTTCTGGACGACCCTGTCGAACGGATGGGACCAGGAATTCATCGATCCCCTCGAGAACCGTCGGACGGGGGTGATGGCCCGAGTGGAGTTCAAGCCCTTCGGGGACTGGAATTCCCTCTACATGTTCAACCCTTATCCGGAAGTCGTCGGTCGTGGCCTCCTGCTCGGTTTCGGGGGCGCGTTCGACTGGGGCGACTACGCGGCCGGGACCGCGAGATCGATCTCCGGGGATGCGACGCGCGCGACGGTCGACCTCTCCTGGCAGCGGAGCGGGGTCGGACTCATGGTCGCGGCCTACTACCAGGACGCTCCGACCTCGCAGGCCGAAGGCGGCCGTCGCTGGGCCGCCGTCGCACAGGGTGCGTTCTTCCCGGTGTCCGACTGGAACGTCTACGGCCGCGGCGAATGGGGCGCGATCGAGAACGGCGCGGGATCGGAATTCGCGATGACGACCGTCGGGGCCAGCTGGATTCCCGCGGGGAACTCGACGCTCAAGATCGTCTTCGAACTGGTGCGGTCGTGGGGCTCGACCGCCGACTGGAGTATCGACGGCAACGTCGGGATCCTCGCGGTCGACGCGGACCAGACGGTCCTCAGGACCCAGATTCAGTTCGTGTTCTGAGCGGATGGACCGGGATCGCCCGAACGACGCTCGAGGAACTCCAGGAACTCCTGGATCAGTTCGTAGCTGGTGGGGTTGTCGGGCAGGAACCATTCGGTCCCGCTCTCGAAGAACACCGACACCGCATTCGCCGCGATCACGAGACCGAAGACCCACGCGGTGATCCGCGACCAGCCGCCCATGCGATCCGAACGCCTTCCGATCGCCATCACCGGTCCGGCCGCCAGCGTGATCCCGCTGACCAGGAGGACCGAGATGAAGACGATGAACGCCCAGGTGTAGAGATGAAGTCCGAGGACGGCGCCGCCGTATCCCGGATCCCCGGGAAGGATGTGGAGGAGCGTCTGTCGCCCGCTGATCGCGAGGCCGACCACCGAAGCGAGGATCGAGATCCCGAATCCGGTCGAGAAGTCGGCCGTGGGATCCGCCTCGGCGACCGAGTTCCGTCGAATGATGAACATCGGACCCATCGCGGCCAGCAGCATCGCCATCCGCTGGAGCATGCAGAGGGGGCAGGGAAGCTCGCTGCCCGCGAACTGCACGATGAACGCGCCGACCACGACCCCGCACACGCCGAGCACCCAGACGTGGAGGAGGACGAAGGACAAACGGGGGCATCCGGTCCGGTCGTTCACGGTGAGGTCCGATCCATCGAGAAGTCGTTCAGAAGCTGAGGCCGAGTGGATCCGTCGCATGGTGCAGGAAGAGAAGCACCACGCAGACCATCGAGGCCGTGAAGAGGATCAGGCCCAGTCGACGACTCGGTCTTCGCAGGGCGATGAAGGTGCCGAAGATCAGGATGAATATGAATGCTGCGACCATCGACGAGGATCCCTTCCCGATGGGTCCGGAGAGCGGACGTCAGGATGGTAACCGGCCGGGAAGCACCGGTGGCATCGGACATTCGATCGCGGAGGCGAGCGCTCGCAGCATCTCGATCTCCGCCAGCGTCCCGTGTCCGTCGGCACAGACGGTGTCGACGGCGGCATCGAGCAGGATCGACCGATCCCGCCAGCGAAGTCGCCCGATCTGGTCCAGCGCCCGGTCCAGCGACATCACCGAGCAGTCGGACCGGTCCGGAAGGTCCACGTCGCCGATTCCGGCCCGACGCGCCCCGGCGCGGAAGGCGTCGC
The DNA here is from genome assembly GCA_002684855.1 of Planctomycetaceae bacterium. Taxonomy (GTDB): domain Bacteria; phylum Planctomycetota; class Phycisphaerae; order Phycisphaerales; family SM1A02; genus UBA12014. The sequence goes on along the minus strand of NYWD01000006.1, from coordinate 9,471 downwards.
GTGCCTGTTTGTTCGTCCGCGCCCCGCCCCAGGCCAGCATCGCGAGCACCAGCCGCGCCGGATCCTCGAGCAGGGCCAGTGATCGGTTCGGTCGGAGTGAACGATGCTTCGGTCGGAGCGCGAGGTGGTCCCGGAGGATCCGACCCAGCAGCCACTCGAACCGGTCGATCCGTCCGTCCGCTTCCTGCATCTTCCGCACGGAATCCATGAACCGATCCATCTCGCCCTCCGACATCCGGGCGAGCGCGGGGATCGACAGATCGAGCAGCACCAGGCGGAGTTCGGGCGATCGGCCGACGACTCCGGCGACCGCCTTCCGGAGACGACGTATCTCGTGGACGGTCGGCTGGTCGAGATCGTCCGAAAGAGCGGTCGCCTGAACGGATCGGACGTCCGGCTCGTCATCCGCGAGCAGGAGCAGGCACACGGCCCTCGCGCCGATCGTGTCGTGCACCGCCGAACGGAGCTCCTCGGGGAGCGAGCCGATGAGGCCGCGGGCGTAGGCGAGATGGTCGGGATCCGGGTCACCGAGTCGCGCGATGCTCTGCCGGACCTGGTCGGACCCGCGCACCTCGCGACTGTCCGTCGCATCGACCGCGACCGGCTGGGCACCGGCGAATCCCGCCACCGGACCGGCCGGATCCGGAGGCGGCGACGGTGCGCCGTCGGGGCGATCGTTCCCCGAGAATTCGATCTCCTCCCGAGGTCGATTCTCGATCCGGGCGATCCGGTCGGCGAGGGGGGGGTGCGTCGCGAAGGCGGTCGAAAGCGCGGAAGCGAAGAAGAAGTGCTGGAACTCGCTCGCGGCCGATTTCCTCATGTCGTTGTCGGGGAATCCACCGATTCGTCGAAGCGCCCCTGCGATGCCCGGGGGATTCCGGGTGTAGTCGACGGCGGCCGCATCCGCGAGATATTCACGCTGCCGGCTCACCGCGGCCTGGATCAGGCGCGCCGCGAGCGTTCCGAGCGATCCGATCGCCATCAGCGCGAGGCCGCCGACGATGACCGCGAGGCCCAGCGCCGGGCCGGGGTTGTTCTTCCCTCCGCCCGATCTCGCGAGTACCGGCCCGATGAATCTGAAGCAGATGTATCCCAGGAAACCGAGCGCCATGATTCCGAAGATGAGCCCGGTCAGCCGGATGTTCAGNTTCATGTCTCCGTGCACGATGTGGCTGAACTCATGCGCCATCACGCCCTGCAGCTGATCCCGATTCAGCTTCTGGACGCAGCCGCGGGTCACGCCGATCACCGCGCTGTCGAAACCGAAACCGGCCGCGAACGCGTTGATGGAGGCGTCGTCGATCAGGTAGACCGGGGGCATNGGGCATCCGGAGGCGATGGACATCTCCTCCACCACGTTCATCAGTCTTCGAAGATCGGGATCCCGTTCCTCCGGGTGCACGAGCGTGCCGCCCAGCGACTCGGCCACGGCCTTGCCACCNGACGCGAGTTGTGCGGTCTTGACGAGCGAACCGATCACGATCACCAGCAACGTAGCGCCACCGACGATTCCGAACAGCTCGGGCATCCACCAGCTCGCGGGATCCTCCTCGCCGCGGGTCATGAGTACCACGACTCCTGCGGCGACGGCGTAGACCGCGAGGATCGTTCCGACGACCGCGAGCAGGAAGAGGATGACGAGTCGACCCGTCCGGGACCGGGCCTTCTCCTGGTCCTCGATGAAGTTCATCACCATGGCGGCGTGCTTCCGAAACCCGACCGTCGTCGCCTCGGAGGATCAGTACTCGACCGTCACCTTCGAGGGTTCGGCGCCCGCTTCGTCGAAGAACAGGAGTTCGATCGGACCGTTCGCGTGAAGGGCGACGGCGGGGATCGGAAGTTCGACCGAGGTGGCGCCCCGGATGGTCCGCCCACCCGGCTCCCGGAGAGCGTAACCGCCGAGATCGAATCCGTTCATCCTGATCCGTCCTCGCGTGACGCCTTCGACCCGGAGCCGGCCCGATCGTTCCGATCCGACGCGGCTGCCCGGGATCCTGACCTCGCCACGAATCCACCTCGGTCCCCGGGAACGGGACGACGGCGANTCCACCCAGGACCCGATTCTCGGATCCGGCGTGTTCTCCCAACGGCGAAGACGCCATCCCAGCGACGGGACCACCTCCGCGACGACCTCGCCGATCGAGACCGCGGGAGGACCCGAGGACTCGGCGGCGTGTTCGAGTCGGGCGATGCGAATGGTGTTCGAGCCGGACTTGAAGGCGGAATCGTCCGCGGCGGACAGCATCTCCCGGAACCCGTGACGACCGAACACCTTCGTCGGGACATCGTTCACCAGGACCACNCCCGCCGAACCGGGACCGATCTCGAGGAGGATCGAACTCTTTCGCCGGTGACTGAACTTGTATTCGATCGCCTCGTCCACGGTCCGCTCCCCGTCGGGGGCGTCCGGGATGAACGGTTCGATCTCGAACGGATCGAGGGGGTCGATGGTGACGGTGGATTCCTCGACGCGATCGAGTCGCTCGATCGCGACCAGCGCCCCGGGTCGGTCACCGTCCCCGGGATGATGGCTGCCATCGACGGATCGGGGTGCATGACGCAGGAACATCGCGATCTCCCGACCAGACGATCCGGAAGGGATCTCGATCTCGCCATCGGAGACGTCCGCGATCCGCTCGCCGTCGATCCAGCAGTCCCCGTCCCGGAGGCCGCCGAGGAGGAGGTATCGCGTCGCCGGCCTGGAAGGCAGCGAGAGCGGGCTGGTGAACCANGCGTGGGAGAGACCGGNGCCGATCGATGCCAGCCCGAGATCGTCGTCGACGGGGACGGATCGAGGATGNTCGATCGATCTGCAGTCGGGTTCGGACCAGGTTCGCCACTTCCGGACGGTGCGGCGACCGGCAAGNCTCGAATCGTGNTCGGGGACGGCGACTCGATTCCCGTCCGGGTCGATCCGGAACGGTCTCATGCCCTCTCGGGGAATCGCGGAGCCGTCGCGGCAGACCCGTGATGCGCCGATCACGATCCCGTCCCGGTCGTCGAGCATGGTGCCGGCCTGGATGTCGTTCAGGACGACGATGGTGAATCCCGCGTGTCGCTCGATCACGGGGCCGGAGCCGTCACGCCGTGCCCGAGGCGCCGTCGTGACGAGCGGTCGCCCGTCGATCGACAGCTCGACTTCGGCGCCGGCGGTGGCCGAGAGGACGAGCATCCGCCCCTCGATGAGCGCCAGCGGCATCGCGGACGTCCGGTCGAGCCGACCCCGTCCGGCGAGATCCGCGTCCGCGAGCGTCCATGTCCAGTCCCGGTCCCCGAAATCCGCCACGAGACGACGACCCGATCCGTCGATCACCGATGCCGATTCGGAATCGTCGTTTCGGAAGAAGAAGGTCGCGGACCCGGCACCTCCCGAACGGGGAACGGCGATCACGCCGGATGCCGGATCGTCCGGGTCGACCACCATCGGCTGGTCGTCCGGATCAAGATCGGCCAGCACGCCGCCGAAGTCGCGGGCGAAGCGGGCGATCATCGAGATCGACGACCCGATCTCGGTGGGGTCACCCACCTGGTCGAGCAGCGGATGGGCGAAGGCGTTCGGAGCGATGTCGCCGAGATCGTCCCGGCCCGCGGCGCCGGCCGGAAGCACGCCGTCCACCGCGTGTGCGATCACCGGTTGGGCACCGGCCGCCATCGCGCGAACGGTCCGTTCGGCGAGGTCGCCGATCGACGAAGGTGGGGTCTTGCGGCCCGGTCGTCGGTAGGCGGAGTCCGCAGGTCGCTGGACCGTGCAGATCCTCGGCTTTCCCGGCTGGAGTGAAGACACCTGGCGAAGATCCGAGAAGAGACCGTCCCAGCCCGACCACGTCTCGATCGCCCCTTCGGTCTCCTGCCAGAATCCGTTCGAGGTGAGGATCGGCACCGTGATGCCCCGCTCCCGTGCGTACCGGACGAGCTCGATGAGATAGGCATCGCCGGAGACCCTCGACCCGCAGTTCCAGTCGTGTTCGACCTGGATCGCGACCAGCGGTCCGCCTTCGTCCCGATCGCCCTGGAGATCCACGATCTCGTCGGCGATGCGGCTGAACCAGCGGGACACGAGTTCGAGGAAAGCGGGCGTTCCGGTGCGTGGCCGGACGTCGTCGAGGACCCCGAGCCACGTGGGAAGACCGCTTCCATCGAACGGATCGCCGATCGCCGGTCCGATCCGGAGAATCGCATGCATGCCGGATTCCTCGGTCTCGCGAAGGAATCGTGCGACGTCGAGCCGGCCTTCGAAATCGAATCTCCCCTTCGTCGGTTCGTGGAGGAACCACGGACAGGAGGCGACGACCGTGTTGAACCCGAGTCGGGCCATGGAGTCGAGGCGGTCCCGGCGATCGTGCTCCGCCTGCATCACGTACTCGAAACCGCCGCCGAACAGGGTCGTGCGGCGACCGGAGACGAGGAAGCTGCGGCCGTCGAAGGTGATTGGGGGCATGTTTCTCTCTTCGCTTGAAACGGACGTGGGAGGCGAGGCATTCGGGAATCCGTCGTAATCCGCCCGAACCGACCCTCGGAGTACGCTCGTTCGGCCCCGAGGGATCGGACATTCGCGTACCTTCCGGTCTCGAAGGGTCCGGGGTGGGCGAAATCCCGTTTCGGACCTCCGACGGGGTCTGGGTCCTGAAACCGACTCCCCTCGATCCGAGAACCCATCCGGAATCCGCTCATGCCGACCTTCCCACCGAATCTTCGACGCTCGGTTCTCGCGCTGGCCGCGGGTCTCGCCGGCTGCGCCGGGCAGATCCGGCAGGTCGACATCCGGACCGACGACCTGGTCGAGTCTCGCAATGCCGTCCTCGCCAGCCGCGACGCGACTCCGCCCGCGCTGGAAGTCCGGGACTACCCGGAAGGCGATCCCTTTCCAGCGGATACGGACGAGATCAACGATCCGCCGACCCGGGATCCGTCCGCCGAGAACCTCCGGTTCGACGGTCGGAGCGAGGTGGAGAACGAAGCCGATGCGATCATCGCGAGGATTCGCCGACTCGGCGAGACCCCCGAAGACGCCGAACCCATGACGATCGAGGACGCGATCTCCTTCGCCCGCGTGCACGCCACCGAGTACACCGGCGCGGAGGAGACCTATCTGCTCACGGCGCTCTCCCTGATCGTCCAGGAGCATTTCTTCGAACCCGGCTTCTTCAACGAGACGACGATCGACGCCGGCGACGGCATCAGCAGTCGCTACGAGACGGCGCTCCGGGTCGCCAATGACTTCGGAGTCCGACAGCGGCTCCCGTACGGCGGCGAGGTGACGGCGAAGTTTCTCGCGGGACTGACGCGGAACCTCGACGATGCCGCGAACGAGGGCCGACAGGACGCCGCCGTGGTGATCGAAGGCAGGATTCCCCTGCTGCGCGGGGCGGGCATGGCCGCACGCGAGAACCTCGTGCAGGCGCAACGGAATCTCGTCTACGCGTCGAGATCGTTCGAATCATTCCGACGGACGTTCTACGTCTCGATCGTGACCGACTATCTCGATCTCGTGCTGCAGCTTCAGGCGATCGCGAATGCCGAAGGTGCGCTGGCCCTGAACCGACAGATCGAGGAGCGGGAGGCCGCACTGGTGGCGGCCGGCCGACAGGAGCCGTTCCAGGCGGACCTCGCCCGACAGGAGACCCTGTTCGCCCTCGACGATCTCGCCGGCCAGCAGGAGGCCTACCGACTCGCGCTCGACCGATTCAAGGTCCGCATCGGCATGGATCCGGAACGGGCGATCGTCATCACGCCCGTCGAGCTTCAGCTTCCCACGCCGGACGTGAATCCCGATGAAGCGATCCGGTACGCCCTCGAGTATCGGCTCGACCTCCAGACCGGTCGCGATCAGCTGGAGGACTCCCGGCGACAGATCGATCTCGCCGAGAACGGACTGCTTCCCGATCTCGACCTTCGCGGGAACCTCCGGGTCGGGGGGGAGGGCGTGGTCCAGGGAATCGACCTCAATCTCGGCGACACCCGTGCCAGCGGCGGAATCTTCCTCAGCCTGCCGCTGGATCGCGTGGACGAGTCCGTCGCCCTGCGGCAGGCACAGGTGCGATTCGCACAGGACGAACGGGTGTACGGCAAGTCGCTGGACGATGCCGCCGTCGCGGTGTGACGGGCGATCCGGGAGATCGATCGAGCACAGTTCTCCCTGGTCCTCCAGGAACGGAACATCGAGATCGCCCGCAATCGAATCGCGTCGATCGACGCCGCACCGGCTCGCGCGACCGCCCGCGACCGGACCACGGCGGTCTCCGGACTCCGGGATGCGGAGGACCGGCGGGACACCGCGAAGCGGAATCTCCAGGTGGCGATCCTCAACTACCTGAACGCGGCCGGAATACTCAGGGTGACGCCGGAAGGCCGCCTGCAACCGCTTCCCGGCATGCCGGTCGGCGAGGTCATCGGTCGGCGCTGATCATCTCGGTCGAATCGAAGGGTTCGAGCTCCTTCGCGGTCCATGGCTGGACCCGACCCTCGGTATCCGCCCGCACCTTCGCGACGAACTCGGGGGTCACCGGATCGGCGTCGTTGTCCCACGCCTGACGGATGTACGTCATCACCGCCGCGAGATCGAGGTCGCTTCCGAACGGCGCCGCGGGCATCGCCTGGTTGTAGACGCGTCCCTGGACGCGGATTCGACCCTGCAGGCCGTGGAGGAGGATGCGCGCCAGCCGTTCCGGATCACCGGTGACGAACCTGCTGTCGGCGAGCGGGGGGTAGACGGGCGGAAGTCCGTTGCCGTTGGCCTGGTGGCAGGTCATGCAATGACCGTAGAGGCGGCGTCCTCGAGCGAGGATCCCGCTCGCGGAGGTGTCGACCGCCACCGATTCCGACGTGCCGGGGCGTCCGACCCAGCGAAGCGTCGAATCGATGGCACGTGCCGCTTCGATGATCCGGGGATCGCAATCCCCGGGATCCGAGGCCAGCACGTCATCCCACCCGACGGGGCTGCCGAGCAGCATGATCGACTTCGGCTTCTTGGAATTCGGACGAGTCCGCTCCGCAACTCGATCGAGCAACAGCAGGCTGGTCGCCGGCGCGATCGATCGGATCTCCGAGGCGAAGGTCACGAGTCCGGTCGTCGAGTCGGGGCGGCGGGCGGCGAGCACGCTGTCCGCGAGTTCCCTGATCACCTGTCGCTGCGCTGCGCCCGGCCTCCCCAGCCAGTGACCGTTCCGTGGATCGGCCGGACCGCGAAGCATCTCGATCTCACGATCCGCGAGCCCGCTCATGACCGCCTTCCGAATCGACGCATCCTCCGCATGTCGTTCGAGCACCACGTCGAAGGCCGGAATCGACCACTCGTCGGGAAGTTCGCCGATCGAGAGCACCGCCTGCATCCGGACGCGGGGTTCCGGGTCGAACGCGAGGTCGGACAAGGGACCGATCGATACCGGTGGTGGCAGGGATTCCGCCACTCTCGCCGCATGCTCGCGAACCACCGCGTCACCATCCATGGCCAGTGTTCCGAGCAGCGCGGAATCCACCGAGTCGATTCCGTCCAGGGTCCACATGGCGTGGAGCCTCGTCGTCGTCGGTCGATCCGCGTCCGCCGCGATCTCCCGGAGCGCCGGTGCGACCGCGATCGCTCGACGTTCCACCAGCAGTCGCTGGGCGGTGTCGCGCCTGGAACCGTTCGGATCCCCGTCGAGCACGCCGACGAGATCGAGATCCGACATGGCGGCGAGTGACTCCGAAGCGAGCGAGACGGGGGCGTCCTCGTCCACCACCCTCCAGATCCTTCCCATGCCGATGGGGCCGGCGAGACCCCGGGCCTCGACCTGCTTTCGGAGCCAGGTCGTCATGTAGATCCGATGCTGGACGACGCCGCGGGCGAAGTCGACCACGTAGAGACCGCCGTCGGGACCGGTGAGCAGGTTCACCGGGCGGAATCGCTCGTCCGTCGAAGCGAGGAATTCCTGCTTGTCGTGGACCGGGGCGGCGACCGGGACGCCCTTTCGATCGGTCAGGTCGTATCGCTTCACGAGATTCCCCGCCGTCTCGCAAACGAACGCGTCCCCGTACGCGCCGTCGATCATGGTGCCTCGGAAGATCTCGGGACCACAGGCCGCGGTGAAGGTGCGAAGCGTTCCGTCGTTCCGCAAAGTCCGGTTCTGGTATCCGCGGTTCACGCCGGGATTGATCCGGATCGGCCACGTCGATCGGTCGGAGGCGACGCGACGCGGGACTCCGGGAAGTCCGCTGGATCCGGGATTCCTCGAGGCGTAGTGCTTCGGAATCGCGTCTCCGATCAGCGGATCCGAGTTCGGCGAGTAGAAGAGACGACCGAAGTCGTCGCGGGCGACGCCCCACTGGCCGTGCCGGGGGACCACCCGGGTCTCGATCTCGAGATCGCCGTCGCGTCCCTCCCGGAGTCGGAACGACTGGTGGTGCTGCGAGGTCTCGTAGAAGTTGTCGATGCCGTATCGGAGACCATTACCCGCGTGTTCGGGATTCTCGATGCCCGCGAAACCCGACACCAGGATCTGCGTGTCGTCCGCACGGCCATCACCATCCAGATCACGGCAGTAGACGAGGTTCGGGGGTTCGATGACCAGAAGTCCGTCGAACGCGGGTGCGATCCCCCGCGGAAGCACGAGGTGGTCGAGGAAGACGTCGACCTCGTCCATCACGCCGTCGCCGTCTTCATCCCGCAGCTTCACCACCCGACCGACCGGTTCCTCCTCGCCGTTTCCGTCGGCATCCGGCATGTAGCCCCGCATCTCGACCACCCAGAGATCACCGTTCCCGTCGAACGCGATCTGCACCGGATCACCGATCAGGGGTTCGCTCGCGACCAGGTCGATCCGATGACCGGGCTGCAGACGGAACGACTGCTTCGCCTCCTCTGGCGTCAACGGGGGCGAGGGCGGAAGCACCCATGCCGCCGGGACATCGCGCTGCACCTCGCCGGATCGATCACCGTTCTGCGCAACGACGCCGGAGACCGGGAGGAGGATCGCGAGCACTCGGATCAGGGGCGTTCGGAGCATCGATACCAGTGTATGAGTCCGAAGCCCTCGCATGAAACCGCAAATCCGGTCGTTCTCGCCCGAAACGTCCGTACCGGTATGCTCGTCGCATGCGAACAAGAACCATTCACAACGCATGCCGCATCGTCGCGTTTTCGATCGTGGTTCCCACGGTCGGGGCCCAGGATCTCGCGACGGAGACGCCGCCTCCGTGGTGGAGTCGGATCGAGATGAGACCGCTCGTTTCCGCACCCGAGGATCCGGGGGGCGTTCCGAAGGGGTGGAGCGTCGTCGGAGGTCCGGTCGATTTCAGTTTTTCAACCGGATCAGACGGCGATCTCGAGATCACGGGATCGGGAAGCGCACCACGAAACGCGTTTCTCGCGAGTGATCGGAGCTACGGCTATTTCCTGGTCGAATTCGACGTCATGATCGATCGTGGCGGTGGGAACTCCGGCTTCCAGATACGCAGTGCCGTCGACGCCGATCGCATGGTCGGCTACCAGATCGA
>NYWD01000005.1 GCA_002684855.1 Planctomycetaceae bacterium | reverse complement strand
CCGCCGCCGCCGTGCGGGATGCAGAAGGTCTTGTGGAGGTTGAGGTGGCAGACATCGGCGCCGATGTCGGCGGGCCGGACCAGTCCCACCATCGCGTTCATGTTCGCGCCGTCCATGTACACCAGGCCGCCGGCCTCGTGGACGAGGTCGCACATCGTCCTCACCTCCGCTTCGAAGACGCCGTGCGTGGAGGGGTAGGTGATCATGATCGCGGCGAGGTGATCCCGATTGGCCTCGATCCGATCCCGCAGGTCGTCGAGGTCGATGTCGCCCGATTCGCTGCACTTGACCGGGACGACCTTCATGCCGGCGACGACCGCGCTGGCCGGGTTTGTTCCGTGGGCCGAGAGCGGAATGATGCAGACGTCCCGATTCCGGTCGCCGCGATGCTCGTGGTAGGCCTTGATGGTCATCAGGCCGGCGTACTCGCCCTGGCTTCCGGCGTTCGGTTGCAGGCTGACGCCGGCGAACCCGGTGATCTCGGAGAGCCAGGACTCGAGCGATTCGAACAGACCGGTGTAGCCCTTCCACTGGTCCTCGGGCGCGAAGGGGTGGATCGCGCCGAACTCCGGCCAGGTTACGGGCGCCATCTCGCTCGCGGCGTTCAGCTTCATCGTGCACGATCCGAGCGGGATCATGGTGTGGGCCAGCGAGAGGTCGCGGGACTGGAGCTCCGTGATGTATCGGAGCAGCGTGGTCTCGGTCCGATGATCGTGGAACACCGGGTGCGTCATGTAGGTGCTGGTCCGCGCGACCGAATCCGGGAAGTCGGTGTCGACCTCGGCGAGGACCGCGTCCACGTCGAAGTCGTTCGCGCCGAAGCACGACCAGATGTCCTGCACGTCGTCGACGAGGACGGTCTGGTCGACGCTGATGCCGAGGCTTCCGTCGCCGAAGTTGCGGACGTTGATCCGTTTCGCGGCGAGTCGTTCGAGCACCGTGTCGACGCCACCCTTGGGGCGCACCCGGATGGTGTCGAAGAACGGCCCTTCGTGGATCACGTGCCCGAGGCGGCGAAGTCCCTCGGCGAGGGTGCAGGAGAGGGAACGCACGCGGGTCGCGATGTTCCGAAGTCCTTCCGGACCGTGGTAGACGCCGTAGAAGCCCGCGATGATCGCGAGCAGCACCTGGGCGGTGCAGATGTTGCTCGTGGCGCGGTCCCGCCGGATGTGCTGTTCCCTCGTCTGGATCGCCATTCTCAGGGCGGGATCGCCGTGGACGTCCNTGCTCACCCCGATGAGCCGGCCCGGCATCCGACGAACGAGCTTCTCGCGGACCGCCATGTAGGCCGCGTGCGGTCCGCCGAGGCCCATGGGGACGCCGAACCGCTGGGTCGAACCGACCACGATGTCCGCGCCCCACTCGCCCGGGGGCGTGAGCAGCGTCAGCGCGAGGGGATCCGCGGCCACGACCAGCATGCCGCCGGCGGCGTGGACCCGTTCCGCGAGATCGCCGTGATCGCCGATTCGTCCGTCGGTCGCCGGGTACTGGACCAGGACGCCCGCGAATTCACGCGACTCCAGATCCATCGCGGCGAGGTTCCCGATCAGGACCTCGATGCCGAGTCCCTTCGCCCGGGTCTCGATGACGCCGATGGTCTGNGGGTGACAGTCGTCGGCGACGAAGAACGCCTTCCGCCCGGTCTGGGTCGCGCACATCGACATCGCCTCGGCGGCCGCCGTCGCCTCGTCGAGAAGCGACGCGTTCGCGATCGGCATGGCGGTGAGATCCGCGATCATCGTCTGGAAGTTGAGCAGGGCCTGGAGCCGTCCCTGCGAGATCTCCGCCTGGTACGGCGTGTACTGCGTGTACCACCCCGGATTCTCGAGGACGGTGCGGAGGATCACCGAGGGCGTGATGGTGCCGTGGTAGCCCATGCCGATGTAGCTCCGCCAGACCTCGTTGCGGTCCGCGAGCGATCGGATGCAGGCCAGCGCCTCCTGTTCACCGGGCGTGGTGGTCCGGGCGTCGTTGAAGACCACGTCGTCTCGAAGTTCGAGCGGTCGGCCGTCGCGGATGCTGGCGGGAATCGCCTCCGNGATCAGGTCCGCGAGATTCTCGANTCCGAGCGCCGAGAGCATCGCGTCGGTCTCCGAGTCGTTCGGGCCGAGATGTCGACGGGGGAAGTCGTCGGTCGGGGAGAGCGAGGACCGGAGATGGTTCGAGGCCGTCTTGGAGGTGGTGTTTGCCATGGCGTCGGCGAACTTTCGAATCGTGGGATGGAGGGTCGGACCGACGTGGATCCGGGTCGTCGAGTATAGATGGTCCGNATGGTGAAATCGCCTCGCGAGCCCGACTCCAGAACGGGGTCCATCCCGATTTCCGGGATGTCGACGCCGATCGACGTCCGGAGGGGTCGAGCCGCCGCGGTTCTGGGGCTGCTGGGGATTCCCACGGCTGGAATNACCGCCATCGCGGGGCTCGGCCTGGGCCTGGCTGGCCTCCGGTCGGCCCGGCCCGGATGGTCGATTCTCGGAACGAGCGTTTCGCTCATGGTCCTTGCGGGCTGGGTCGGCGGCCTGGTCGGCTTCCTCCAGGTCGCGACGTCGCGGCCGCAGCCCGCGGGAATCATCTCCCAGGGCAATCGCCTCGGACTGGCGGTCGCGGAGGTGATCGCGCGGGGGGTCGATCCCGACGATCCGCGGACCCCGCCGGATTCGGTCGTCGCGGAGATCGTCGAGGACCTCCCGCGGCACCTTCGCCGCCACATGGAGTCGGATTCGGGACTGCTCTCGATCGAGACGCTGCCGCGGCCGCCGGGTTGCCTGCTTCGGTGGCGGATCGGTCCGCCGGCCGACCCGGCCGATTCCTCGCCGGTCGCCCCGGTCGATCCCAGACGGGGTGGAATCTACCTCTACGCCGCGGACGGACGCATGATCGTCGGCTATCAACGAGCGCTGGATCCGACGACCAGGGGCGTCCAGGTGGACGACCCCGACGAGGCCCTGATCCGGAGGTTCGTCCCCTTCGCCCGTGCGATCACGGATCGGGCGAAGATGCTCGGCGGTCGGCTTCCGGAGGAATCCGAAGCCGTTCGACTGCTCGCCGCCGTCCCGTCGAACGGGCCGTTGCCGCGCTATCGACTTCGTCCCGGCAGCCGATTCGACCTCCTCGATCCTCGATCCGGTCGCCATGCGACGTTCGCGGCCTTCGGCGGCGTGGTGCTCCCACTGGAGCGATGAGGTCCCGACGCTTGGGCGCGGGCCGCGACTCGCCTAGAATTCACGTCCCTCGCCTTTTCTGGTTTTCCGGATCCTCTCGCGGAGTCGCCGCAATGCGCACCCAGGTCGCCCGTCAACTCACCCGCCTCGCACTCGCCGCCCTCGTCGTCGGTCCCGGCGCCGGCATCGTCTCGGCCCAGGATGGCGCCGAATCACGGATCATCGAGGGGACGGTCGATCCCTACGGATTCCAGCCCGAGAACGACCTCGTCGCCGTGGATGCGGAGACCCTCGACCTCGCTCGGTTCTTCGTGGACGCGGGGCCGATCGCGCGAACCTGGTACCAGCACGTCATGACGCTTTCGAGCCCGTTCTTCGAAGGTCGTTCACCGGGGAGCGCCGGCATCGAACGCGCGGCCGACTACGTCCAGTTCTGGTTCGAGCGAGCGGGTCTCGAACCGGCCTTCCCCGGATCCGAAGGCCCGAGTGACGCGTGGACCAGCCATCGGCAGCATCTCGATCTGCCGGGTGGGCGTCCTTCGATCGAGCGGGCGCTGCTGCAGCGGGAACGTGCGGGCGCGGGGCCCGCGAGGTACGAGCCCGGACGGGATTTCACGGTCCTCGGGAACTCCGGGACCGCGGACGTCTCGGCCCCCCTCGCGTTCCTCGGATACGCGATCGAATCAGGACCCGACGACTACTCGAGTTTCTCCGGTGCGGCGGTGACCGGTGACGAACTGTCCGGTCGCATCGCGGTGATCCTCCGATACGAACCGCTGGACGAGGGCGGAAGCAGCCGATTCACCAGTCGACGGTTCAGCCGGCATTCGGCGATCCCGTCGAAGATGCGGGCGGCGGTGGACCGCGGTGCGGAGGGCATCATCCTCGTCAACCCGCCCGGCGCGGTCTTCGCGATGGACGGGCTGGACGACGCCGCCTCCGCCGACGCGGGCGACGGGCTCGGCATCCCGGTCGTGCAGGTGACGCCCGAGGTCGCCGAGGAACTGCTCGCGGCGTCGGATCCGGCGGGACGCGACCTGAGAACGCTGCGCGACGTCGCCGACGAAGGCGGTCACGACCCCGTCTTCCTCGACGGGGATATCGAGGTCCGACTCGCCACCACGATCGACGCCGGCACCAACCGGACCGCGAACGTCGGAGGCGTGCTTCGTGGTCGAGGCGATCTCGCGGACGAGTGGGTCGTCATCGGAGGCCACTACGACCATGTCGGTCTCGGGAACTTCGGCGCGATGCCCACGAACCGGGGACGCCTGCATCCTGGCGCGGACGACAACGCGAGTGGGACGGCCGGCGTGCTCGTCGCGAGCGAACTGTTGAGTCGGCGATACGCGGAGGCGGACGCCGACGCGGATCTCCGATCGATCCTCTTCATCGCGTTCACCGGCGAGGAGACGGGACTCAACGGCTCGCGACACTACGTCGCGAACGCGACGCTTCCCGCGGAATCGATCAACGCGATGATCAATCTGGACATGATCGGCCGCATGCGAAGCGACGCCGTCGTGGTGGGTGGCGTGGGAAGCGCCGAGGGCCTGCTCGATGATCTCCGCCCCACCCTCCTCGAAAGCGGGCTGGTGATCCACGCCGATCCGAACGGCCGGGGACCGAGCGACCATGCGAGCTTCCACGGCGCGGGAATTCCGGTCCTCTTCTTCTTCACCGGAACCCACGACGCGTATCACCAGCCCGCGGACGAGGGATGGACGGTCAATCCCATGGGGGCCGCGATGGTGGTCGAACTCGTGGTCGACGTCGTGGAACGACTCGCGACGAACCCCGAGAAACTGGTGTTCGACGACGGTCGCGGGAAACCGGCGGAGCCCGCGGGCCGAGGCTACGGCTCCGGCGGCTACGGATCCGGCGGCGGCGGCGCGGGCGGTGATCCGAACGACCGCGGCTACGCAGCGGTCCGGCTGGGCATCCGACCGGGCATGAGTAGCGGCGACGAACCCGGAGTGCGGATCGAAGGGGTGAGCGACAACACCAGCGCAAGCGAGGCGGGACTCCGCACCGGCGACGTGATCATCGCCTGGGGCGGCGAGGACCTGATCGACGTGATGGACATGGTCACCCGCCTCCGCGAGCACCAGCCCGGCGATGTCGTCGAGATGGTCGTGATCCGCGACGGCGAGGAGGTCGTCGTGCCGGTGACGATGAAGGCGAGCCAGCGCGTGATCGAGAACTGAACGCGGCCCCCTCGCGATTCAGGACCGCGATTCAGGACATGGTGTTCGCGAGCGTTCCCAGCCCGTCGATCTCCACTTCGAGGTGGTCGCCGGCGACCACCCGCACCGGTGGATCCTTCGCGAATCCCACACCGGGCGGCGTCCCGGTGAGGATGACGTCGCCGGGTTCCAGCGCGACGAACGCGGCGAGATGCGAGATCAGCTCGGGGATGCGGAAGATGAGCTGGCGGGTCGAGGAGTCCTGGACGGTCTCGCCGTTCAGGCGGAGCCGGATGCCGAGGTCGTGCGGGTCCGCGACGTCCTCGCGGGTGGTGATCGTCGGGCCGAGCGGGCAGAAGCCTTCGCAGCTCTTGCCACGCTGCCACTGTCCGTCGGCGAACTGGAAGGCACGGGCGCTGAGATCGTTCCCGCAGGTGTATCCGAGCACGTGATCCATCGCGTCCTCTTCGCGGATCCGCCAGGCGCGACGCCCGATCACCACCGCCAGTTCCGCTTCGTAGTCCACGTCCGACTCGCCGAGCGGCATCGGAATGCAGGTTTCCGGCCCGACGACGTTCGACGAGAACTTCGAGAAGGAGAGCGGGGATGCCGGGGGATCCATGCCGCTTTCCGCCGCATGGTCCGCGTAGTTCAATCCGATGCAGACGACCTTGCCCGGCCTCGGGACGGGTGCCAGCAGGCGGACCTCCTCGAACGGGATCGGCGACCTGGTGCCGGGCGCGTCGAGTCGTGCCCGCAGCCGGTCGAGAAACGGCGCATCGACGTTGAATCGATCGTTGATTCCCAGGTCGATTCGACTCGGGTCGGGATCGTCGAGGAGATCGGTGCCGTCGATCATTCCTCGTTCGTCGTGAAGCGCGCCGAATCGAACGATGTCGTCGGGCGCGATCCGAAAATGAGCGAGCTTCATGACCTCTCCCATGGAATCGGCGTGGAGTGACGCCGATATCGGCGAGACTTGCGCGTTGTATCGGACGGAAATCCGTTCGCTCGATGAAATTCGTCTTTCCGATGATCATAGATGATCGGAACCACGCCTCGATCGGCTATTTTCGGGAGGCTCTCCGCTCGCTCGCGGATTCCCGTATCCATCGTCTTTCCAATGAGGAAGTACAGGCGTGACCCAGTCTCCAGCAATCGTTCCCAATGACGGCAAGGTGCTCGTGATCGGCTGGGATGCCGCGGATTGGCGCGTCATCCGTCCGATGATCGCCGAGGGCAAGATGCCGAACCTCGAGAAGATGATGGAGGAGGGTGTCCACGGCAACATCTCCACGCTCAATCCGGTCCTGAGCCCGACGCTCTGGACGTCGATCGGGACGGGCAAGCGCCCCTACAAGCACGGAATCCATGGTTTCAGCGAACCGACCCCGGACGGGAAGTCGATCCGCCCGATCACGAACACCAATCGAAAGACCAAGGCGATCTGGAACATGCTCAACCAGGTCGGCAAGAAGTGCAACGTGGTCGGTTGGTGGCCGTCGCACCCGGCGGAACCCATCGACGGCGTGATGGTCAGCAACTTCTACCAGACGGCACGCAACATCAAGAACGCGGACATCGATCCCGAGATCGGCAAGCCGCGCCCCGAATCCACGGGATGGGAGATGTCGCAGTGGGACATGCCGGTGGGCACCGTCCATCCACCGAGCCTCGCCAAGAACCTGCAGGAATTCCGGTTCCATCCGCTCGAACTCGATCATGAACACGTCGGCCCGTTCATTCCGAAGTTCGGCGAAGTGGATCAGAAGAAGGATCAGCGACTCGTCGGTTTCGCGAAGACGCTCGCGGACACCGTCACCATCCATGGTGCGGCGACGGCGCTGATGCAGCTCGAGCCGTGGGACTTCATGGCGGTCTACTACGACGGGATCGATCACTTCGGCCACGGCTTCATGAAGTACCACCCGCCGCGACAATCCTGGATCAAGGAGGAGGACTTCGAGATCTACAAGGGCGTCGTGGAGGGAGGCTACCGCTTCCACGACATGATGCTCGGCGCGCTCCTTCACCTGGCGGGGGAGGAGACCACGGTGATGCTGCTCTCCGACCACGGTTTCCATCCGGACCACCTGCGCCCCGAGCACATCCCGGTCGAACCGGCCGGGCCCGCGATCGAACACCGCCCCTACGGCATCTTCGTGGCGAGGGGCCCGGGCGTCGCCAAGGGCGAGACCATCAGCGGCGCGAGCGTGCTCGACCTCACCCCGACGGTCCTGACCACCTTCGGCCTTCCCGTCGGGGAGGACATGGACGGAAAGCCACTCGTGACGATGTTCGAGGAGATCCCGGAGATCGAGACCATCGCCTCCTGGGACGACATCGACGGGCCGCATCCGCACGGCATGCACCCCGAGGGCGCGCACATCGACTCGGTGCAGAGCGCCGAGGCGATGAAGCAGCTGGTCGAACTCGGATACATCGAGGAACCCAATGAAGACACCGCCGAGGCGGTTCGCGAGACGACGCGGGAACTCAAGTACAACCTCGCGCAGGCCCACATGGACGGCGGCCAGCTCGTGGAGGCCGCCGAGATCCTCGAGGAGATCTGGAGCGACTGGCCGCGGGAGAATCGATTCGGATTCAATCTGATCGCCTGTCTCGGCGGCCTCGGTCGCGTCGACGAACGCGGTCTCGCGATCGAAAGACTCGCGATGAACGCATCGAACAATCTCAAGTGGGCGGTCGAGGAGATCGAACGGCTTCGTCCCGAAGCCGAGAAATACGGCATGGACCTTCCGCGACCGAAGCTGGCCAAGGACGGGTCGGTGTCCGATGAGGACGATGTCGAGGCCGGTGAGGCGGAAGCGGGGACGGATGCCGAAGGCGGCGCGGAGAAGAAGGACGACGCCGAAGTGAAGGAGCCGCCCAAGAAGCTCATCTTCGGAGTGAGAAAGGCGCTCAGCCTGCTTCATCCGGTCACCTCGTCGTTGACGTGGCTGTCGATGCAGCAGGCGGTCATGGTGGACGACCACGATCGTGCTCGGAAGATCATCGAGGTGATCGAGCAGGATCCGAAGACTTCGGATTCGCTCGACCTGCAGCTCGGGATCGGCGAGGCCCGGCTCGCGATGGACGACATCGACGAAGCGGCGAAGTGTTTCGCGAGAGCGCTCGAGATCGACGACGAGAACAGTGGGGCGCGGCTCGGTCTCGCCCGGGTGGCGGTCGCCCGCGAGGACTGGGAGACCGGCATCGAGGAAGCGCTCGCGACGACCGAACTGCTCTTCCAGAATCCCCGTGCGCACTTCGCGCTCGGGAGATCGCTGGAGGCCACCGGAGACGACGAACACGCGAAGATCGCCTACGGGGTCGCGCTGAGCCAGGCTCCCGGGATGGTCGAAGCCCGCGAACGCGTGATCGACCTGCTCGATCGGATCGGCGAGAAGGAGGAGGCCGACCGACATCGTGCATCGCTCGAGCGACTGCACGAGATGGCGGCGCGGGACGCCGCGATCGCCAACGACGACGTGGATGGGCTCGCGGAGGACATCCGCCGGTCCCGCGCCGAGCGTCGCGGCGAGATGGATTTCGGCGGGAACGACGAGCTGGAATCCGGCGGAGACCCGGTCGTGGTGGTGAGCGGGCTCCCGCGGTCCGGAACCTCGATGATGATGCAGATGCTCGACCGCGGCGGGATCCCGGCGTACACCGACGGAAACCGGGAGGCCGACGCGGACAACCCTCGCGGGTATTTCGAGCACGAGAAGAGCATGCGGTTGGGCAGCGACGCCTCCTGGATCCCCGAAGCACGAGGCAGCGCGGTCAAGATCGTGGCCCAGCTGCTGCCGTCCCTGCCGCGTGGGGAGAAGTACCGGATCATCTTCATGGACCGTGACCTGCACGAGATCGTCAGGAGCCAGCGGGTGATGCTCGACCGGATGGGGAAGGAGGGCGGTCGCCTCACCGATGCACGGATGATGTCGACGCTCGACGCCCAGGTCGCCCAGATCGAGCGGCTTCTCGCAAGACGTCCCGACATCGACGCGATGTTCGTCGACTACGCGTCGGTCCTCGCCGACCCCGCGGGCGAGGCGGAACGGATCTCGGAGTTCCTCGGCGGCGGCGTCGACGTCGGTGCGATGATCGAAGGAGTCGACGGCTCCCTCAGGAACCAGAGGACGGATCGCGAGGCGGCCGAGTCGGAATGATGGAGTCCGATCCGGGAAGCGATCCGGGTGCGGCGCCGCGGGTCGGCGTCATGGTCATCCATTCCGCCGGGGGCTTCGAAGTCGCCGATGGCATGGAGGTCTCGCGCATCCGGCGACGACGCTGGTTCCCGGCGCCGGCGAGTTTCGCTTCGATCTTCAGTGCATGCCCGCCCGAATCCCACGACGTCTTCACGTGGATGGTCCCGGTCGGGCGGGAGCCGGTCGATCCGTCATCGGTGACGCCGGCGTCGTCCGAGGGGCTGCGGATCCGAAGGTCGACCGAGATCGGTCGGCCGCTGATCTGGAACCGGTTGACGGAATTCGGCATCGAATCGATCGTGGTGGGAAGTCCCTTCATGCCGGGAGGTCGACCTGGTGTCGAGGAATCGACCGCCCGCTCGCGTACGGGCGTCCTCGCGTCGGGCGTGAACCTGTCGACCGAGGAGAAGTTCGACCAGCTCGCCGAATTGAAGTCCGGGTTTCCACGCGCACGATTCGTCTTTCTCGGACTGAAGACCGACGCTCCGGCGAAGGACGTCGTTCCGGAGCGAATGTCCGGGCAGGCCCTCAGGGAGCTGCATGACCGGTTCGGTCGGGAGATGGAGCTCGATCACACCCTGCTCGTGGGCATGGGCCCGAGGTTCGAATGGGTCACCTACGCGGGTCCGAGGGATGCTCGTCCGCCCGGTCGTCTTCAAGTCGGTTCCGTGGTCAAGACGATTCTGGACCTCTTCGGACTGCCGACTCCCGCCGACGTCGCGGCGACGTCGATGCTGGAGGCGGATCGGGCCGAAGACGCTCCGATCGAGGGAACCGGCGTCCGATGGGTGCTGCCCGAGGAGGACGGCGGGGAACGGATCGACTTCGAGCCGATGTTCCAGCGAGTCAGGTCGGGCGAAGCGGGTCGGCTCGCGAAGGCGGTTTCCGCGGAGATCCTGAGGGGGCGTTGGGAACAGTCGTTCGAGAAGAGTCGATTCACGGATCTGGAGGCGATCGCCGCCGACCTCCTGCTCGCCGACGACACGCCGATGAGTCACTTCCGGTATCTGATTTCCGTGGCGACGGAGAAGAACCGGGATGAGTTCACGGAGGCGCGGGCCCGGCTGCGGGAGCGACATCCGGAGACGACCGTGGATCAACTGGTCGATCTCCTCCCGATGTCGTCGCTCACCGACGAGGAGCGCCTCGAGATCCTCGATCGGCATCCCATCAACCAGTTGAGGGGGCCGCATCTCCGGGGACTCTGGGCGCGATCCGCGGTCCGGCTCGGCCGGGGCGACGCGGGACTCGAGATCCTGTGGCAGCGGATCAGGTCCAACGAGGCGAGCTGGATGGAATCCTCCATCTTCACGAACAAGGCGATCGAGCGGAATCAGGAGGGCGACCTCAAGAAGGCGAGGATCACGCTTCGAGGGCAGCTCGAGATGCTGCAGGGACCTGAACGGCGTTCGAAGATCGTTCGAAGGATCGCCGAAACCTTCCGGATGGAGGGCGACATCGCGACGGCGATCCAATGCCTCGAGCGCTTCCTCGCTCGTAATCCGGGGGAGATCGGCGCGACCCGGATGCTCGATGGTTTCCGGAGGATGAACCGGGACTGAGCGCCCGGGCCCCCGCCCGGCGATGCTCGAGGACGGCGGCGTGCCGGCTGCTCGCGGCTCGGGTGCGCCGTGCCGCGGTTCCATCCCGATCGCGGCGGTCCGGCTCGGATCCGTCGCGCAGATGAGGTCCCGCGGCGTCGATGGTCGCTCGGGGATTCCGAGATCGGATTCGAGCATCGAATCCCGACCGTGGTCCCGGTCGACCGACCTGAATCCGGCACCGACCGTCGGGACCGGCCCGCCGGGCGGGTGGTGAAGGACGCGACTCGTCGCGAGCGGCGCGAAACGCGTGCCTTGCGGGCACGTCGCGGGCGTTTTTCATCTTTTGAACGGGTTCCCCGACACAACTTCCGGATTCGAGCGTACGGGAACGCATCGGTGGGCCCGTTCGGCCCGCTTGCGCGCGTGGGTCCGGGATTCCGGACGCAGACGAGACGGAGTCCGATGCATGTCGTCCGATGAACCAGGGGAACCGCCGGGATACGGGGTCCCCGATCGCTTTCGCACCCGAAACGCCTCGAACGCCACGGACGGGTCCCCGGCCGCGTCCTGGACCGTGCACGTCGCCGACTCCGACGCGGTCCGATCGGAGGCGCAAGCGTTCCGACAACGCGTCGGCGACGCCCGGTCGCAGGCCGAGTCGGGCGACCAAGCCTCGATGTCGTCCGGAACGGGTGATCGCGTCGACCCCCATGCGGAACTCCTGCTGCTTCGTGATCGCGCCGACCGCATCGTGGCGTCGATCCAGATCACCCCGCTCGACCGGGTCGATCCGGAGGTCGCACGCCTCCTCGATCACCGACATCTCGCCGTCGGTGCGATCGGGGTCTCGTTCTCCAGACACCTGGCCGTCGATCCGGGCATCGCCGATGCGGGGCTGAACGACGCGATGTCGGCGGCGATCCGCGAGCACGCCGCGGGCCGTGGCTGGCGATACGACCTGTGCCTCTGCTCGAACGGAAGTTCGGAATCACGGCGTCGTCTCGGATATCGTCCGATCGGCATCAGGGTGGATCACGAGTCGCGATCCGAACTGGAGATCTACGCCCTCGATCTCGATCCACGCTCGTCGGACGGCACGACCTCCGGGGAAGCGGGGGCGTCGGCCGGGACCGAGCGGTCAACCATCTGAACGAAGCAGCACGCCCTTGAGATACCCGGACGTCTTCGGATCCGATCCCAGCGCGCGGTCGAGGTCCTCCAGACGGTGGTATCGATGGGATATCAGGTCGTTGACGACCACCCGCCCGCACTGGAGGTGATCCAGGCAGGTGCGATAGAGCTCGGGCCGACCGTCGGCGTCGATCGGTCCGGAGGCGCCGCTCGAGGTCACGAGCCCCGCACCACGCCACTGCAGGGCGTCGAGGGAGCCGGCGTTGCCACGATCCCGTCCGTATCCATAGAGGATCACGGTCGACTGCTTGCGAACGATCCGCGCGAAGTCGATCCAGGCGGAAGGCGAACCGCACGCGTCCACGACCATCTCGCATCCCCGGCCTCCGGTCCGCTCGAGGATGTCCTTCGCGAGATCGGGACCGGATTCCACCGCGGTCGCCTCGAAGGATTCGACCGCCATCCGCCGCTTCGGGTCGGACGGGTCGGCCACGAAGATCCTTCCTTCGAATCCGATCAGGTTTCGCAGTGCGCGCCCGAACAGCTGCCCCGACGGTCCAAGGCCGAAGATCGCGACGGACCGGATTCGATCCCGCCGGTCCGCGGCCCCGAACCGGTATCGGAGGGCCTGCCGCTCGGCCAGACGAAGATGGTGGACCACGCATCCCAGTGGTTCGGTGAGGGCGGCGACCTCGGCGGACACGTCGCCGACGATCGGAATCGCGTTCACCGCGGGTATCGAGATGCAGTCCGCGAAGCCGCCGGGGAGTCCGGTGATCCCGTGTTCCTCGTAGTCGACGCAGTGATGGGAGAATCCCGTCGCGCAGTACTCGCACCAGTCCCCCGAGGGCCGTCCCCGCGACGCGCAGTTGATCCCCTGATCGAGCACGACGCGATCGCCGGGAGCGAGGTCCTCCACCGCCCCGCCGGTCTCCACGACCCGTCCGACCATCTCGTGACCGAGGATCTGGGACTGCCGACCGAGCGGGACCGGCCGGCCATCGGTGCCCAGGTTCCAGTTCGCGACGCCGTCGTGGACGTGCACGTCGGACCCGCAGATTCCGACCGCGTCGAGCCGGACCGCCACGTCGGTGACCTCCGGCCGCGGATCGGGGATCTCACGGTGGGCGAGGACCCGGGGTTCGACGAGCAGGGCGGCCTTCATGCATCGCTCCGGGAATCGTTCGGGACGTCATCGATCCCCGTCAGGAAGCGACGATCGAATGCCTGCGGAATGCTACAGGGACACGGAGCACTCGGACCAGATCTGGAATTCTCGGTGCTTCGTCCTCTCGGCGTGCACCGGTGCGCCGCCGGCGACGTCGACCACGTGACGGAAGACCCGGTCGCCGCACGCCTCGATCGTCTCGGATCCCTCGATCACGGTTCCCG
The DNA here is from genome assembly GCA_002684855.1 of Planctomycetaceae bacterium. Taxonomy (GTDB): domain Bacteria; phylum Planctomycetota; class Phycisphaerae; order Phycisphaerales; family SM1A02; genus UBA12014. Next base: position 29,744 of record NYWD01000005.1, on the reverse strand, counting down.
CGTCGAGATCGATGTCGTGCTTCATCCGCTGGAAGGTCTCGGTGTTGCTGGACAGCTTGATCACGGGACAGATCGCATTTCCGATCGTGGTGCCGCGTCCGGTCGTGAAGACCACCACGTTGCTTCCCGACGCGACGATGCCGGGGGTCGCCTCCTGGTCGTAACCCGGTCCCTGCATCAGCCAGAGCCCCGGCGACGTGGGCCGCTCGGCGTAGCCGCAGCATCCCTCCACGCGACGACTGCCGGCCTTCGCGAGCGCCCCGAGGCTCTTGATCGCGATGTTCAGGAGTCCACCGGCGCGATTGCCCGGGCTCGGGTTGTCGTCCAGCCTGGTTCCGAACACCGATGCGTGCGCCTTGTACCAGTCGACGGTCTCGTACACGGCCCGAGCGGTCGCCGCGTCCTTCGCTCGCCAGGCGAAGACGTGTTCGGCACCGCAGAACTCCGGAACCTCGGTGATGATCGCGGTGCCTCGACGGTCGATCAGCCGGTCGGTCGCGATGCCGAGCGAGGGATTCGCGCTGAGTCCGCTGAAACCGTCGCTGCCGCCGCACTTGAGTCCGAGCACGATCTCGGAGACCGGACGTTCGGTGCGGTGGAAGCGGTCGACTTCCGGCAGCATCCGCTCGACGAGCGCGAGGCCTCGGAGCACCGTTGCTTCGGTGCCGCCCTCGGATTGGACGCCGATCCGCTCCACCGGCTTGTTCCAGGAGAATCCACCGTGTTCGCTCAACCACCGATCGACCACGGTCTGGTTCGTCTTCTCGCAGCCGAGCTCGAGCATGAGCACGCCGCCGACGTTCGGGTGATCCGCGTAGTTGGCGAGGGTCCGCATCGTGATGTCGAGATTGGATCCGTCCGAGCAGCCGCAACCCTTGGAGTGCGGAATCGCGACGACGCCGTCGACGTTGGGGAACCGGGACCGTGACCAGTGCTGGAACTCGGCGATCGTCGCGATCTGGTTCGCCTCGTGGCTGGAGCACATCGACGTGGGCAGCACCAGCAGGAAGTTACGGGTCCCCGTCCGTCCGTCCGGGCGAAGGAATCCGGGAAAGGTGCCGATCGCCTCGTCCGGGAGGCGGGGTGGCGGCGGATTCCGGAGATCATCGGGGATCTCGCGCACGATCGGGATGTCGTTGGACATCGTGGCTTCCGTGATCGCGTCTCCCGGCGCGAGGCCGCGACTGGTCCCGATCGGCTGGGCGTACTGCACGACGAAGTCACCGTCGGGAATCGCCTCGAGGGCGAAACGATGCCCCGGTCCGATGTCGGCACGGATCACCAGTCGCCGGTCGTCGACGTCCACCGACGTGCCGGCGTCCACTCCGGACTTCACAACCGCGCAGTTGTCGGCCGGATCCACCCGGATCGCGACGCCTGCGAGCGGCCGGGGGTGGATGTCCGGTCCTCCGCTCATGAACCGACCTCTTCGGGAAGGTCCCGGAGATCGAGCCGACCTTCTTCGAGGAGATCGCGAAAGGCGTCGGCCGTGCGTCGGATCCCCGCTTCGAGCGAGGTCCGCGGAGGCGGGCCGATGAGGGATTCCAGCAGTCCGTCGTCGAGTGCGCCGGGAATGGGAAGATGCGGGCCGTCGCAGTCGATGAATCCGCGGCATTCGGCCGGAAGCACGCGATCGATCGATTCGACCACCTCCTCGACGGTCGCGGTCTCGCCGTGCAGGTTGCAGACATGCGCGCCGTCGGGTGCGGCGAGGCATCGCACGAAGGTCTCCGCGACGTCGTCGGCCAGCTGGAAGTCGGTGGGACCGCGGAATCCGATGGTGTACCGCCTCCCGAGGATGGCGGCCTTGAGGGCGGTGGTCGGTCCGCTGGTCATGCCGAAGTCGCGGCCGACCCCGTACACGGTGAGCGGTCGAAGGCCGACGCTTCGCACGCCTCGGTCCTGATGGTAGATCCGGGCGTTGCCTTCGTTGGCGAGCTTGAAGATCCCGTAGTGCGTCCGCGCATCACCGGCCTCGGATTCCGGATGCGGTCGCAGCGGATCGTCGTCGGGGCCGTACACCGCGGCGCTCGACGCGTACACCACCGGACACCCGACGGACGCCGCGGCCTCGAACACCGCGAGCGTGCCCAGCACGTTGACGCGGGCGCCGAGCATGGGGTCGGCACGACACGTCGGCACCTGGAGCCCCGCGAGATGGATCACGCCGTCGCCCCCGCTCCGCTCGACCTCGCGGCGCACGGCCGCGGCGTCGGCGACGTCCGCCGTCACGAAGCGGACCCGGGCGCGGGCGTCGTCGTCGAGGACCGCCTCGATCCGGTGACCTTCGTCACCCCGGTCGAGGGCGGTGACGTCGTCGCCCGCCTCGACGAGTCGCTTGACCACCCAGGATCCGATGCAGCCGTTCGCACCAGTCACCACTATCGATGCCATTCGATCCCTGACTGCCCTCGAGGGGCGATGCGTCCGGGCCGGTCCGCTTGCGCCCGGGACGTCCGGGGCGTTGGTCGGAATCCGCGGCGCATTGCCGGACCGACCGTCGAGGTGTACCCTCGACGAGACGGGCACGTCAAGACGCAAAAGACCGCGAACGGAAAACAACCGGAGATCGGCCATGCTCAACCGCATTCGCGGGCTCGGAATCATCGCCAGCATCGCGTTCACGATCGCCGGATGCGATCGTCCGTCCGGGAATCCGGAGGGCGATCCCGCCGTCGCCGGCGTTCGCACCATCGCGGTCATTCCCAAGGGCACGAGCCACGAGTTCTGGAAGGCGGTCCACGCCGGCGCGGTGAAGTCCGGTCGGGATCTCGGGGTGGAGGTCGTCTGGCAGGGCCCCGCTCGGGAGGACGATCGCGACGACCAGATCAAGGTCGTCGAGCAGTTCATCACCAAGGGCGTCGACGGCATCGTGATCGCGCCGCTCGACGACACCGCGCTGATCCGACCCTTGAAGGAGGCGGTCGAGGCCGGGATACCCGTCGCGGTGATCGACTCCGGCGTGAACTGGGATGGATCGGTGACCTTCGCGGCGACCGACAACTACGAGGGCGGTGTTCGCGCGGCGAGGGAGATGGGTCGACTGCTCGAGGGTCGGGGCGGGGTGGTCGTGATGCGCTACGTGGAGGGTTCGGCCAGCACCACGCGGCGGGAGGATGGATTCATCGACACCATCCGCGCGGACTTCCCGGACATCGAGATCCTCTCCGACAACGCATATGGAGGGGCGACGCTCGAAGGATGCGTCTCGACCGCCGAGAACCTGCTCGATCGCTTTTCGGGGATCGACGGGGTGTTCGCGCCGTGCGAACCGGCGACGGTGGCGTTCATGCGGACCCTCGACCAGGCCGGTCGGAAGGAGGAGACCGTGATCGTCGGCTTCGACGCCTCGGAATCCCTGGTCGAAGGGCTCCGCGGCGGGAAGGTCGACGCGCTGGTCGTCCAGAGTCCATTCGCCATGGGGGAACGGGGGGTCGGACTCCTGATCGACGCGATCGAGGGTCGCGAGGTGCCCGCCCGGGTCGACACCGGCTGCGTGGTCGTGAACCTCGGGAACATGGACACGCCGGAAGCGAGGACGGTGCTCGCACCACCCATCGACGAGTACCTTCGCTGATCCGACGACACCGTTCGGGAGGCGTCCCGTGTCCGAAACCACATCACCCGGCGGCGTTCCGTTGCTCGCGATGCGCGAAGTCCGCAAGCGTTTCGGGGGTGTCCACGCGTTGCGCGGGGTCTCACTGGAGATCGAGCGAGGCGAGGTGCACGCGCTGGTCGGCGAGAACGGGGCCGGAAAGAGCACGCTGATGAAGATCCTCTCCGGGATCGAGTCGCCCGACGCCGGGGAAATGGATTTTCTCGGTCGGCCGTGGCGGCCGACCGGACCGGTGGATGCGCGGCGTGGCGGGATCGCGATGATCCACCAGGAACTCGCGCTGGCACCACATCTCTCGGTGGCGGAGAACATCGCGCTGGGCGTGGAGCCTCGTCGAGTCCCGTTCCTCGGATCGGTATCGCCCCTCGACCTCCGGAGCATGCGGAAGCGGTCCGAGGACGTGCTGCGACGTCTCGGTCACGGCGACCTGGATCCCGGACGACGGACGGGGGATCTTCCAGCCGCGGTGCGTCAGATCGTCGAGATCGGCCGGGCACTCGCGAGCGAGGCGTCGGTGGTGGTGATGGACGAACCCACGAGTTCGCTCGGTCGACGGGACGCCGATCGCCTGCTGGAGCTCGTCGGTCGTCTTCGCGACGAAGGTCTGGCGATCGTCTACATCAGCCACTTCCTCGAGGAGATCCGCCGGGTCGCCGATCGCTACACGGTGATTCGTGACGGTGTGACGGTCTCCACCGGTCGGATGGCGGATCAGTCCGACGAGGGGCTGGTCGAACGGATGATCGGACGATCGCTCGACGCGGTATTTCCCCCCGGGGGGCGATCCCCCGGGGAGATCCGGCTCCGGGCACGAGCGATCGCCGGTCGTTCCCTTCCCGTGGACGCCTCGATCGAGGCGCATCGTGGGGAGATCCTCGGCATCGCGGGACTGGTGGGCGCGGGTCGGACGGAGTTCCTCCGGTGTCTCGCGGGACTCGATCCGACGGATCGTGGAGCGCTCGAGATCCATGGCCGGAAGATCCGTCATTCGGCGTCGGTTCGGAGCCGCATGCGTGCGGGCTTGGGATTCCTGAGCGAGGATCGGAAGGGTGAAGGGCTTGCGCTGGCGATGAGCGTGGGCGAGAACCTGCTGCTTCCCCGACTGCGTCCGATCGCCCGCGGCGGGTTGCTGTCGTCTCGTCGCATGGACGAGGCCGCTTCGGTCTGGCTCGATCGACTGGCGATCCGGACCGGGGGTTCGACCGCCGCGGCGGGGACGTCGTCCGGTGGCAATCAACAGAAGATCGCGATCGCGCGACTACTCCACCAGGATGCGGACGTGCTCCTGCTCGATGAACCGACCCGCGGAATCGACATCGGGAGCAAGGTCCAGGTCTACGGGCTCCTCGACCGGCTCGCCCGCGATGGACGCACGATCGTGATGACCAGCGGGCATCTGCCGGAATTGCTGGGAATCTGCGATCGGATCGCGGTGATGCACCGCGGGGTGCTCGGCCCGGCCCGCCCGGCCGGCGCGTGGACGGAATCGTCGCTGATGTCCGAAGCGGTTCTCGGCGGCGCGGATGCGGACGGGGAGGAGGCCGCATGACCGTCGCGAAGCGCGTCGAGGCGAACGATCCGGAAACTCCGTGGCTCGGCCGAATCGGTCGGCTCGCGGCTCCGTTCATCGGGCTCTTCCTGGTCCTCGGGATCTTCGTCGCGATCGAGCCGGAGGCGTTCGCGTCCGCGCGGAACGCCCAGACCATCGCGGTCCAGACCGTCGTGGTGGGGATCGGCGCGATCGGAATGTGCTTCGTGATCGTGTCCGGCGGCATCGACCTCTCGATCGGATCGGTCATCGCGCTCGCGAGCGTGACCGGTGCCCTCACCCTGGACGCCGGGCATTCCCCGTCCTCGGCACTCGCCGTCTCGGCGGGCACCGGCGTGGCCTGCGGGCTTCTCAACGGCGGGCTGGTGACCTCGCTTCGCATCCCACCGTTCATCGTGACGCTCGGGATGCTCGGAATCGCGCGAGGGCTCGCGAAACTTCTTTCGAGCAATCAACGGATCGCCCCGCCGCCCGAATCCGTGGGGTGGCTGGAGGGATTCGTCGACAAGACGCCGGAACCTTCGTGGCTGCTCGTCGCCCCGGCCGTCTGGTCGCTCCTCGTGATCGCGGTCGTCGCGGGTCTCGTCCTGCGCCGGACCCCCTTCGGCGTGCACGTCGTCGCGATCGGATCGAACGAGCAGACGGCGAGACTCTGCGGGGTCGCGGTTCGTCGCACCAAGATCGTGGTCTACGTGCTCTGCGGACTCGGGGCGGGGATCGCGGGTGCGGTGACGCTCGGCAGGCTCGGGGTGGGCGATCCGACCACGGCCGTCGGTCTGGAACTCCAGATCATCGCGGCGGTGGTGATCGGTGGCGCGAGCCTCTCCGGTGGCGAGGGCGGCATTCTCGGGACGATGATCGGCGCATTCATGTTGAGCGCGCTGAGCGCCGGGTGCACGCTCGCAGGCATCGACAATTCCGTCCAGGAGATCATCATCGGCGGCATCATCGTGGCGGCGGTGACCATCGACGGCGTCCGGCACCGCCGAAACCGTGCCTGAACCGGGCTGCGGTCGATTCGACCCGGATGCTCCCGCCGCCGCATCCGGCGCTCCCGTCCGGGTCTCCGGTCACGCCGATTCCACCGGATCCCGGCGTCGGACGCCGGCCCAGCGGATCGCGAGCCATGCGGCCTGGAGCACGCCCGCCACCGTGATCGCGAGGGTGGCCGCGACACCTCCCGGGACGGTCCCGAGCGCGACGAAGACGACGAGCACGAGCCCGATCGTGGCGAGGCCGATCGCCACGCCCTCCGAGATCGGTCTCGTCCGGTGGGCATGGACCAGCATGCCCTGCCAGTAGCTGATGAGGAAGGTGAGGAACGGCATCGGGACCATGAGCCAGGTCGCGAGCCTCGCCATCGACATGCCGCTCGGGGGGATCCGTTCGAGATCGACGTACCACGCCTCGCCGAGCGGGGTCGCCGCGACGATCGCGACGAGGATCGATATCCCGAGGCCCGCGAGGAGCATGAAGCGTCGAAGCGCCCGCGGGCCGCCCGGATCGCCCGCATGACGGATCACCACTTCGTTGAAGGCCATTCCACTGGAGCGCGAGAAGAAACCCAGCCCCGTCACCGCGGACCAGATGGCGAGCGAGGTGAGTGCTTCCGGCATCCGATTCATGCCGGCGCTGCAGATCGGATACGAGGCGAGCGAGAGCACGGAGGTGAGCGCGAGCGGGAAGTAGAACCTCACCGTGGTCCCGAGGTCCAGCAGTCGCTCGGAAACCGCATCCCGCATCGGGCCTCGTTCCACCTCCAGCACGCACCACCGGGCGTAGATCGCCTCCGCCACCACGCCGGAGGAGATCGCGAAGCCGGCGACGGCGGCGGACTGTTCGGTCTCGATCGCGAGGCCGACGAGAAGCGGGATCAGGACCGCCACGAGGCGGATGATCGTTCCGATCCCGACCTTTCGCTGCCGGCCGTAACGGATGAGCACGCCCTGGTGGAACCGCCGTTCCGCGACCGCGATGGTGAACGGCAGCATCCACTGGAACCCCAGTCGGGCCGGTTCGACGACGGCTTCCGGCGTGTCGAGCACCGGGACCACGACGAGGTCGAAGAGGGGTGTGAACGCGATCAACCCGTGGACGGCGGTGAGGCCGAGTCCGAGTCTTCGCGAGAATCGTTGCAGGTAGCGGTAGTTCGCCGGGGAGTCGCACAGTCGGGTGCTGGCGGCGAGCAGCATGATGACCGGCGCCTCGATCGCGAGACTGATCGGGAAGAACACGCCCCCGTACGCGGCGAGTTGGACGGTCTCGTCCGGCAGACGTCCCATGACCGCGGTCACCAGGGGCATCTCGATGCCCATCAGGAGCCAGCTCGCGGCGAGCGGCCACCAGGTGGCGAGAACCAGGCCGAGGGTCAGGAGGCCGCTCGTCGAGGGCGAGGATGGCAGGCGGCCTGGCGGCAAGCGAAGTGGCCCGAAGGTGAGTGGAAATCCCGCATCCTACGACTCCCGACGTGGTTCGACGCTCGCGTTCGGGGGATTCGAGACTTTCGCGTGGAATCGTGTCACGACGATCCGCGGTCCCGCTACGGGTCGTTGGTTCGACACATTCACCCTCGAAAGACCCACACGGAAGGAAACCGCCATGAAAAACGGCACCACCCGCAAGATCGTCCTCACCGCCCTGGTGGCACTCGCCACCGCCGCCACCGCCGACGCCGGGCAGAACTCGCGGAAGAACGCGAAGTACCTCGGTACCGGAGCATCGATCCCCGAGGCGGGCACCTACTCGCCCGGGAAGACGGTCACCCGCAACACGCCTTCGGTGGGCGTCGCCCCCGGGGCCGACCGCTGGACGATCGAGTCCGACGGTGAGCGGAAGAAGGGTTCGAAGGGACGGAACTGGAATCCGCTTCCGGGCGCCGGAACGCAGGCCGCCACGAGCGAGATCGGAACTGATCCCCGTCCCATCCTCTGCACCGATCGGTGCGCCTACGTGGAACTTCCCGGCATCCTGTACGACCCGATGGACCTCAATCGGGACGGCATCGTCGACGACGACGACTTCCTCTGGCTCTGCAAGGCGTTCGGAACGGAGGAGGGCGACCTCAACGAGGACGGCATCACCGACGGACTCGATCTGGGACTCATGCTGGTCCGGCTCGCGAACCAGGTCCAGATCGAGGACTGACCCCGACTTCTTCCTTCTCTTCCGGTGGAACCCCCGCGGCGCTCGCGTCGCGGGGGTTCTTCGTTCAATCGATGCGCGGCGGAAGCGTGAACGGCGTGGCGCGACGATCGACGAGTCCGACCGACAACCCCGCGACGAGACAGGCGATGATCCCCACCGCGGCGTACGCGAGGCCGCTGACATCGGTGAATGCGCCCACGGCCCACACCGAAAGGGCGCCCGCGACGAGACCCGACCACCCCGCGACGGCGCCGGCCCGACGGGTGAGGGCGCCGAGCAGGAACACGCCGGCCACGCCGGAGCCGAACAGGCCGAGCACCTTGAACCAGACGTCGAGCAGGCTGGGATCGTTCACGCGTTCCATCAGCAGCGCCGCACCGGTGCCGATCACGCCGATGCCGATGGTCGCGCAACGGGCCACCCGCAGGCACCGCCGGTCGTCGGCATCGGGCCGGAACCGCCGATACCAGTCGGTCGTGAAGGCGGTGGAGACGGAGTTCATCGCCGAATCGAGACTGCTCATCGCCGCGGCGAAGAGCGCGGCCACCACGAGGCCCGAGATGCCGGGAGGAAGCTGATCGATCACGAACATCGGCAGGATCTGGTCGAGCTTCGCCGTCGGCTGGAGCAGTTCCGGATTCGAACGGTAGAAGCTCCAGAGGGCGGTGCCGAGTCCGAAGAAGATCAGGGAGGCTGGAATGGCGAGGACCGCGCCACCGATGATCGCCCGCTTCGCCTCTCGCTCGTCCCGCACCGTGAGGTATCGCTGCACCACCGACTGGTCGCTGGCGTAGGGGATCAGGTTTCCGAAGATCGCGCCGAGCATGATCACGAAGAGCGACGGCCGGGTCAGGTCCCAGGAGGGATCGACCAGCCGGATCTTCCCGGCGTCACCCGCGTCCGAGAGCATGCCGGCGAAGCCACCGTCGGTTCCGTTCAACAGGATCACGAGCGCCCAGACCGCGCCACCGAGCAGGATCACCGCCTGGAGGACGTCCGACCAGATCACCGCCTCCACGCCCCCGAGCACGGTGTATGCGATGCAGATGCCACCCATCAGCAGGATGCACCAGGTCACGTCGAGACCGGTGATCGCGGTCAGCGCAAGTGCGGGCAGGAGCGTGACCACCGCGACGCGGCCGACCTGGAAGAGCATGTAGAGCGCGCTGGCCGCGAGTCTCAGCGACCAGTGGAAACGTCGTTCGAGATATTCGTAGGCGGTGACGACGTCGAGTCGCCGGAAGTAGGGGACCAGCAGAAACGCCGCGAGCGGCGCGACCGCCAGGATCCCTAGGTTCTGCAGGAAGTAGACCCAGTCGGTGCTCCAGCTCTTCGCGGGGATCGCCATGAACGTGATGGCGCTGAGGGAGGTCGCGAAGATCGAGATCCCAGCGGCCCACCATGGAATCCGACGTCCCGCGAGGAAGTAGTCCTCGGTGCCGTTCTCCCGCTTCGAGAAGTGGACGCCCATCCAGACCAGCACCAGTCCGTAGCCGCCGATGGCGAACCAGTCGAGCGACGCCAGGGGTTGGACCGGGACCACGGCGCGGATGAACGCCAGGTGCGGTGTGCGTTTTCGAGGCCGGATCTCGCCGCTCGCGATCAGCACGCCTCCGTCGAGGGACGTCCCCGTGCCTTCGATCGGGACGGTGGCGGCGGTCACCGGCGGCTGTCGGTCGTTCGTTCGATCCCGGGGGAACCGCCCTCGCACGGTCCAACGATCGGTGATCGGGTGGTAGACGAGGACGTCGTCCGGAAATCCGGGATGGTCGTCCCGGAGGCCGGCGATCCGGTCGAGCAGGGATCCATCGTCGCCTCCGACGATCGCGAGCAGGTCGAAACCGACGGGAATGGCCGGACTCGGGGCGGCCGCCGCGGGACGAGGCAGATCCGCAAGCCTGCGCCAGGCGTTCGATCCGGACCGCGGGTCGAAGGCGAAGGCGTCGGTCAGGTACGGCGAGATCCTCCGGTGACCACCCTCGCCGTCGGGCTCGAGGGCGACGCCGGAGAAGAGGAACACCTCGCCCTGGTGCGTGGCGGCGACCGGGAGGATGCGACCACCGGTCGGGATGACGGGGCGGGTCCGCCACGCGGGCTCCTCGGTCGATGTCCCGAGGGTCGAGAGATCGAGCGTGAAGACGGCGTCGCTCGCGGGGCCGTCCGGCGTCGCCTGTCCACCCATCACCACCACGACGTCGCCGACGAGCACCCCCGTCGCGTAGGCGAGGGGGGTGGGCAGGTCCGGAAGCGGGGACCGGACGAGGTCGCCGCCTTCGATCGCGAGCACGAACGCGTCGTCCAGGTGTTCGCGGCCGTCCGCACCGCCGATCGAGATCACGCCTCGCGTCGGATGGCTCAACGAGACGCCGTAGGCGATCGCTCGCGGAAGTCGATCCGGGAGCGTCGTCCACGCCGGCGATTCGTCCGAGAGATCGAGGACCATCACCGCGTCATGCCAGACCTTCGCGGTCTCCCACCGCGGCTCGTCCGGGAAATTGGCGCCGCCGGCGACGATGATCGTGGCACCGCTTCGGCCGGCGATCGCGCCGGCGAGACCCTCGCCGTCCGGGAGCGGCGGCGTCGAATCGAAGTCGATCTCGAGGACCGGATCAACGCGGTTCTCGGCGGCCAGCGAGTTCGGCACGCCGAGGGCGAGGATCGCGGTGGTGGCGAGGAGGATCCCGAGGACCGGCGCGAGGGCTTCGGTGATGCAGTGGCGGCGAATCGACGTGGTATTCATCGGATGCCATGCTAACCAGCCCGCCATCACGGTACGCTGCCGACATGACGGCCGCCGGCGATTCCAATCCGCTCGCCGTGATCGATTCGATGAGCGGTCCGATCGCGGCGGTCCACACCCCCTTCGATGCATCGGGCCGCTTCGATCCCGCGGTGATCCCCGGCTACGCCCGGCACCTGCGCTCCAACGGGATCGACGCGGTGTACGTCTGCGGTTCGACCGGCGAGTCGCTGGCGTTGACGACCGCGGAAAGGCGGTCGATCCTGGAGACCTGGTTGGACGCGGTGTCCGGATCCATGAGGATCATCGCGCACGTCGGATCGAATGCGCTGCCCGAGGCGGAGGCGCTCGCCCGACATGCGCACGAGGTCGGGGTCGATGCGATCTCCGCGATGAATCCGACCTTCGGAAGCGCCCGCGACGTGGACGCGATCGTGGATCATCACGCGCGGATCGCGGAGGCGGGGGAGGGTCGGCCCTATCTCGTCTACGACATCTCGGCGTTCGGGGGCGTGTCGTTTCCGGCGGCCGACGTCATCCGGTCCGCGGTGTCGAGGATCCCGGGCTTCGCGGGTTTGAAGTTCACGAGCGGCGATGCGATCCAGCTGCAGCTGGCCGTCGAGCTCGCCGAGATCCACGGTCTTCGAATCTTCTTCGGGGCCGACGAGAACCTGCTTTCGGGACTCTCCGCGGGTTGCGTCTCCGCGATCGGCAGCACCTACGGATACGCGGCGGAGCCGGCACACGCGGTGTTCCGGGCCTTCGCCGAGGGCGACATGTCCGCGGCTCGGATCGCCCAGCGGCGGATCGCGAGGCTCGTGGTCCCGCTGCTCCGTCACGGCGTCCTGCGAACCGGCCGCGCGCTCCTCGAGACGGTCGGCGTGCCGATCGGACCACCGCGGTCACCGGAGACCCGACTCGAGCCGGAGACGCTGGCGGCGGTGCTCGAGGAGATCGCCGCGCTCGGCATTCCCGGGCTGACGCCCGGAGCGGGCACCGTGGATCGCCGGCCATGATGACCGGGGAGGACGCGTTCGCGAGACTCGTGGACGAGGTCCTGCCTTTCTGGATCGACCGGGGCGTCGACGCGACGCACGGCGGCGTGATGACCTGTCTCGATCGGGACGGTTCGGTCCTCGATCACGACAAGGGCGTCTGGCAGCAGTTTCGCTTCGCGTGGCTGCTCGCACGCGTCTCGAGGACGATCGAGCCGCGGCCCGCGTGGCGGACCGCGCTCGAAACGGTGTTCGAATTCGGAAGACGTCATGCGACGGACGACGACGGTCGGATGTTCTTCCATCTGGATCGACGCGGTCGCCCGATACGAAAGCGACGGTACGCCTACTCCGAGTGTTTCGCGGCGATGGCGATGGCGGAGGTCGCGGCCCTCGATCGCGATGCCGGGCTCGCCCGCGAGGCGGAGACGATGTTCCGGCTCGCCCGCCGCGTCATGACCGAGCCGGGGATGATGGACGCGAAGACCATGAACCGGCCCGCGAAGTCCTTCGGGCATCCGATGATCTCACTGGGCGTGTCGCAGGTCTTCCGGGATTCGATCGGTGGCGCGTTCGCGGACGCGGTCGCGGTCGAGGCGGCCGCGGAGATCCGCGCGGACTTCCTCCAGCCCGGGCTCCAGGCGGTGATGGAGATCGTCGCGCCGGACGGTTCGGTGATCGATCACCTCGATTCGCGCCAGTTGAATCCCGGTCATGCGATGGAGGGGGCCTGGTTCATGATGGACGAGGGCCGACGACGCGACGACGCAGGCATGGTCGACGCCGGTCTCGACATGCTCGACTGGTCGTGGGATCGGGGATGGGACCGGAAGCACGGGGGGATCCTCGCCTTCGTGGATCTCGCGGGCGGACCGCCGGCGGCGATCGAACACGAGATGAAGTACTGGTGGCCCCATTGCGAGACGATCATCGCCTGTCGCATGGCCCATCGGGCGACGGGGGATGCGCGGTACCGGGATCGCGAGGCGGCGGTCACGACGTGGGCGCTCGAACACTTCGACGACCCGGACCATCCGGAATGGTTCGGCTACCTTCGTCGGGACGGATCCATCTCCTCCCGCGTGAAGGGAAATCTCTGGAAGGGTCCGTTTCACCTCCCCCGGATGCTGCTGGCGCTCGCGACGTCGGACGGAGTCGTCGAACGACCGTCCGTGGTCCGCGGGCTGCTCGACGAATGAGTCCGCGAAGCGCGTGGCGGGGTGCGAGCGGCCGCGGAAGTCGGATCTCGAACTGGGATCGCCCGTCGATCGACCGAAGCGGAGGACTCCATCGCGACGGACGCACCACGGCGGCTCGATGAAACCACCGTCGGCCATCCGGTCGATCGAGGTCCGGCACGGTCGGTTCCTGGTGGAATCGGCACCCAGTCCGCTCGATGCGGAATTCCCTTTCCGAAAAGCCGGCCCGCGCAAGACTGCACCGCCCGTCCGGGTCGAGCCGGACGAGCGGTGCGTCGAGGGGTGGAACGCGGATCGATCCGATCGGACGGATCAGGCGTCGAAGGTGTCCTCGCCGAGCGAGACGGCTTCGAACGACTCGATCTCGAGTCGGAAGGGACCGGCCTTCTTGTCGTAGATGTAGATCTGCAGGCCCCGGATGTCCTCGGGCGAGACCCGGCCGTTGAGACGCTGACCCATGAACTGACGGTCCAGGTCGGCGATCGGCATGATCACCTCCGTCCACGTGTCCTTCGTGGTCGGGAAGGTCTGCCAGTACCCGCCGGCTCGCTGGTTGCGGCCGCTGGAGACGCCGAGCTTGTAGTCCCGTCCGTCCCCCTTGACGATGAGCCGGATCGCGTCGGCGCCGGCGAAGAGCCCTTCCGGGGTCTGCACCCGCATCGAGGAGAATCCGCCGTTGTTCTCGAGCGAGGTGGCGCCGTCGAAGACGACGACGCCGTCCTTCGCGGCGATCCTGCCGGTGGAGCGACCGCCCATGACGCCGTCGAGGACGGTCTGCCATCGGGCGGCCTCCGACGGATCCTCGAAGGAGAACACCGTGGTGCCACGGGGGGCGAATCCGCTTCGTCCGGAGGACGGCTTGGCGTTGGCGCTGGTGGGCTGCATGGTCATGCCCTCGGCGAAGAGGTTGTCGATGATGCGGCGATAGGCCCACGCCCGGTCGCGGCTGGATGCTTCGCCGGAGATCTCCTCGAGCCGGGTGGCGAGGTTCGCGCGGCCCTTGTCGTCGAGTCCGAAGTCGCCGGACAGCGAGACGGCGTCGAGCGCGGTCGCGTAGATCTCGGCACAGGCGTCGATGTTGCCCTCGTTGTAGAGCGGGGCTCCGCGGGAGACCGCGATCTCGAGGAGCGCCTCCATCGGGGAGATCTGGCGTGCCGGAACGAGCACGCGGTCGATGAGGTGGACGATCCCGTTGGAGGCCGAAACGTCGGCGGTCTCCACGACCGCCTCTTCGACGAAGAGTCGTCCGCGGGCGGCGGCGAGCGGCAGGCTGGTTCCCGCCAGCGTCTCGATCGACTCCCGGTCCACGAGATCGCGGGCTTCGAAGCGACCGGCCACCACGTGGTTCTTGAGGATGCGGACGAGCGTCGGGCGGCCCTCGTCGGTGAGCAGGCTGGAAAGGGTGTCCTCGCCGAGTCGGGCGAACGCCGCGTCGGTGGGGGCGAAGACCGTGAGCGGGCCGGGACCCGAGAGGGCTTCGGCCAGCCCGGCCGCCTGGACCGCGGCGACGAGCGTGTCGAGTCGTCCGCTGGCGATCGCGGTCTCGGGGATGTTCCCGGAATCGGCGACGGCCGTCGCGGAGGCGAAGACGCCGGAAATCGCGGCGGCAGTGCCGGCCAGGGCGGCGGTCCAGCGACGAGAGGTGTTCGTTCGATTCGGGGTCATGGTCCCGTTCCTTTTTGAAATTGGGTGATGGCGCGTGATATCCCGGACCGACTGGTCTTCGTCACGAGTCACGATCCCGATTCAAAGCCGCTCGGAGTGGTCAACAAACGCTTTCCAGGGCCGTCAGGCGGTTTTTCGACCGCGGCTCGAGCGGTTTTCAGTCCACGGCCGCCGCCGGCCAGACCGCGATGAGGATGTCGCGATCGAGCCGGAAGGCCGGTCGGCCGAGTCCCGCGGCGTCGGAAATGGCCTCGAGCGACGCGCTTCGCGTCTCGGGGTCGTCGGCCAGCAGGACCACCGGCCGGTCGAGGGTCGCGGTCCGCAGCACGTCGGTGAGTTCGGAATCCTCCACGTGCCACTCCGCGTGCTCCCGGAAATTCTCGACGCCCCAGGTCAGTTCACCGGGACTGCCGAGGAGTCGGATCTCCGCATCCGGCCAGGCCCAGCCCGCGCCGTGGATGGTTGGTGCTTCGGCCAGCACCAGGCTTCCGGTGGTGAGTGGTTCCATCCGGTCGAGCCAGGCCACCGGCGCCTTCGAGATCTTCATCCATCCCGTCGGCAGGCAGGCGGGGGCGACCGAGAACACCAGCGCCGGTCCGAGGCATCCGAGCAGGATCCGCTCCCTCGGATCGAGGGTCGACTGCGAGATTCGATCGAAGATCCCCCAGGCCAGGAGCGCCGTGGCGAGGATCGCGAGACGCCATTCGCCACCGTCCTCCCACGCGCTGCCGATCGATGGATCGAGGGGCATGAAGGGGGTGATCAGCAGCAGCACGGCGCCGAGCGGGATCAGGAGCCACTCGCCGCGGGTCCGCTTGCCGACGGCGTTCCTGAAGAAGGCCAGCAGGCCGGTGGTGATCAGGATCGCCGCGGGCGCGAAGGCCGGGAGGATGTAGGTCGCGAGCTTTCCGGAGGAGATCGAGAAGAAGACGACCGGAATGAGCGTCCAGCACAGGAGGAGTCGCGTCTCCGGTGATCCACCGATCCGCCGAAGCCCGCCGAACACGAACGGCAGGGTGAGGCACCAGGGGAAGAGCCCGAGGATCAGGATCGGGATGAAGTACCACCACGGCTCCGGGTGCTGGGCGCGGGCGCCGCCCGTGAACCGGTTGATGTGCTCGATCCAGAAGAAGTAATGCCAGTATTCG
Source organism: Planctomycetaceae bacterium (assembly GCA_002684855.1). Lineage (GTDB taxonomy): Bacteria > Planctomycetota > Phycisphaerae > Phycisphaerales > SM1A02 > UBA12014. The sequence goes on along the minus strand of NYWD01000005.1, from coordinate 13,688 downwards.
GGCGCCGCGAGGTGGACCGCGATCCCCCAGGGAAGCACCGTCGCGATCGCGACGATGCCCGGCACCCACGGGAGGGTGAGGAGGCCCTTCCAGTCGCGTTCCCATGCGAGCCAGGGGGCGAGGACGATTCCGGGGATCGCGATCGCGAGGAAACCCTTGGTGAGGAAGGCGAGACCGCATGCCGCTCCGGAGGCGACGAGCCATCCGAAACGGACCGGTCCGGTGGCCCGCCATGCGAGGAAGAAGAACGTGATCGATCCGGTCACCAGCGCGGCGAACGGCCCGTCGAGCACCGCCGTGGTACCGAGGATCGCGACCTCGAGCGAGGTCATGAAGACCATCGCGGCGATCGCGGCCACGTCCCAGCGAGACGTCCATCTCCGGACGAAGAGCAGCACGAGTCCCGCGGCGAATCCGGTCGTCAGCGCGGACGGTAGTCGGAGCGCGAACGCGTTCTCGCCGAATCCGAGGAACGCCGCCGCGGTCATCCAGTATCCGAGGACCGGTTTCTCGAAGTACCGCACGCCCAGGAGATGCGGAACGATCCATTCCCCGGTCTCGATCATCTCCGCGGGGATCACGCCGTACCGGCCCTCGTCCGGCATCACCAACGGCCGGAGTCCGAGGGGGACGAGGAAGACGCCGATGAAGACCGCCGCGGCCATCAGCAGCGCGATCCGATCGAGCCGTCGTGATCGTGGCAGATCCGTCATGCAGGACATCATGCCAGAACGTGGTCCTCACGAACGGCGACCCAGCCCTCCCGTCCGGCCACGGTCCCCCGCCCGATCCCGGCCGATGGGGGATTCCCGGGAACCAGCGCCCCGAGCGTGCAGGCCTCGCCGCCCTCCGCGACCAGCCGGTCGAGGAAGTCCTCGAAGAGCGCCGCCTTGGGTCCCCCTTCGGATTCGGCGTGGACGGTCAGGACGTCGAGATCGTCTCGATTCATGCCCGCGATGACGTGGGCGTTGAAGTTCGAATCGTCGATGCCGGCGTGACCGACGGCCTCGTCCCAGGTCGGCAGGTTGACGGCGATCTGCGGCGGTCCGTGCGGAGGCTGGAACGCTCCGCGCCCGCGACAGTCGCTGGCGTATCGGTATCCGAATCCCTCCCGAAGCGCCAGCAACGCCGGCGTGCATCGCCACCCCGGAGCCGCCGTGCAGGTCGGCGGGACGCCGACGGTCTCGGCGATCGCCTCGTGGGCGCGGCGGATCTCGTTCCGGACGACCTCGGTGGGGAGTCGATGCGCCGCGACCTGCCATCGATGATGGTCCCACGCGTGCATGCCGATCTCGTGCCCCGCGTCCGCGATCGCCCGGAGTCGGTCGCCGAGGGATTCGTGGATGACCGGTCCGGGCCAGAGCGTGCCGCGGAGCAGGATGTCCCACCCGTAGATCCCGGCGGCGTCGGAACGGAGCATCTTCCAGAGGAAGGAGGGGCGTACGAGGCGACGGAGGTGCCGGCCCATGTTGTCCGGACCCACGGTCAGGAAGAACGTCGCTCGAATGTCCCGTTCGTCGAGGATTCGAAGCAGCCGCGGGACGCCGTCGCGGGTACCTCGAAAGGTGTCGACGTCGATTCGAAGGCCGAGTTTCATACCGTGCTGAGGGTGGCGGGTCGCTGATTCCCGGTCTCGGTCACCATCGAGCGCACGTGGTCGTCGATGAACCAGTCGACGGTACGGTCCACCGACTCCCGCGTGGAGAGGGAGGGCGTCCAGTCGAGAATCCGCTTCGCGTTGCGGATCGACGGTCGTCGATGCTGGACGTCCTGGTATCCCTTCCCGTAGTACCGACCGCTCTCGATCACGCGATATCCCGCGAAGGGCGGGAACCGGTGACGCATCGGATGCGCGTCGAATCGCGCGACGATCATCTCCGCGAGTTCGCGGATGCTCGCCTCGTTCTCGGGATTGCCGATGTTCACGATCCGACCGGAGCTTCGACCTTCGCGATCGTCGATCATCCGGAAGAGACAGTCGACCCCCTCGGTGACGTCCGTGAAGCATCGCTTCTGTTCGCCGCCGTCGACCAGCTGGATCGGCGTGCCTTCGACGAGGTTGAGGATCAACTGGGTGATCGCCCGCGATGAACCGATCCGGGCGGAATCGAGGGTGTCGAGCCGGGGGCCGATCCAGTTGAACGGGCGGAACAGCGTGAAGTCGAGCCCCTCCTTCGCACCGTAGGCCCAGATCACGCGGTCGAGGAGCTGCTTCGAGCAGGAGTAGATCCACCGCTGCTTGTTGATCGGACCGAGGACGAGGCTGGAGTGGTCCTCGTCGAACGACTCGTCTGCGCACATCCCGTAGACCTCGCTGGTCGACGGGAAGATGATCCGACGCCCGTACTTGACGCAGTCGCGCACGATCCGCAGGTTCTGTTCGAAGTCCAGTTCGAACACCCGCAGCGGATTCCGGACGTATTCGATCGGCGTGGCGATCGCCACCAGCGGGAGCACCACGTCGCACTTCCGCACGTGGTACTCGACCCACTCCCGGTTGATCGAGATGTCGCCTTCGACGAAGTGGAACCCTTCGCGCTGGAGCAGATGTTCGACGTTGGTCGCCCGCAGGTCCATGCCGTAGACCTCGTATCCGGCGGCGAGAAGTTGCTCGGAGAGATGACTTCCGATGAAGCCGTTGACGCCGAGGATCAGGACCGACCGTGGTCGGGCCGCGGCGATCGGGGCCGCCCGACCGAGCCGCATGCCGTCCACCAGGTTCAGTTCCTCCGCGAGATGATCGCCCCCGCTCCAGACGCCGTCCGCGGACTGCCCGGCGTCGATTCGAAGGGCGCCGTTCCCGCACGCGACGGTGAGCGGGGACGTGCCGAGCACGGTCCCGGGGGCCTCCTCGGAATCACCCTCGAGCGCGGTCGCGGACCAGATGCGGACCTCGCGATCGCCGGCGTGGGTGAATGCACCGGGCCAGGGGTGGGTCACCGCCCGGACCAGGTTCCGGACGTCGGTCGCGGACGCCGACCAGTCGATCAGGCCGTCCTCGGGTGATCGCCCCGGATAGGTCGTCGCCTCGGAGGACGCCTGGGGCGTCGCGGTGAAGCTGCCGTCCACGATCGTCGGAAGGACCCGTTCGAGCATCGGACCGGTGGCCGCGACGAGCTTCCTGGTGAGGGTCGCGGCGGTGTCCGTCTCGTCGATCGGCACCTCGACCTGCGCGACCACGTCGCCCGCGTCGGGGGCCTCGGTCATGTGGTGCAGGGTGATTCCGGTCTCGGTCTCGCCCTCGACCAGCACCCAGTTGATCGGAGCCCGTCCGCGGAAACGCGGGAGCAGCGACGCGTGCAGGTTGAAGCTGCGGCCGGGGCAGGCCGAGAGCAGTTCCCCGCCGATCATCCGGCGGTAGTGCGCGGAGAGGATCGCGTCGGGTCCCATCGCCCGGATCCGTTCGATCCAGAGCGGATGGTTCGGCGACTCCGGCGCGTGCACGGGGATCCCGTGCTCCGAGGCGACCCGGGCGACCGACCGAAACCAGTTGCCCTCGCCGGGGTCGTCGCGATGGGTGAACACCGCGACCACCTCGGCGTCGGAGGCGAGCAGGGCTTCGAGCGCCGCGACGCCGATCTCGTGATACGCGAAGAGGACGACCTTCATAGGGAGATTCCCGTTTCGATGACGATGCCGTCGGGACGAGGCTCGGGCATCGACCGCTCGAGCCCGGAATCGCCTTCGATTCGATCGATGAAGTAGCGGGGCCGGCCCCGGACGTCGTGGTACACGCGACCGAGGTACTCGCCGAGCAGACCCATGCCGACGAACTGGGCGCCGACGAAGATGAAGAGCACCGCGAAGAGCGTGAACACCCCGTCCTCCGCCCATTCGGTGCCGAGGAACAGACGTCCCGCGAGCAGCAGAAGCCCGAATCCGAATCCGCCGAGGGCGATCGCCACGCCGGCCCACGAGAGGAGCCGGAGGGGGGTGGTGGTCATGCTGGTGAGCAGGTCGAACTGCAGGTTCACCAGCTTCCAGACGCTGTACTTCGATTCACCGGCGGCGCGTTCCGAGTGGGAGACCTCGATCTCCGTCGCCCGCTTGGCGAAGCTGTTGGCCAGCACCGGAATGAAGGTGCTTCGCTCGCGGCACTGCAGGATCGCGTTCACCACCGGTCGGCGGTATCCACGAAGCATGCATCCGTAGTCGCTCATGCCCACGCCGGTCGACTTCCGCACCAGCCAGTTGATGCAGGCGGAGGCCTTTCGCCGGAAGAAGGAATCCTGCCGGTTCCGCCGGATGGTGCCGACCACGTCGTTGCCCTGCTCGATGCACTCGACGATCCGGGGGATCTCCTCCGGTGGATTCTGGAGATCCGCGTCGAGCGTGATCACGACGTCGCCTCTCGCATGACTGAACCCGCAGATGATCGCCGCATGCTGTCCGTAGTTCCGGTTCAGCACGATCGCCCGGAGATGGCCGCCGTAGAGGCGGGCCGCCGCCGCGAGGCGTTCGGTGGATCCGTCACGGCTTCCGTCGTCGACGAGGATGACCTCCCAGGGATTCGGCAGGGTCTCGCAGGTCGACACCACCCGCTCGAGGAGCGCATCGAGATTCTCGATCTCGTTGTAGACCGGAATGACGATCGAGACCGCGGCGCTCATGCCGGGACGCCTCCGGCCGCGGGAACGATCTCGCGGATCGCCCGAGCGACCTCGTCGACGTCCTCGTCCCGCATCGCGGGAAACAGCGGGAGCGAACAGATCCGCTCGCTGTTCCACTCGGTGTCCGCGAGGTCGACTCCCCGCCACCGGTCGGGATGATCGACGAACCATCGCTGGCCGTGTGCGGCTCGGAAGTGGATTCCGGTCCCGATGTTCCTCGCCTTGAGCGCCTCCATGAATCCCCCGCGGTCGATGCCGGCGGTCTCGGGATCGACCCGGACGATGAAGAGGTGCCACGCGTGCCGGTCCGTCTCCGCCGCGTCGGCGAGGGGGAGGACGCCGGGCGTGCCCGCGAGTCGATCGCGGTAGCGGAAGGCGAGATCCCGACGTCGATCGATGAAATCGTCGAGGCGGTTGAACTGCGAATGCCCGAGCGCCGCGTTCATGTCGGGGAGGTTGTACTTGAACCCGGGTTCCAGCACCTCCGCCTGCGGGGATCGACCCTGCTGACCCCGCTCCCACGCATCGACACCGAGCCCGTGGAAGCGGAGTCGACGGACGCGGTCGCCGAATTCGGCGTCGTCGGTGACGAGGACGCCGCCCTCGCCGCTGGTGATGTTCTTGATCGGGTGCAGGCTGAAGATGGCGGTCCCCGTGGAACCGACCTCCTCGCCGCACCGTCGCCTGGTGCCGACCGCGTGGGCCGCATCCTCGATCACGGCGATTCCACGCTTCGCGGCGAGCGCGCGAATCGCGGGAAGTTCCGCGGCGGCGCCCGCGTAGTCGACGGGGATGATCGCACGGGTTCGTCCGGTGACGGCCGCCTCGATCTCCGCCGGACCCGCCATCAGGGTGTCGCGGTCCACGTCTACGAACACCGGTGTCGCACCGAGACGGACGATCATGTTGATGGTCGAGATCCAGGTCATCGACGGAGTGACGACCTCGTCGCCCGGACCGATGTCGAGCGCGAGCAGGGCCAGATGCATCGCGCCCGTCGCACTGGAGGTCGCGACCGCGGTCGTGGTTCCGAGCCGGTCGACGAACGCCGCTTCGAGACCGGCGCAGCGGGCGCCGGTGGTGATCCAGCCGCTCCTGAGCACCTCGCTCACCGCGGCGACGTCCTCCTCGCTGATCGAGGGACGGGCGAATGGAAGGAATTCTTGGCGCATCGCGGTCGGGACTCCGTTCCGAGAATGCTAGCAGATCGATTCCGCGTCCTCGTCGTTCATGCTTCGGAACCAGCGGTTTCCGGCGCGCGTTCGGGGTGGATGCGAATCCCGCCGCGAAGGACCGGTGCGGCGCCGGCCAGGCTCCAGGCGAACTCGATCCCGCGATACAGCAGGAGCATGCCCACGACCTGGTTCACGGTCGCCCCGTCGTCCCGCACCAGGAGACCGATCGCGACCAGCTCCATCACGCCGGCGCCCTGCCAGGTGACGGGAACCGCCGCCGCGAGGAAGATCAGCGGCATCGCGACGAGGATCGTCGCGAGATCGATCGGGGCGCCCAGGGCGCGAGCGCAGCATCCGGCCGCCACCGCGAGCATCGCCTGCACCGCCACGGAGATCAGCGTCGCCGAAACCACCACGCCGCGATGTCGTCCGTACGCGGTCGCGGCATCGATCGCGCGGCCGGGGAGTCCTCGTCCGATCCGGTCGAGAAGACCGGGGGCTCGAATCCGACCGCGTGCGGCGAGGAGAAATGCGAATGCGATGACGGCGGTGAGCGCGAGCATCGACCAACCCGCCCACCGGTGCAGTCGGTTCCCGGCGTCGACGTCCCCGGCCGAGAGCCCCGCGAGCGCGGCCAGCAGGACGAGCCCGGTGATTCCAGTGATCCGATCCAAGACGACGCTCATGACCGCCTCGACCCGCCGGCCGCTGCCCGCGGCGACGCCCCAGGCCTTCACCACGTCGCCGCCCTCGGTTCCCGGAAGCAGGAAGTTGCAGAAGGCGCCGGCCATCACGAGTCGGAGCGTCTTCGACCACGTCGCCCCGATGTCCCGGCATCGCATGAGCATCCACCACCGGGTCGTCTGCAGGGGATAGATCAGACCGGCGATCGCGAGTCCGAGGATCAGCCAGGCGGGACTCGCGGCGCCGAGCAGCGCCATGAGACCGGGTCTGATCCACGCGGCGGGCACGGTGGCGGTCGCGCCGTCCTCGAGCACGACCCGTGCCGATCCGCCTTCGAGCGTCGTGGCCTCGGCCACCGGGAGCCGGCCCGGTGAATCCGCCGCCCGGCCGAAGGGATCGGCCGCGTCGGAAGGGACGACCACCACCGTCCGCCNGTCGACGAGCAGGACGATCGCGGTCACGCCGGTGGCGACGATGAGCANTCGAGCCGCGATGAGCAGTTGTCGTTTCATGGAGTCCGCGCGACGGGACGACGGAGAACGACTCACTCGGGGAGGAGCACGACGTCGGCCGGATCGATCGCGAGTTCGATGGTCTCGCCCTTCGAACGATCCGTCCGCGGATGGAGTTCCAGCACCTTGAGCCTCGATTCCGACGCGGTCTCCACCTCGAGCTGCGCGCTTTCACCGAGGAACATCGACCTGCGGAGCGTCGTCGAGAANCGGTTCCAATCCTGCGGCGGCGACTGGAGTCGGAACGCCTCCGGTCGGAGGGAGACCGAGATCTCGTCGCCGGGGCTCGACTTCTCGAGACACCGGGCCGATCGGAGCCGCCCCAGTGGCGTGGTCACGACGGTCGAGTCCCGTTCGATGGATTCGATGGTTCCCTCGAGGAAGTTCGTCTCGCCGAGGAAACTCGCCGTGAACTTCGAATTCGGGGCTTCGTAGAGCTCGCGCGGCGGACCGGCCTGGACCAGCAGGCCGTCGCGAAGCACCGCCATCCGGTCGGCGAGCGACAACGCCTCCTCCTGGTCGTGCGTCACGTAGATCGTGGTGATCTGCGCATCGTCCACGATCCGGCGGATCTCATGTCGCATCTCCAGCCGAAGCTTCGCGTCGAGGTTCGAGAGGGGTTCGTCGAGCAGGAGCACGCTGGGCCGGAAGGCGAGGGCTCGAGCGAGCGCGACCCGCTGCTGTTGTCCACCGGAGAGCTGGGTGGGCTTCCGATCCGCGTAGCCCGTCATCTGGACCAGTTCGAGCGCCTCGCCGACGCGACGTTGCAGATCCGCGTTCGGAAGCTTCCGCACCCGCAGTCCGAAGGCCACGTTCTCGAAGACGGAGAGGTGCGGCCAGAGGGCGTAGCCCTGGAAGACCATGCCCGCGTCGCGCTTCTCGGGGGGGAGCCGGGTGACTTCGTGGTCGCCGAACCGGATCATCCCGGCGTTCGGACGCTCGAATCCGGCGATCATTCGGAGCAGCGTGGTCTTGCCGCANCCGGAGGGGCCGAGCAGGAAGAAGAGCGACCCGGCTTCGATCCAGAGATCGACTCCCGCGACGGCGACGGTCGATCCGAACTTCTTGACGAGNTTGANGATGGAGACACCGGTCATGGCAGCGGGGAGGGTAGCGGACCCGACTCGACGCCGCCGATGGTCGGATCCGTTCACCGCGTCGGGGATCGATCTGGATCGCCGGTGGACGCGGATTCTGCGGGGGATGTCCGGCGATCGGTCGATTATGCTGCTGGGCGACGCATGAAGCACATGGAACGAGGCAGCTCCGCAAACCCGGCTTCGATCGACTCCCGCGAGCGGGCCTCCGCATTCGCGGAATCGTCGATCGAGCGGCTGCGTCGCCACCGTTGTCGTCCGGAGCGAAATCTCGAGATCGCCGGCATGGTCGACCAGTTTCGTCGGGAAGCGAGCCGGGCTCGTCGGGGGGCCGGGGACCTGCTCGACGCATGGGAGGCGGTGGTGCCCCCGGAAATCGCGGCCGTCACCCGGGTTCGGGGGGTCCAGGGAGGGGTGGCCCGGGTCGGGGTCCCCGACGCGGCGACCAGCTACGAACTCGATCGTCGACTCCGAAACGGCCTGCTGGCGGAGTTGCGGCTGGCGTTCCGGTCTCCGCTGCGACGAGTGCGACTGGAGATCGACGGCTCGTTGTCCCGTGACTGAATGAGTTTCCTTCGCGGGGNCGAACGGAATCGACGTCACGAGGGTTCACGCCTGTTCGATGTGTCTCCGCATCGCCGCCAGCGTCTCGACGCTGACATGATGCTCCATGCCCTCGGCGTCACGCTCGGCGGTGGGCGAGGTCACTCCGATTCCACGAAGGAAGGCCACCACGATCTCGTGTCGATCGCGGCTTGCGCGGGCCATTCGNAGTCCGGCGTCGCTCAGGCCGACCGGCCCGTAGGGCGTGCGAGTCACCAGGCCCGCGTCGGTGAGCCGATTCAGGATCCGCGTGACGGTGACGTGACTCACCTGCATTCTCGTCGCGAGGTCCTTCACCCGACATGCTCCAAGTTCGAGTTCGATGTCCTCGATCGCCTCGACGTAGTCCTCGGCGGTCTCGTCGGCGTGATCTCGGCGGGTCTTGGCGAAGGGATTGGGTCGATTGCTCATCGGATGACGGGACCGAAGGTTCGCGAGGCGGTGGAAGCGAAGCGCTTGACTCGAGCCGACCGAAAGTGTAGCATTGGCTACTCATTGTAGCAATGGCTACAAGTCATCGCTCGCCATGCCGGCCATCGCCGTCCGCATCGACTCCGTGTCGGCGGACCCCACCCGAAACACTCGACCACCATGCAAATGTCCTCCATCACCGTCAGGCTCATGTCATTTGCCGCCCTCGGGCTCGCGATCAGCGTCTTCCAGGGTTGCGGTGAGCGAACGGCGGAGACCGCCTCCGAAGCGAAGATCGAAGATTCATCGCCTGGATTGGAGATCGTCTCCACGACGGGAATGATCGGCGACCTCGTTCGTGGCGTGGTCGGCGATCGAGGCGACGTGGTGGTCCTGATGGGGGAAGGCGTCGATCCCCACCTGTTCTCGCCGACGGCCTCCCACGTTCGACGGCTGCTCGCCGCGGACGTGGTCTTCCACAACGGGCTCATGCTCGAGGGTCGGATGGGAACGGTCCTGGGGGGCGAAGGCGGGCGGATCGAACGATCGATCGCGGTCGCCGAGACGCTCCCGGAAAGCCGGCTTCTCCATCCGGACGATGCGGGGACGCACGCCGATCCCCATGTCTGGATGGACGTCACGGCATGGTCCTCGACGATCGAGTCGATCGTGCGTGGACTCTGCGAGGCGGATCCCGAGGGATGTGACACCTTCAAGGCGAACGGTCGCCTTCTCCGCGACGAACTCGCATCCCTGGATCGTTACGCGCGGTCCGTCGTCGACTCGATCCCGCAGGATCGACGCGTCCTCGTCACCGCCCACGACGCGTTCGGGTATTTCGGACGGGCCTACGGGGTCGAGGTGCATGGCATCCAGGGACTCTCGACCGAGAGCGAAGCGGGACTCGCGGACATGAACCGGCTGGTCCGCATGCTGGCGGACCGCGGGATTCCCGCGATCTTCGTCGAGTCCAGCGTCTCGGAGAAGAACGTGCTCGCGCTCGTGGAGGGCGCCGCGTCGCTCGACCACGACGTCGTCGTCGGCGGCGAACTCTACTCCGACGCGATGGGTGCCCCCGAAACGTGGGAGGGGACCTATCCGGGGATGATCGACCACAACGTCTCGACCATCGGCCGGGCGCTGGGCGGTCGCGTTCCCGAAGGCGGGTACCGGGAATGGCGGGAAAGTAACGGCTCCGAGGATGCCGGCGATCCGCCCGGCGAGGCGGCGGGCTGACGATGCACGTCCCTCCAAGGCACGCCGACGCCGCGATCGGGCCGGAACACGACCCGGACGCGGCCGTTTCGATCCACGACATGACCGTGGCCTACCAGCGGCGCCCCGTTTTGTGGGATCTCGATCTCGACATTCCGCGCGGCGTGCTCGCCGCGGTGATCGGGCCGAACGGCGCCGGCAAGAGCACGATGATCAAGGCCTGCCTGGGACTCGTTCCGAAGGCGAGCGGTTCGGTCCGCCTGCTCGGGGGCAGGCCTCGCGCCGTCCGAGGTCGGATCGGTTACGTGCCCCAGCGGGAGTCGGTGGACTGGGACTTCCCCGTCTCCGCCCTCGACGTGGTCTGCATGGGAATGTATCGCCGGATCGGCTGGTTCCGGCCGGTTCGACGTCGACATCGGGACGCGGCGATGACCGCGCTCGATCGAGTGGGACTCGCCGACTTCGCGAAGCGGCAGATCAGTCGTCTCTCCGGCGGACAGCAGCAGCGGGTCTTTCTCGCGCGGGCGCTGGTGCAGGAAGCGGATCTCTACTTCATGGACGAGCCGTTCGCGAGCGTCGACGCCGCGACCGAGTCGGCGATCCTCGAAGTCCTCCGTGAACTCCGCGACGGCGGTCGTACCGTGGTCGTGGTGCACCATGATCTCCAGACCGCCCGCGAGTACTTCGACTGGCTGGTGCTGCTGAACACGCGACTCGTGGCCTCCGGCGCGATGGGAACGACCTGGACGCCCGGGAATCTCCGATCGACCTACGGCGGAAGGCTGACCCTGCTCGAAGACGTCGGCCGGGCGATGGGCGAGGCCGGTGGCGGCATCAAGCGGTGAGCGGTCCGATCCTCGCCACGGGGCCGGAAACCGAGGGGCTGCTGCGGATCCTCCTGCTCCAGGACTTCAACACGCGCATCGTCGTCGCCGGCGCGATGCTGCTCGGCGCCGTCGGCGGCCTGGTCGGGACCTTCCTGATGTTTCGGCGCAGGGCGTTGATCGGCGACGTCCTCGGGCATGCGATGCTCCCGGGTGTCGCGGGAGCGTTTCTCCTTCTTCAAGTGCTCGGATTCGAACGCAATCTCCCCGGACTCCTCACGGGCGGCGCGGTCGCCGCGACGCTCGCGGGCCTCATGGTGCTCGGTCTCCGGAAGATCACCCGGCTCGGCGACGATGCGGTGATGGCGATCGTGCTGTCGGGCTTCTTCGGTTTCGGCGTGGTGCTGCTCTCCATCGTCCAGACGACCGGCGGGGGGGGGCAGGCCGGGCTCGAGGACTTCGTCTTCGGCAAGACCGCATCGATGGTGACCGCGGACGTGGTGGTCATCGCGATCGGTGGCCTCGGCGTCGCGATCGTCGGGAGCATCCTCTTCAAGGATCTCGGGCTTCTGTGCTTCGACGAGTCGTTCTCGGCCAGCATCGGGAGGCCGAGCGGCCTGCTCGACCTGGTGCTCCTGACCATGGCGGTCCTGACGGCACTCATCGGACTCCAGGCGGTCGGTCTCGTGCTCGTGGTCGCGGTGATGGTGATTCCGCCGGCGGCAGCGCGTTTCATCACCGACGACCTGCGGAAGACGGTCCTCTGGTCCTCCGGCATCGGCGCGACCGGTTGTTGGATCGGGGTCACGCTCAGTGCGGTGGCACCCGGGCTGCCCGCCGGTGCGATGATCGTCCTCTCGATGGCGGGGCTCTTCGTCGTCACGCTCGTGCTGGGCGGCAGGCGCGGCCTCGTACCGGGGTGGTTGCTCGCTCGAAGGGTCCGCCGCCGGGTCGGTCGCGACCACCTGCTTCGTTCGATGCTCGAGCATCGGGAGTTGACCGGCGAGTCGGAGGTGGCCGTCGAGACGATTCTCGGTTTCCGCGTCTGGTCGGCAGGGGAGGTCTCCGCATCGCTCCGTGCGGGGCGACGCGTCGGGGAGGTCGTCGAAGTCGAGCCCGGACGGTGGCGGTTGAGCGAGCGGGGGGAATTGGAAGCCATTGCGCTGGTGCGGAACCACCGGCTCTGGGAGTACTACCTCCTCAGGCACGCCGACATCGCCGCCAGCCACGTCGATCGGGCGGCGGACCGGATCGAGCACGTCCTCGACCCGGTGCTCGTCCGCAGCCTCGAAGTCGAGGTGGGTGCGGCGATCGGCGCCCGGGCGCCGGAGAGCCCGCATCCGCTGGGCGACGTCGCGTCGGTCGAAGAACCGGAACCGGGAGGATGACGACGATGCTTCCCGACTGGCAGTGGTCCTACGACGGTTGGATCGTCCTCGTGACGTCGCTGGTCGCGGTGATCTGCGCGATTCCGGGATCCTTCCTCCTGGTCCGCCGGCAGGCCATGCTCGGTGATGCGATCTCCCACGCGGTCCTGCCGGGCATCGCCATCGGATTCCTCATCAGCGGCGATCGCGGTGGGGGATGGATGTTGAGTGGTGCCATCATCGCCGGGCTCACGACCACCGTGCTCACCCAGTTTCTCCGGGGGATCGCCGGCGTCGAGCGGGGCGCGGCCCTCGGCGTCGTGTTCTCGACGCTCTTCGCGCTGGGCCTCCTGCTCATCGTTCAGGTCGCGGATTCGGTGGAACTCGATCCGGCCTGCGTCCTCTACGGGCAGGTCGAGCTCGTGCCGCTCGATCTGATCGACATCGGCGGGATCCAGGTTCCCCGGGTTCTTCCCGCGCTGATCGGAGTGCTCCTGGCCACGGGGCTGGTGGTGGGATTGGTCTGGAAGGAGCTGGTGGTCTCGTCATTCGATCCCGCGACGGCCCAGGGCCAGGGCGTGCCCACGGCGATCATGAATCAGATTCTCATGGTGCTCGTCGCGACGGCCTGCGTCGTCGCCTTCGAATCCGTGGGGAGCATCCTGGTGATCGCCCTGCTCGTGACGCCGGCGGCGATCGCAAGGCTCTTCACGGACCGACTGCTCCGGGTCGTGGTCATTTCAGCCGCCATCGGCATCGGATTCTCGATGCTCGGTCATTTTGCGGCAGTGGCGGGCCCAACGTTGATCTTCGATCGGCAACAGGCCGTTTCCACGGCGGGGATGACGGCGGTCGTGGCCACCATCGCGCTTGGGATCGTCGCATGCCTGCCAGTCATCGGAATTCGTGGCCGACGCCAGCGAAGCCATCATTATCGGACTTGATATTGGCGCTTTGGCGTCAATTTGCCACGGAGCGGGAAAAATACTGACATGGTCGTTGCATCGCCGTCCCAACTGTGACAAACTGCCCCTGCTGGCGAGAGTTTCGTCCGCTTCCGTCTACTAGCGTTAAGGAGCTAGAGAGAGATGAATATCAAGTTTGTTGGCATTGCTGCCGCTGCCGTGATGGCATCGTCAGCGTCGGCCGGCCTCGAGGTTGGTGACACCTTCACGGTGTCCCGAATCACG
>NYWD01000004.1 GCA_002684855.1 Planctomycetaceae bacterium | reverse complement strand
CGAAGGCGATCGGATCGAAGGCGGAGGGTCGATCCGCCCGCCGTGGTGATCGCTGAAGCGGACGAGCGGGATCCGGCCGGGCGTCGTGCGGCACCCGATGAAGAATGAATCGCGGCGTGCGGTCCACGACGTCGGGCGCCGCTTCGCCGCCCCGATCCGCGAGACCGCCGTTGCTCATCCGCCGGACTGGATCGACTCGAGCTCGGCCCACCTGGCGTACAGGGCGCGGACCTTCTCCTGGCCCGAGGAAAGCGCCTCGAAGGCGGTCGCCGCCTTTTCATGGTCCGAGGCGATCGCGGGATCCGTGGTCGCGGCCTCGAGCCGCTCCGCGTCGGTCTCGGCGGCGAGGATCGCCTCCTCCATGCCGTCGTATTCCCGTTGCTCCTTGTAGGAGAGTTTCCTTCCTCGCGTCCGGTCGCCCGCCGCCGGGGCCGGGGATGTGGAATCCGCATCGGACTTCGGACCGCTTCGTCGGGTCGACGCCGGTTTCACCTCGCGAGCCCGATGATCGATCCACTGCTGGTGGGTCTGGAAGATCTTCGCCCCACCCGCGTCGTCGAGTCCGACGTATTCGGTGGCGATCCGTTCGAGCATGAAGCGATCGTGCGTGACGAGCACCAGGGCGCCGGGGAAGTCGAGCAACGCCTCCTCCAGGACCTCCAGCGAAGGGATGTCGAGATCGTTCGTCGGTTCGTCGAGCAGCAGCACGTCGGCGGGATCGAGCATCAGGTTCGCGATGAGCACTCGTGCCTGCTCCCCGCCGGAGAGATTGCCGACGAACGTCGAGAGCTGGTCGGGCTGGAAGAGGAATCGTTTCGCCCACCCGCTCACGTGGACCGTCCGGCCCTGGAAGTCGACCATGTCTCCGACCGGGCACAACGCCTCCTGGAGCGTCTGTTCAGCCACCAGCGTTCCGCGGTGCTGGCTGAAGACCACGGTGCGGAGATCCGCCGCCCGCTTGATCGTTCCGGCGTCGGGTTCGAGTTCGCCGGCCATCATCCGGAGCAGCGTGGTCTTGCCGGATCCGTTGACTCCGACGAGGCCGAGGCGGCGTCCCGGCGTCAGCGTGAGATCGAGGCCGTCGAAGAGCCGCTTGCCACCCATCGACTTCGCCACGCCGTGGAGTGCCAGCAGTCGCTTCGTCTTCCGATCGGTCGCCTGGAAGTCGATGGTGGTGGCCTTCGTCGGGGCCGCGTTGCGTTCCTTGATCGCCTTCAGTTCCCCGCGTCGCGTGGTCGCGTCGTCGACCTGCGTCTTGTTCCGGGTCTGACGCCCCTGGATTCCCTGCCGGAGCCAGGCGGTGTCGCGACGCACCCGGTTGGCGAGCACGGACTGGGCCGCGGCCTGGGCTTCGAGGAAGTCCTCCTTGCGGCGGATGAAGTTCGTGTAGTTCCCCTCGGCCTCGAACGTGCCGCCCGGGTACGCCTTCGACAGCTCGATCACCCGGGTCGCGGTGTTCTCGAGGAATCTTCGATCGTGGGTGACGAACATGAAGGTCGCGTTCGACTGCTTCACGAACTGCTCGAGCCAGACGACGCCCTCGAGGTCGAGGTGGTTGGTGGGTTCGTCGAGCATGAGCACGTCGGGCTCGTGGGCGAGGGCGCAGGCGAGCGAGAGTCGTTTCCGCCAACCACCGCTGAGCGTCGATACCGACCGTTCGAAGTCCTCGAACCCGAGCCGGGAGAGCACGATCGCGGCCCGGGTCTCGGGATCGAGCCGGTCGTCCTCGGTGAGTTCCGCCGCCACCGCGGACATCGGCGTCGCATCGTCGGCGAAGCGATCGTCCTGCGGGACGTAGACCTGCGTCGTCCCCTTCTGCCGGGCGATCTCACCTTCGTCGGGCGTGTCGACTCCGGCCAGGATCCGCATGAGGGTCGACTTCCCAGCGCCGTTTGGCCCGATGAGGCCGATGCGATCCTCCGTCGCCACCCGAAGGTCGACGCCTTCGAAGAGGACGTTCGAGGGGTGCGATTTCGCGAGATTGCGGACGGTGATCAGGCTGGCCATGGGAATTCTCGGGCGGTGCCGGATTGTCGTCGAGATCGCGGTCGCTCGCGACCCCGGTCCCGTCTCCGCGATCGAGCCCGTGTCGGTCGAACCCGGCACGTCCGTCCCACGGCCCGAACCCCCGGTCGGCGGACGGCTGGAATCGATGCGGCGGCTCGCCGGCCGGTGACCGGAACGTCTCGTCCGAATCCGGCGACTCAGCCTCGTCGGCTCCGTGGACCGCCGCCCTTGCCCCGATTGCCCGATCGACCTCCGCCGCCGGGTCGGCCGCCGTCCCCCCGGGACGCCGCCGGTCCGGACCTCCCGCGTTTCTTCGCCGCACGCTTGCCGGGGGGGTGCTTCGAATCACCGAGTCCGCCCGCGTTGGATCCACCGGGCTTCTTCCCGCTCGATTTCGCGTTGCCGCGCTTGCGCGGTCGACCGGCGTCGCTTCCGGCGCCCTCGGTCCCCTTGTTCTTCCCGTACTTCTTCTTGGTCTTCTTTCGTCCCGGAGCAGCGGCCGGGCCCGGCTTCGGATCGTTGAATCGACGGGTGCCCTCGGGTGCGCCCTCTCCGCGGGGCGTGTTCCGACGCCGATTCTTCTTCGTCGCGTTCCACGACGACTCCTTCTTTCGCCATCCTCCGCCCTTCCGCGGGGCCGCCTGGCCCGGACCGCCCGGTTTCCGCGGACCCGAGGTCCCCTTCGACGGGGCCGGCTCGGGAAACGTCAGCTCGGGCACGTCGGTCTGCACCTCGGGTCTGGCGTCGGTTCGCTTCTCGATGGAGCGCAGAAGGGGGAGTTCCTCACGGCTGCAGAATGAGACGGCGATGCCCGAGGCGCCCGCTCTCGCGGTCCGTCCGATGCGGTGGACGTACGACTCCGGTTCGATCGGCATGTCGTAGTTCACCACGTGCGTGATCTCGTCGACGTCGATTCCCCGCGACGCGATGTCGGTCGCCACCAGCACGGGGATCTTGCCGACCCGGAATGCGTCCATCGCTCGGGTGCGCACGTTCTGCGACTTGTTCCCGTGGATGGCCTCGGCCTTGATCTTCGCCTTCCGAAGGATGCGGGTCAGTTTGTCCGCCCCGTACTTGGTCCGAGTGAAGACCAGCGTGCGCCCCATGTCTCCACGTTCGAAGAGTCGGGCGAGCATGGCGGGCTTGTTCGCCTTCTCGACGAAGTAGAGATGCTGGGTGATCGCGTCCGCGGTGGTCGACTCCGGTGCCGTCTCGATCCGCGCGGGGTCGTGCAGCATCGAGTCGGCGAGCTTGCGGATGTCGGAAGAGACGGTCGCCGAGAAGAACAGAGTCTGCCGATCCTCGGGGACGATCGACACCACGCGGCGGATGTCGTTGATGAATCCCATGTCGAGCATGCGATCCGCCTCGTCGAGGACGAGGACCTCGACGGCGGTCAGGTCGACGTGTCCCTGGTTGATCAGATCGAGCAGCCTTCCAGGCGTGGCGACGAGGATGTCGAGTCCGTTCCGCAGTGCGGTGACCTGCCGGCCCTGCCCGACGCCTCCGTAGATGACCGCGGAACGGAGTCGGAGGTGTCGGCCGTAGGAGACGAAGCTGTCGTGGATCTGGTCGGCGAGTTCCCTGGTGGGACAGAGGATCAGGGCGCGGGGCGGGCGCCCCCGCATGGCCTGGCGGCGTTCGCGACGATTTCCACGGGCCGGTCGCGCGGTGACGGGGGGCTCACCGGCGTCGAGACGTTGAAGGATCGGAAGCGCGAACGCGCACGTCTTGCCCGTGCCGGTCTGCGCGCAGCCGAGGACGTCCCGGCCCGTCAGCGCTTCGGGGATGGCGTGGGCCTGGATGGGGGTCGGCGTCTCGTATCCGTCTTCGGTGACGGCGCGGAGGATCGGGGTGGACAGCCCGAGTTCCTGGAAGGTCATGTGTGGTTTCCGGAGTCACGGCGGAACGGTCGTCGGTCGTCGAGGTGCTCGCGATCGGCCGAGATGCCTCCGGACGCGGGGAGCGTCCTGGAAAAGTCATCCGGCTGGAACGGCCGTTCGTCGTTCCGGAGCCGTGCACGGTAGATGAACACCGGTGGGAAGTCCAGACCGTCGAGCATCCCGCCTCGGTCGGGGACGTGGGCAATCCGGTAACGATCCGTCAACGAGCCGCACGAATCCGGCTTCAAACCACCAGTCATGGAAGACACGACCATGCCGAACAACGAATCCGAGAGCAGGCCGGCGCGTCGTCGATCGATTCCGTCGAGGTCGCTTCCCGGTGTCCTCGCCACGGCGGCCGCCTCGCTCGCGCTCGCCCCGGATGCAGCGCGAGCCACGGAGCCCCCGAGGACCCCCGATCAGGCGTTTTCGGAGCGGATGGCCGGCAACCAGTGATGCGTGGAGTCGAAGTCCAAGGCGGTCAAGGTGGAGATCGATCGCGAGGAGCCGGCGGCGGGGCAGGCGTTCATCGTGGCGATCATCCGTTGCGTGGACTCCAGAGTCGCTCGGGAGATCTGGTTCGATCAGCGGCTCCGCAGCCTCTTCGTCTGCGCATTCGCGGGGAACATCCCGACCACGGAGGGGATCGAGAGTCTCGAGCCCGGCGTCGCGGTGCTCGGCGCGAAACCGATCGTCATGATGGGTCAGAGCGGATGCGGTGCGGTCGATGCCGCCATCAAGCATCGCGATGAGACGTCGGTGCGCTCCGGATCGCTTCCCGGACCCGTCAACCAGATCCTCTCTCCCCGCGGATTGCCGGTCGATCCCGAGGATCCGGATGCGTCTCGAAGGCGACCGGATGCAACGCGCACAGCGGCGTGACGGAACCGTTGAAGCGCTCTCCGGTGATTCGCGAGGCGGTCGCCATCGGCACGCTGCGGGTGGTGGCGGGGGTGCAGGGCCACGCGACCGGGAAGTTCACGCTCACTCGCACGAAGCGACCGGACCGTGGAAGCGCCGCCCGCGGTCGCGGCGGCCCCGCAGGGGTGCCGCAGCCGTGCTCCGTGGTGCGATCGGTCCTCGGTCGGAAACCCTCAGGTTCGGCGCCTCTTCCATGCTTCGAGGAAATCCGCGAACGCGGACATCGAGCGATGCACCGGAAGGGACGGGGTGGATTCGAGGTCGATTTCGCCGACCGAGCGTCCACCGATCACCAGCGTGAGGTCCTCGGCCTCGCAACGCTTCGCGAAGCCCGTGAATCGGTCGCCGATTCCAGGATCGTCCTGGTCGAGATCGTTGACGCTCATCCAGACCAGGTCGGGTCGTTGCGCCGGATCATCGGTGAAGCAGGCGAGCTCGAACACCTCGATGGGCGTGTTCGGGCCCAGATTGACCGCCCTGAAACCATGTTCCTGCAGGACCGCGGTGGTGAGGAGGGGCGGAAGCTTGTACCCGTCGCCCGCGATCGCGCCTCCGATCGCCCGGGGGCCGTCGTCCTTGACGGGAACCATCTTCGACAGCTCAAGCGCGAGTCCGACGCAGATCTCGGTGGCCCGATGCTCGATCAGGATCCCCTCCGGGCCCTCGTGCCAGAGCTCGCCGATTCGGTCGAAACTCCGGCGAATCGGCCCGTCCGAAAGGGCTGCGATGGTCTCTCCGTCGAGAAATCGCTGGAGCAGGTGATTCCTCGCGCCAAGATCATGCCCATGACGCATCAGCTCGAGGAACGCCTCGTCCAAGTCGTCCAGCGATTCAAGGTCGATGTTCGGGGTCGCCGCCACGGATTCCGGAAGTCCGAGGATTTCGGGCCGGACGATCTGCATCTTCCGGGATCGGACGAAGCGAATCGCCTCGTTCCGGTCGATCCGCCGATGCCCGCCGGCGGTCCGTGACACTTCGAGGAACCCACGGTCGGTCCAGCGCTTCAGCGAAGACTCACTGACGCCGATCGCGACGGATAAGTCTTTGGGAGAAAGTAGGTTGCCAGAGGTGGGCATGGTGAATTGATCCGCGCACGGCAGACAAGATGACCCAAAATCGTAGCCTGCCCGACGGAAGATTTGGACGATTTGGATGATTTTTATCAAAACACGGCCCATCTCGGGTTGGAGAAGGTATGCTTGTGGACGAATTGAACGTTTCGTTTGATTCGACAACGAGCCACCCCATGGCACGGCGGTGACGGGACTTGCTCCCGACACCGTCGTGCTTCTTTTCCGGGATGCTCCGATTGGCGGGGACGTGGTCGGCGCGACCGATTCAAGCCGCTGCCGCACCCGTCGCCCCGGTGACGCCCGACCCCTCGATCGAAATCTCGGCGGCTCGCGCGGGCGAGTGATCCGAGGGGTCCCCTGAAGCAACGTCACGGGCGGCGATCGACGCTCGGGAAAGCTCGCCGCGGCCCGTGCCGCACGCTTCGCGGCCCCGGTCGCACGAGGGTCGCGACGGCGACTTCGTCTTTCGAGCGACTCGGCGAAGACATAGGGTGCGAACCGGGAACCGGAGGGGCTCGTCGATCCGCGGACTTCGAGTCCTCGCTCGCGGCGACGGATGCCTGGACGGCGAGGTCGCTCATGGTCGTCGACGGGGAGGACCGCCCGATGATCGATCCCCTCACGCCGGATCCGCGGCGATGCGCGCGGGTTGTGTGATCGAGTGCGATCGGAGATCATTTCCGGATGGAAACCGCCGCCTTCCTCAAAGCTTTTCTCGGTCTCTTCGCGATGATGAACCCCATCGGGAACACCGGGATCTTCATCTCGATGACCGGTGACCTGTCGGCGCGTTTCAAGGCCAGGGCCGCCTTGAAGGTGACCATCGTCGTGCTGATCATCCTCGTCGGCGCGGTCTTCGGCGGTACCGCCATTCTCAACACCTTCGGCATCTCGCTTCCGGCCTTCCAGCTCGCAGGGGGGCTCATCGTCCTCGGGATCGGCTTCAAGATGTTGAAGGGTGGTGAGAACGAGGCACACACCACCTCGGAAGGCTCCCGGAAGATCAGTGCCATCGAGTCCGATGAATCGAAGGAGACGGCGGTCAACAACTCGTTGATCGTGCCGCTCTCGATGCCGATCCTCGGCGGGCCCGGATCGATCACCACGGTGGTCACGGTGGCGGCGGCCTATCCGGGCCTTTCGGGCCAGATCGGCGCCGCCGCGGGGACCGCCGCGCTGACCGTGACCATGGGGATCTGCTTCGCGCTCAGCGGACTCCTGCAGCGATTCATCACACCGCACGCGCAGCAGATCATCCTTCGATTCATGGGCATGCTGCTGATCGCGATCGCGGCCGACATGATGCTCACCGGCTTCGAGCAGTCGCTCGGTGGAGGCGTGAAGCAGATCGTCCCCGAGATCGTCGAGGAGGTCGATCGAATCCGGCAGCCCGGCCAGTCCGGCGATCCGACCACGGTCGCGAACTGACGGCTTGCTGCGGATTCATCGGGATGGGTAGCATGAGCGCGGCTGGAGCGGGCTTCGGGCCGCGGCAGCGGTGAGCTTCTTGGAACGATCCGACCACCGGCGCGTCACGCCGGAGAGGGGTCGGGTCGACCTTCGAAGGGAGTGTCGTGATGATTCGATCCGCGGACCAGTCTCGAGCGGATGCCGCCGATCGCAATGTCCTCGGCGACGAATTGAAGCCCTGCAGCATCGAGCCCCTGACCGGCTACTACCGCGACGGCTGTTGTCGCTCGGGGCCGGATGACCAGGGAATCCACTCGGTCTGCAGTCTCATGACGGCGGAGTTCCTCGAATTCAGCCGGTCCGTCGGCAACGATCTCTCGACGCCTCGGCCGGAGTGGGGGTTCGAGGGGCTCAGGCCCGGTGACCGGTGGTGTCTGTGCGCCGCCCGGTGGCTCGAGGCGGACGATGCCGGAGCCTCGCCCCAGGTCTTCCTCGCCGCGACCCACGCCCGGACGCTCGACGTCGTTCCGATCGAACGTCTGAAGGCTCGGGCCCTCGACGCCTGATCGGCGGCCGGAGGATCGGTCGATCTCAGGGAAGAAACCGGTCGACGGGCCCCGCTCCCGGGATTCCGCATGCATCCGCCGGCCCGAACCATCCCAGTCGTCGTTTCGCGATGAAGCGGTATGCGGAATCACGGAGGAACCTCGGCAGGATCCGGCCCACCGTCGCGAGAAGCGCCCAGCCACCACCGACGGACCGCAGCGCCGACAGCACCGCGTCGCTCTCGATCCACAGGCCGCGATCGTCGAGCAGGACCATCGTCGACAGGTCTTCGGGCCGTTCGCGATCGAGGTTCGAATACGTCGCACCCTGGAGCGGCGCGAATCGCAGCGTCGCCCGCCGATCGTGCCGGACGAACCAGTCCACGCAGCGGTGGCACAGGCCGCACTCGCCGTCGTAGAACAGGACGGGTGAAGGGAGCGCGGAATCCGTTCCCTTCGCGTCGGNGTCTTGGTTCGTGGGCTTCGGCATGTACGACTCCCGCGTGGATCGATCGGGATCAACCGGAATCTCAGTCCGTGGGTCGAGTCGCCGGCACCGGCGAGAAACCCTTCACGTGCACGCCGTCCGAGCAGTGCATGACCGGATCGCCCTCGACCTCGATGCCCGCCGCGCGAACGAGACCGGTGTCGATCCGCTCGGCGGTCGCCGACCGCAGATCCCAGGGTGGATGATCCACCCGACCGCGAATCAGCCGCCCGAGCCGCAGCGAGTACAGATGATACCGCTCCACCAGAAAGTGCTCGAGGGAGCCGGGCTCGGGCCGGGGGATCGGCGGACCGGGCGTCCAGTCGAGCGCCCCCTCGCCATCACCGCGATGGCGGGTGAGCCCGTAGTGGAACGTCTCACCGGATCGTTCTCGGTGGAAGCGGGCGAGCCGGTAGTTCAGGCCCCACACCACCCGGCCTCCGATCACCCCCAGTCTCGATTCGGCGTCGAGCGAGAAGAACCAGACGCCGGGGATCCCGCGGTGGCGGACGTAGGTCCGGACATTGCATTCGAGGAAGTTCCGCAGCCCGGGGAGGGGTGGGACGCCGCGGAAGTTGCAGTCCTCCATCCTGAACGGGATCAGGCCGACCCAGGCGTCACCGTCGTGGGTGTCCACCTCCAGNTCCGTGGGGACGAGTCGGCGCATCGCATCCACCGGCACCCGCCAGTGCGCGAAGGCGATGTCCGCCCAGGTCATGCGGACGGCGGGAGTCCTGGTGGGAACGGGAATCGACTTGTTCTCGGTCGCATGCATGGCGGCTTGCCGTTGGAGCCCGTCGTGGTGGTCGAAGAATGATCAGCCGACTCGGTACGCGTTCATCAGGTCCATGTCCGCCGGCGCGAAACCCCCCGCCGAATCATGCCCGATGCCACCGGCGGCGGCCTCGAGCCGTCCATCCGCGGGCTGGTCGGACTCCACGGACGGTTCGACGGGCGTGACGGCGAGATGCGGGACCTCGGGTGTGTTCTCGACCTCCGCCCGGATCCCGATGCGGCGGGCGAGCAGGGCGGCACGGGGTCCCTGGGGTGCGCCGACTCGGACCTCGGAAGCGTTCACGGACGCGGCGAGGATCCGTTCGATCGTCGGCTTCTGACTCGACATGACGGATCTCCGTGGCGTCGCGAGGATGCTATCGCGCAGGAATCCGGTCACCAACCGTCCATCTTCGAATCTTCCGGGGAATACCGGTACGCTGTCCGGACTCAAGCCAGGAGCCAGCCTCATGTCCACCGCCGATTCCGAGAAGATCATCTACACCATGGCCCGGGTCACCAAGACGGTGAACCGCAAGGAGATCCTCAAGGACATCTCGCTCTCCTACTTCCACGGGGCCAAGATCGGCGTGCTCGGCCTCAACGGTTCCGGCAAGTCGACGCTGCTCAAGATCCTCGCGGGCATCGACACGGAGTTCGAAGGCCACACCCACATGGCCAAGGGTTTCACCATCGGCTACCTCGAGCAGGAGCCGCTGGTCGACGAGTCGCGCACGGTGCGGGAGATCGTCGAGGAAGGGGCGGGCGAGACGACCGCGCTGCTGCGGGAGTTCGAGGAGATCAACGCCCGGTTCGCGGAGGAGATGACCGCGGAGGAGATGGAGAAGCTCCTCGAGAAGCAGGGCGAGGTTCAGGAGCGACTGGACACCCTCGACGCCTGGAACCTCGAGAGCCGGCTGAAGCAGGCGATGGACGCGCTCCGATGTCCGCCCGAGGACCAGTCCTGCGAGACGCTGTCCGGTGGCGAGAAGCGACGGGTGGCGCTCTGCCGACTCCTGCTCACCCAGCCCGACATCCTGCTGCTCGACGAACCGACGAACCACCTNGACGCCGAGAGCATCGCGTGGCTCGAGCAGCACCTGCAGCGGTACGTCGGCACGGTGATCGCGGTGACGCATGATCGGTACTTCCTCGACAACGTCGCCGGNTGGATCCTCGAGCTCGACCGCGGCGAGGGAATCCCATGGCAGGGCAACTACTCGNCCTGGCTGGAGCAGAAGGACAAGCGGCTCGCGGTGGAGTCGCGGGGCGAGGACAAGCGTCGCAAGGCCTTGCAGCGGGAACTCAAGTGGATCCAGCAGAACCCGCAGGGGCGTCAATCGAAGAACAAGGCCCGCATCGCCTCCTACGAGCGAATGCTCGGCGAGCAGGGGCGCGAGAAACTCGCGGAGATCGAGATCTGGATCCCGCCCGGTCCGCGGCTCGGCGATCGAGTCATCACCGCGAAGTCGGTGTCGAAGGCGTTCGGGGAGAAGCTGCTCTTCGATGATCTGACGTTCGCCCTGCCCCCGGGCGGCGTGGTCGGGGTCGTCGGTCCGAACGGCGCCGGCAAGACGACCATGTTCAAGATGATCACCGGTGACGACGAGGTCGACGCGGGGGCGTTCGAGGTGGGGGAGACCGTCAAGCTCGGCTACGTCGAGCAGGGACGGGACTCCCTGCCCGCCGGCAAGTCGATCTGGGAGGCCATCACCGACGGGGACGAGGAGCTCAAGCTCGGAAACGCGACCGTCAACAGTCGCGCGTACGTGAGCCGCTTCGGATTCACCGGATCCGATCAGCAGAAGCGGGTCGACGATCTCTCGGGAGGCGAGCGAAATCGCGTGCATCTCGCCCGGATGCTGCGAAGCGAGTGCAACGTCCTCCTGCTCGACGAACCCACCAACGACCTGGACGTCCACACGCTCCGCGCATTGGAGGAGGCGGTGGAGTCCTTCGCCGGCTGCGCGGTCGTGATCAGCCACGATCGGTGGTTTCTCGACCGGATCGCGACCCACATCCTCGCCTTCGAGGGCGACAGCGTCGTGAAGTGGTGGGAAGGCGATTGGTCGAGCTATGAGGCGGATCGTCGCAGACGGCTCGGGGAGGATGCGACCAATCCCAGCCGCATCAAGTATCGCCGGCTGGTCAGGGACTGAATCGGACGGATGCCCGCGGGCCGGTGTTGTTCGTCACGTCGGGGCGTCCGCCCCGGCACCGCCCGCATCGAGTCATCGGAATCGGTCGAGGGTCATCGACCTTCCGGTCGCCTGGTCGGTGAAGACGGCGGTGTCGTCGCCCCTCGAGACCGCGTAGACGCGCGGTGGGATTCCCTGGCCGTCGAGGGTGATCGTCTCCCCGTCCATGCTGTAGCGACCGCTGACGGCACGGGTGGTCTCGCCGTATCTCGCCTCCGCGGTGAACGTCCCGTCCGGCGCGAAGGTCACGGCGCCGAAGGAGAAGGGCGCCGCGTCGTCCACGGCGCGTCCCTCCCAGGTTCCGACGACCTTGCCGGCGGCGTTGCCGCAGCCGCCGAGCGCGATGATTCCGAGAAGGATGGCGGAGGAGGCTGCATGTCGCATCTGGTGTTCCGGGAGGTGGTGCTTCGGGTCGGGGACCGGCGACGGCCGGCCGGTCGGGATGATCACCGGATATCCCGCAATCCACAAGTCCGCGCGGCCCGATCCGCCGCGGGCGGGGCCGCGGCGAGGCTCATCGATCGATGATCTGAGCCGGACTCCGGCTTCCGGTACCATCGGCGTCGGTTTCTTCCGGCCGGTGCCCTGGAGCGAATCTCACGTGAATCCAAGTGAATCCACCGCCATCGTGATCGCGGGAATTCCCGTCGTCGACATGTCGATGTACCACCGAATCCGCTTCCTCGTCGGCGATCCCGCCGCCTGGATCGAATGGGGACCGGAAGGATCGCGTCGGTCCACGCTGATCGTCAGGGACATCGAGATGGATCGGGCGCGGGTCGACGCCCGGGCCGACGAGGTCACGTGCCCCGGGGAATGCGAACCGAGCGGCGGGCTCTCCGGGGATCGAGGAATCGCCACGGCGCAGGCCACCGCGGAGTTCCTGGTCCGACGAGGGATCGACCGGGTGATCGTCCACCGGGATCTTCCGATGCTGTTCGCCGACTGCTTTCGGGAAAGAGGCGTCGAGATCGTCTGCGATCGCGATCTCGGCATCATCGACCGTCGTGCGAAGGACGAGGAAGAGATCGGTCACCTTCGCACTGCGCAGGCGGCGACCGAGTCGGCGATGCGGCTGGCGTGCGAGACCATCGGCCGAGCCGGCGTGGATCCGGATGGAAGGCTTCTCCACGACGGTGAAGTGCTCACGAGCGAGATCGTCCGGTCGATCATCGACATCCACCTCATCCGAAAGGGCTTTTCGTCCCGTCCGTCGATCGTCGCCGGCGGCCCGATGGGCGCAGACTGCCATGAGATGGGATCCGGACCGCTGCGGACCGGGGAACCGGTGATCGTCGACATCTTCCCCCAGGACAAGAAGACCCGCTACAACGGGGACTGCACCCGGACGGTGGTGCACGGGGACATCCCGCCGGAGCTCGCGGCCATGCATGCCGCCCTGGTCGAGGCGCGAGCGGCATCCGAGCAGGCGACTCGAGCGGGCATCACCGGGCAACGGGTCCACGAGGCCGGGATCGCGCGGATCCGGGCTCACGGGTACGGGGTCGGGCTTCCGCCGGATGGAGAGGCGACCTATTGCGGCATGATCCACGGCACGGGTCATGGGATCGGACTCGACGTGCACGAGGCGCCGCTGCTCGACTTCAAGGGGCCCGAGCTGGTGGTGGGCGACGCGATCACCATCGAACCGGGTCTCTACGACGCCCGGGTCGGCGGAATGCGGATCGAGGACATGGTGATCGTGACCGCGGACGGCTGCGAGAATCTCAATCGCCTGCCGTACGGTCTCGACTGGAGTTGAGCGCGAGGATTCAGCCTGCGGCGTCCCGCAACGCCTCCGCGAGCGCGTGGTGCAGTCGCTCGTGATCCGTCACGGAGTCGAGGGCGGCACGGAGCGCGTCGATCCGCTGCGGTCCGGAAAGGCCCGGATCGAGGCCTTCGATCGCTTCGTCTCCGAGTCGTTCGAGGGCGGCGAGCGTCCATGCCAGATCCGGTTGTTCGAGATCGGCGGGTGGTTCGACCCGCGCCCGCACCGTGCTGCCCCCGATCGCGACGATCGTCACCAGTCCCATGCGGTTGACGGGTTCGCGGCAGACCACCAGGACCGGGACTTCGAGCTGGAGCGCCGCGATGCGAAGGCGTCGGGCGTCGGCACCGACGCCGTTCGGTTCGACGAGGTAGACGCCCGCCTCGACGGATTCGATCTCCCCCGGCACCGAGTCGAGCACGTCGACGTGGCCGTCGGCGGCTTCGATCGCCGCGACCGCCCGCTGGTGACGGGCCGCCTGAAGGGGAACGCAGGCCCGCGCCGCGGATTCGTGATCCGTGGATTCGATCGCGAGGTCCAGCGCGGCGACCGCATGTCGCTCGGCCTCGAACCACGCCGCCCGCTTCATCGCGGTCTCGGTCTTCTCGAGCAGACTCTCGATTCGTCTGAGCGTCGTCTTGGTCGCCATGGTGTTCGCCCGGTCTTCCTGGTCAGGAGTTCGAGTCGCCCGCGTCGCCGCTCGCCGCGTCGAAGCGGCGATGGAGTCCGTCGAGCAGGGTCCGCCACGCGGTGGTGGACGCCGGAAGTTCGTAGAGGAGGCAGTCGCAGGTCGCCGAGACGTCCTCCGCGACCATCGCGTCCTTGAGCAGGCCGAGTCGCTTCTGCAGGTCGACGATCGCATCGGCCAGCCGGATGCCTTCGAATTCCACGTCCTCGGTCGGAATCTCGGCGAGGGAGAGTCCCTGCACCACGGCATCGCGAATACCCGACCAGCCTTCGAGGGACTGCATCAGCGAGGCCATGCCTTCCGCGGCTCGGCCGCCCTGCATGGCTTCCGCCGCGGCCTGCTGCTCGCGTTCGGCGGCGGCGAGGGTCTCGGAAGCCTGGAGGAACGTGTCCCGGAGCAGGGTCTCCATCGTCGTGGTGAGCATGTGGACCTCCTCCGCGGGATCCTCGAGCCGAGCGGCGGTCTGGAGTTCCTCGTCGGTGAGCATCGCTCCGTCGACCCGGACCTCGACCACCAGCCGACCGGCCTTCTCCGCGGCTTCGGCCGCGATCGCGATGGCCTCGCCCACCGTGCCCGCGGTGATCTCGCAGGGGTTCTCGTCGAGCAGGATGCGCATGGATCGGTTCCGGATGGAGGGTTCGGGAGAACGACTTCCCCGTGACATCGGCATTCCGGGCCGGGTGGATCAGCCGAATCCGTCCCGAGTCGGGGGAATCGGGCCGCCAGGAGCGGTCGATCCCGGCTCCCGGGCGGGCATTCACCGGCCGGATCACTCCTGCTCGGCGTCGACCAGCATGAACTTGATGTCCGCCTCGGCGGCGATCCGGTCGTCCACCATCGCCTTGCATCGCACGTGGCCGAGCCGGGCGCTCGCGCGGAGACGCTCGGCTTCGAGGATCAGCTGGTCTCCCGGGGCGACCGGTTTGCGGATCTTCACCTTGTCGAGGCTCAGCAGCACCGCGATCTTGCCGGTGTGCTCGAGTCGCTGGCTGAGGAGCAGGCCACCCATCTGGGCCATCGCCTCGATGATCAGGACCCCGGGCATGATCGGCGTGCCGGGGTAGTGACCCTGGAAGAAGTGCTCGTTCATCGTGACGTTCTTGACGCCGACCGCCCGGTGCTCGCCGTCCATCTCGATGACCCGGTCCACGAGCAGCATCGGATACCGATGAGGCAGTGTCCGCTGGATCATGCGGATGTCCATCACCCGGCCGTGCTGCACGCTGAAGCGGCGATCCACCGCCGCCATCTGCTCGCGGATGGCGAGGCCGAGCCGGCGGTTGAGTCCGTGGCCCGACCGGTAGGCGACCACTCGACAGCGGACCGGGCAACCCACCAGATAGAGGTCGCCGAGCATGTCGAGGATCTTGTGCCGGACCGGCTCGTCCTCGAAACGGTAGGTGTTCTCGATCGGGCCGTCCTCGCCGATGACCAGCACGTCCTTCGGGGTCAGGTGCCGCCCGATGCCGCGTTCCCACATCGCCTTCGCCTCCTCCTCCAGGCTGAAGGTCCGGGCGGAGGAGAGATCGCCGACGTAGTCCTCGACCGCGGTGTCCCAGTTGAGGACCTGCCGCTTGATGCGTCCGCCGAACGCGTTGTAGTCGAGATCGAACACGACCCGCATGCCGGCGCTGTCGTGGGGGATCGCCGCGATCATCGCATCCCCCTCGTCGATCACGATCGCCTCCTGCAGGTCGAAGATCCGGCGGTCCGCGTCCTGTTCGACCACGCCGACCTCGAGCAGCGGATCGATGAACGGCCTCGCGGAACCGTCCCCGCCCGGGAGTTCCGGACCGTGGATCCTGATGAGCGCATTGTCGATTCCGAGTCCCGCGAGGGCGGACATGCAGTGCTCCACGGTCTCGATGGTGGCCTCGCCCGACTTGAGCGTGGTGCGTCGTCCCCTCGGCACCACGTTCTCGACCAGTGCCGGGATGCGCACGGGCGGATCCAGATCGATCCGCTCGAACACGATCCCGTGGTCCGGATCGGCGGGTTCGATCGTCACCTCGACCGGCGCGCCGAGCAGGAGTCCGAGTCCTTCGACGGTGATGGGGCCGCCGAGCGTGTGCTGGCGGGGGGAGACCGCCGGGGGCGTCGTCGCATCCTCGACGTCCTCGGTCCTGGTCTCGGTCTCGGTCTCGGTCTCTGGTCTCAGCATCGTGGGATGGCTTGAAGTGGGATCGGGCTCAGCGGTCGTCGAGGAGTTCCTTGAGTCGTTTCGACCAGTCGGGCAGTCTACGGATCACCGCCTGTTCCTTCATGGCGATGCGGGCCTCCTTCGCGGGCATGCCGGCCCAGGTCTCGCCGTCCGGGATGTCGTTCATCACCGCCGAACGGCCCGCGATCTGGCAGCCGGCACCGATCCGGATGTGGTCGCTCAGGCCGGAACCGCCTCCGATGAGGGTACCGTCACCGACCGTCGTGCTCCCGGCGATTCCCGTCAATCCGCTGATCGCGACGCATCGTCCGATCCTGACGTTGTGTCCGATCTGGCACAGGTTGTCGATCTTGGTGCCCGCGCCGATGACGGTGGGACCGAACTTTCCGCGATCGACGCAGGAATTGGCCCCGATCTCGACCTCCTCGCCGATCTCCACGTGACCGACGTGCGGGATCTTTCGAAGACCGCGTCCATCCGGGGACGGCCGATAGCCGAAGCCGTCGCTGCCGATCACCACGCCGGCATGCAGGATCGAGCGGGCCCCCACCACGCAACGTTCGCGGACCGTCACGTTCGCATGGAGTCGGGCCTCCGCCCCGATGACCGCATCGGCGTAGATCCGGGCCCCGGACTCGATGCACGCCGCGGAACCGATCCGGCATCGAGGGCCGATCACCACGAAGGGCCCGATCGTCGCATCGTCGGCGACCGACGCCGTGGGATCGACGACGGCCTCCGGATGGATTCCGGCGGGGGGGTGATCGACGAGATCCGCGGCCGCGGCCTCGATCAGCTCCAGGACCTGGATCATGGCCTGGTCCGCGTCCTCGACGCGGATCGCGGCGCGGGCGGCGGCATCCCATTCGCCCAGATCGATGTCCCGGGTGACTAGTGCGACCGACGCCTTCGAGCCCGCCCAGTGCCGTGCGTGGCGGGCGTCGCCGATGAACGTCAGATCGCCCTCCTTCGCATGTTCGACGGTGTCGATGCCGTGGACCACGGCATCTCCATCGCCTTCGATGCTCCCCTCGACCAGCGCCGCGATCTCCGCGGCGGTGCGAGACGGGTGGGGGTCCGCGCCGAGGTCGCTCACCCGCCGCTTCCGGAGGCCGCGTTCATGCGGTCGAGAAGCAGGTCGGTGATGTCGAACGCGTCCGAGGAGTAGATCATCCGCCGCGCGGAGATCTGCTTCTGCATCGCCTCGGCGGTGGACGGTTCGAGCTGCGGCACGGTGTCGTCGATGATGACCATGTCGATGGGCGGGTCCTGGGCCTTGGAAAAGGCCTCCACCTCGGTGCGGATTCGTTCGTAGACGGTCCGCATCGACTTCGCACGCTCCGCCTCGACCTTGAGCCGGGCGAACTGCTCGATGGCCTGGTACTCGCTGATCGCGGCTTCCGCATCGCGGCTGGTCTGGAGCCAGGCCTCGCCGCCCTGCTCGAAGTTCTCGAGCTCCGCCTGCAGGTTCTCGATCCGGCCGCGAAGTTCGTCGAGCTGCTGGTCGTAGCGGACCGCGACCGCGTCGACCCGCTGGCCTTCGGTCTGCTGGATGCCCAGGTTGTTGAAGAGGCGTTCGAGATCGACGGTCGCCACGATCGGGGGGCTGTTCGGGACGGCGAGCATGATCCGGGCCGCTCCCGCGAGCAGGGCGATCGCGGCGGTGCCGGCGACGAGGACTCTGAGTGTTGATGCGTTCATGGTGCGTTGGTCCGAGTGCGATTCGGTCAGGGGGCGACGATGGCGTTGTTCATGCGGACGATCACCTGGTCCGAGATGTCGGTGGTGTTCGCCGCGAAGAGGATGCGCCGGTTGGTGATCTGTTGCAGGACCTGGGTCTGGAGCGGGACCTGCGTGCCGGACTGCGTCCGGATCTCTCCGGCCGAGTCGTCGACGAGGACCAGTGCGAAGCCTTCGGCCTCCGCGACGCGCTCCGCCTCGCGACGCAGGTTCCGGTAGATGCTGCGCCACATCAGGGACTGCTCCCGGTCGACTTCGATCGCCTTCATGTTGGCCCACTGCTCGAGGCGGAGCTGCATCAGGGCGACTTCGTCCCGGATGGACTGGCGATCCTCCGGGGATTCCGCGGCCTCGCTCTCGGCGAGCCGGCGTTCCATGGCCTGCTGTCGACCGACGCCCTCCTGCTGGATCGACGCCTTCAGGGCCTCGATCTTGATCTCCCACTCCGACTTCTCGTCGATCTGTTCGAGCACCCGGGCGACGTTCACCACCGCCACCGGCGTCGGATCGGCCTTCACGACCACGGGCCGGGAGGCGTTCACGGACATCGTGTGGAGGAGCACGACGAGGCTCGCCACGAGGGCGGTGGGTCCGAAGAGGCGGGAAAGACGATTCGTTGAACTGAGTCGGTCCACGGGCATGCGGTGGAACTCCGGGGAGGGAGGAAGGGGCGGAGGATCGACGAGGATTGTACGGATCCCGCGGGTTCGGGGGCGGACATCGACTCGCGGCGGGTGGAATCAGAAGGGGAGGGCGGCGCTGAAGCTGAAGACCTGGCGTTCGTCCTCCGGCTGCTTGACGATCGGGAAACCGAAGTCGAAGGCGAGCGGGGCCGGCCCGAGGATCGGCAGGGAGAGCCGGACCCCGATCCCCACGGACACCCGGTACTCGCCGAAACCGGGGGTGTCGGAGACCGTGCCCGAGTCCACGAACGCCACTCCGGAAAAACTCTCGCCCACGATCGGGATCTCGTACTGGGCGCCGGCGAAGAACATCCAGGTTCCGCCGATCGGCTCGAAGTCGCCCGAGCCGCCGGGCTGCCCGAGCGTCTGGTCGGATTTGGGACTGATCGTCCGGAACTCGAATCCGCGGAAGCTCTGTCCGCCCAGGTAGTACCGCTGGAAGGTCGGGGCCTCGCCCTGGAAGATCCAGCTGACGTCGGTCTGCAGGCTGAGCACGTGCTTCCGACCGAGGAAGTCCTCGTAGAGCGTCAGGAAGCTCGCGAGTTCGGCGTTGAAGGCCCAGTAGTCGACGTTCTCCGGTTCGGACAGGCCGTCGGTCGTCGTCCGGTCGATGCTGAGCGGGAACGCCTTGGTGACGCCGAACTGGAGCGCGGAGCCCTTTCCGGGCCGGAAGGGGTCGTCGACGGTGGTGCGTCGAAGCGTGCCGCTGACCGTCGTGAAGAGATCGGGACCACGGTCGTCGATGATCGCGAGCGGGGTCGAGGGGTCGAAGTTCGTCAGTTTCACCCGCTGGACGGAGGCCGCCACGTTGCCCACCCAGACGTCGCCGAGTCGCTGTCCCAGGTTGCCGCTGACGGCCAGTCGATCCTCGTCGTACTGGCTGTAGATCCGGTTTCGATACGAAGCCGAGAACTGGGCGGAGACGTTGGATTCGAAGAGATGGGGTTCGGTGAGCGACACGCTGAACTGACTCACGTCGGTTCCGGGCGCCACGGTGATGTCGAAGGACTGCCCGGCGCCGCGGAACGCCCGACCGCTGATGAGTTCCTCGGCGGTCAGCGGCCAGTCCGCGATGTCGAAGTTGTTCTGTCGGAAACTGAACTCGCCGAAGATCCCGCTGTCCGACCCCAGCCCCGCGCCGAAGTTGAAGGAACCGGTGTTGCGTTCCTTGACCTCGATGATGATGTCGCGGACGCGGGGTTCGTCCGCGGTGGGCTGCTGGATCGAGATCCGCGCCTCGTTGAAGAGCTGCGTCCGTTCGATCGCGATCCTCGCCTCTTCGGTGAGGGTGCCGTCGAGCGGTCGACCCGGGCGGACCTTCACGAGTCGCCGGATGACCTTGTCCTTCGTGAGGAAATTGCCCTGCACCATGATCAGGCCGGCGGTCGAGGATCGGCCCTCGACGATCTGGATGATCATGTCGACCTCGGCCTGTTCGCCGACGCGAAGGCTCCTCGCGTTCACCTGGGCGTCCACGAATCCCATCTGCAGGTACGCGTTCCGGATCGCATCGACGGTCGCATCGACGTCCGGTCGCTTGTAGGGATCGCCCGGTCGGAGTTCCGCCAGGGCGAGGAGCTGCTCGTTCGTGAAGACGTCGAGCGGCGAACTGGTCCCGCCGCTGGAGGCGATGTCGATCGCGCGGAGCCGGTACTGCCGCCCCTCGTCGATCACGAACACCACCTTGGCTTCCTTGGAATCGGGACCGAGCATCACGCGACTGTCGACCCGGACGTCGATCCACCCCCGGTCCTTGTAGAAGCGATCGAGGGTCGCGACGTCGTCGATGAGACGGTTGGGATCGAGCTCGCCCTTCCGGAAGAAGAGGATGGCCGGCTTGGTCTGGACCCTCGAGCCCAGGATGTTCGAGGGATAGTTGCGATTGCCGACGAACTCGATCTCCCGGATCCGGACCCGCGGTCCCTCCACGATGATGAAGATCAGGATGCCGTCCTCGGTCAGCCTCGAATCGTCGACCGAGACCTCGGCGAGGTAGTGCCCCTTGGTCCGGTAGAGATCCTTGATCCGCAGCAGCGATTGCTCGACGAGGAAGTCGTCCCGTGGACCGCCCGCGTACAACGGGATCTGGCCGCGAAGCTCCTGGTCGGAGACGAGGGTGTTCCCGACGGTCTGGACGTCGCGGATGATCGCCTGCTCGGTCACCCGGTAGATGACCTTGACGCTGCCGTCGGGCAGCAGCACCGCGTCCGCGGTCACGGTCTGGAACTGGCCGAGGCGGTACAGGGTGGAGACGTCGTCGCGAAGGGAATCCGCGTCGAACGGCTGGCCGGACGCGGTCCGGATGTTGTTCTGGACGAGCCGGGTCTCGACCCGTTCCAAGCCCTTGAACTCGACCTCCGCGATCGGACGGTCGGCGAAGGTCTCGTCATCGATGTCCTGGGCGAAGGCATCCGGTCCGGCCGTGGCCGCGGTGAGCAGGACCGCCACGAGGACGATCAGGCGGTTCAGCCTCCCGCCCGTCGAGCGTCCGGACTCCTTGACGGGGCCCTCCGGGCGGTGGCGGGTCCGCGGTCCGGGTGCGGATTCGCGGGGGAATGTCGGGGGGCCCGTCTGCATGAACCACGCAGAATACCCCGGCGGCCATTGGAACGCCCCGTCAGGCCGCCGGGAAGACGGTCAGACGGGGCGTCGATCACCGGTCCGTCCGCCCTCGGGCGCTCACGGTGTCTCGGTGGTTCGGTCGGTCGGTCAGATCAGGATCGACAGCAGGAGTCCGATTCCGGTGCCGACCATGGCAAGCCGGAAGAAGAGGTCGCGTTCGGATCCCGACGCGGTCCTGGTGGTGTTCTTGGCTGGCATCTGTCTCTCTCCTCGTGTTGATGGGATCGCATCACCGGATGCGACGAGGGAAGCGTCGAATCCCGAGCTCCAGATGCAAGTCGGGAACGATCCATCCGTGGATTCACCGCCATCGCGACCCGCGCAACCCGCACGAATGGAACCGCTCGCGCCGCCGCGAAGGTGGCGGCGGGACGGCCTCACCGCTACCGTGCGGAGATGGCCTCCAAAATCACACCGACGCGATCCCCGCTCCACGACTTCCACGTCCAGCACGGGGCGAAGATGGTCGACTACGCCGGCTGGGAACTGCCCCTGCACTACGGATCGATCGGCGACGAACACGTCTGGACGAGGACCAGCGGGGGTCTCTTCGACGTCTCCCACATGGGCCGGCTCCGCATCTCGGGCCGTCACGCTCGTCGGTTCCTCGATCGCGTCTGCACGCGGTTGGTGAGGGGGATGAGCGTGGGCCAGTGCCGCTACGGCCTGATCTGCAACGAGTCCGGGGGATGCCTCGACGACGTCCTCGTCTACTGCTTCGCCGACGACGACTACATGGTCGTCTGCAACGGTGCCAACCGGGCCAAGATCGTCTCGCACTTCGAGCGGGTGAAGGGCGAGGAGGACCACACCTTCAAGATGGACGACCAGACCGAGTCCACCTGCATGTGCGCGATCCAGGGACCGAAGGTCATGGAACTCCTCGGTGCCGTGTCCACGGAGGTTCCGACGCTCAAGCGGTACCGCTTCACGGTCAAGAACGTCCTGGTGATGAAGATCATCGTCAGTCGCACGGGCTACACGGGTGAGGACGGCGTGGAGGTGATCCTCGGTGCGAAGTTCGCGAAGCAGGCCCTGGGCATGCTGCTCAAGGACGTGGGGGCCGAAGGGGCCGCGGTCCGCCCGGTGGGTCTCGGCGCCCGCGACAGCCTCCGGATGGAGGCGGGCATGCCGCTGTACGGCCACGAACTCGACGAAGAGACGGATCCCCTTTCCGCGGGGCTCGGTTTCGGTGTCAAGCTGGACAAGGGCGAGTCCGATCCGCAGGAGGGTCGGTTCATCGGGCAGGACGCCCTGCAGCGCATCGCCGAGGCGGGGCCGGCTCGGAAGCTCGTGGGCCTGACCCTCGAGGGGCGTCGAAGTCCCCGACAGGGCATGGCGGTGCTCGACGGGAAGAGGGCCGTCGGCGTCGTCACCAGTGGCTGCCCCAGTCCCACGCTCGGCCACCCGATCGCGATGGCCTACGTGCCCGCGGAGATGGCGACCCCGGGTGAGACCGTGCGGATCGATCTCGGTGGCGGAACCGACGCCACGATCGTCGACCTGCCCTTCTACAAGCGTCCCTCCTGAGCATCGCTCGCTCGGGACGCCGCCCGCGAGGCGGGATCGGCGAGGTGTCGCCGCGGGACCCGACCGCGGCGTCGAAGGCGTTGCAGGCGCAGACGACACGGGCCCGGTCGATCGACCGGGCCCGTGGTTCGCTTGTCTCGTCCGGTGCGCGGCCGAGTCAGTTGATCTCGGTCCGCGACCGGCTACCGGGTCGGACGTGTTCGTCGGCCCGCGTTCGATCCACCATGGTTCGGAGGAACCTTCCCGGACGATCGTCCAGCATCTGGGACTGGAGTCGTCGGAGGGCCTCCATCTCGATCTGCCGCACCCTCTCCCGGGTGAGTCCGACCTCGCGACCGATCTCCTTCAGGGTGAGCGGGGCCTGGCCTTCGAGCCCGAATCGGAGTCGGATGACGCGGGCATCGCGCTCGTCGATCGATTCGAGAAGCTTGAGGACCATCGCGAAGTCCTCACGGTGTTCGCTTTCGGCCTCCGGTTCCCCGTTCCGGGAATCGGGGCAGATCTCCGCGAAATCGGCGGCCTCGCCGTCGATTCCCGTGGGGGCCTGGTTTCCCGTCGAGACCGCCTTCATCGCCCGACGGATCGCCTCGATCTTTCGATCGGGGATCTGCAGGGCGGCGCCCATCTCCGCGTTGCTCGGTTGCCGCCCGAGTTCCTCCTCGAGCCGCGCCGCGGTCTGACGCCACTTCCCGATCAGGTCGACCATGTAGGCGGGAATGTGTATCGGCTGGGTCGCGTTGACGAGCATCCGCTTGATCGACTGCTTGATCCACCACGAGGCGTAGGTGCTGAACCTCGCGCCCTGCGCCGGATCGAAGCCCTCGACCGCCCGGATGAGACCGATGTTCCCCTCCTCGATCAGATCGAGCAGCGGAAGTCCGCGATTCGAATAGTTCTTGCTGATCGCGATCACCAGGCGAAGGTTCGCCTTGATCATCCGATCCTTCGCTTCCGGACAGCTGTCGTTGACGATCAACCAGCCGAGATCCTTCTCCTCCTGGGCGGAGAGCAGGTCGATCCCGTTGATTTCGCGCAGATACAACTGGAGCTCTGTGTGAACAGCGTTTCGAGCCATGATCCCTTTACCTCTTCTTCCGAGCTCACTCCGGGCTCGGAACCTCCTTGCGAATCCCGCGGGGGAGCTCCCATGGGATCGGCCGGCCCTCCCAGACCAGCCGCTTCGATTGTATGAAGCGCGGTCGTCGAAACAAGGGTCGACATCACAGGTTGGTTCCGAACTGGTGGTGATCTCCTCCTGCGGCCCCGCCGTATGGTCCGACGAACGCCATTTCTTCTCCCTGAACGGGGTTTCGGTTCGATCGATCACCAATCTTCATGCGAGCAATTTTTTTCGGCGTGGATCGCTTGGGAATCGGCGGGAGCATCCGGAAGACCCGGCGTGGCGAGGATGACCGCTACGATCCACAGGGTCGGTCCACCTGCGAGGAACCCCTCTGGAGATGCCTTGAACGACGATTTGACCGGACTCTTGCGTGACTGGCCCTTCGACGGCGATCGCCTCCAGGCGAGGATCGTGCCCATGTCCGAGGAGCGGGAGGTGCTCCAGATCCGGGTCGAGCTGGGAATCCTGCAGATGGAGATGGAAGGAAGACCGGACGGGGGAGCGGATCGACTGAGTTCGGTCGAGTCACGGGTGGCGGAGAATCCCGACTTCGAGATCGACGAGACGCTCGCCGGCGAGCTGAGGAGCGAGGCGGTCCAGGTACACCAGCGGTACGTCGCCTTCTCGACCCTCGAGGCGTACGAACTGGTGGTGCGGGACACGACTCGGAATCTTCGCGTGTTCGACCTCTGTCGCGATCACGCGATCCGGGCGGAGGATCGCGCGGTGCTGGAACAGTTCAGACCGCAGGTGATCGCGACCAGGGCTCGGGCGGCATCGCTGGTGGCGATTCGGGAGCGGGCGTCGAGCGACGCACGGAACATTCTCGAGGCGGCGATCAACGACATCCGACACGCGATGCCGGAAGGGGCGGAGGATCCGCCGGAAATCGCGATGCTCGAAGGCATGCGGGACGTCTTGCAGCCCCAGTTGCCATCGAGTCAGCGGCATGACCTCGAGCAACGACTGTTCGCGGCGATCGCGTCGGAGAACTACGAACTCGCGGCCATCCTGCGCGACGAGCTTCGTCAGATGTGACCGGCGGCCGCCATCCCGCGGGAGCGCGTCCCCTTACGACGGCGGATCAGCGTCCCGCCGGCGGCAGGAGTCCCCGAAGCCGCTCGAAACGCCGTCTGAAACCTTCGGATCCGAAGTCGGGTCGTTCGGCCCGGAGCCGGTCGATTCGCGGACCGATCCGATCCAGGTTGCGGCCGAGCAGGTGCAGCAGCTCGAGGCGTTCGATCTCGCATCTCCACCAGACCGGATCGGCGGGCGTCGTCCCGCGGACGATCCGGGCGAGGATCCCCAGCGCCTCGGTCGCGTCGGGGACCGATGGAGGTTCGCGTTTCGCGTCGGGCGGGGTCGCGAGTCGACCGCCCAGCAGGATCGCCCGGAGGGTGAGGGGGCCCGCGGCGTCGGGGTTGGTCTCGAGGATCCGACGGAGCCGTTCGGCCGAACGATCCGCTCGACCGGCGGCGGCGTCGATCCAGGCCCACTCGAGCAGCGTGGCCTCGTCGAGATCGGGCCGCCGCGGATCCTCCTCGGTTTTCGTCCGCGCCGCGACCGCGAGCATGCCTTCCGCGGTCTCGCCCGCGGCGCGTCGGTCGTCGGCATCGAGGCGTTCCACCACCGTCAGGTGCGCTTCGCGTCGACCGTTCGCAAGGAGACGTCGGGCGAGCGTCGGATCCTCCGACTCCAATCGTTCCAGGAGCCGTGCGGCGTCGGGCCCTCGCCCGTCGCGGCCCAGGGCTTCGATCGCGAGGCGGGCGAGCCGCAGGCGGGTCGGAACATCGACCGGCAGCGGCTCGGACGAGGTCCAGCGGGCTGCGATCTTCGCGGCGGAAGTCACCCGATCGAGACCGAGGAGCAGTTCGATCCGGACGAGATCGGCGGCGATTCGAAGTGGATCGATCGGGTCGACGGGGAGACGGGACTCGACGGCGTCGAGTCTCCGCAGAAGGACCTCGGGCTCGACTCCCGGATCCTGGAGCTCGCAGATCCGCACCAGCGCCTCCGGTCCCCGTTCCGCGCGTCGATCGATCGACGTCCATGCCTCACGGGCGGCGGATTCGTCCCCGCGGAGCATGGCCCGCGATCCGCACCGCATCATCCAGTCGTCGATACCCGGGTGACGGGGAAGGGCGGATGCGAGGCGCCGAATCGTGATCGCGTGAAGTCGATCGTCCGGATCGGTGTCCGCGAGCCTCGCCGCGAGCGCTGCGCCGCGCAAGGCGCTGGGATGACTGGGGAGCGTTTCGCACGCGGCGACGAGTTGCTCGATCGCCTCGCTGGTGCGACGTTGTCCGAGCGCCTGGTTCGCCAGTTCCAGACGCGCCTCCACGACGATGTCGTCGATCCCGGCGTCGAGGCCCCGGCGGGCGAACCCGGTCGCGGACTCGACGTCGCCCGCGGCGCTCGACTCGATGGCGCGGCCGAGCGCGACCAGTGGCGGTGTCTCGGCGGGATCGGCACCCCGGCCCAGTCCGCTCGCCACGTCGGCGAGCCCGCGCACGAGCTTCGGACGGATCGCCGGATCCTCCTCCGTGGTTCGAAGAAGTTCCACCACCGTCGCCCGGACCGCGTCGTCGATCGACATCGTCTCGGATGCGGCCTGCAGCATGATGGCCGCCAGCAGCAGTCGATCCGCAGGTCGACGCCGTGCCCGGAGCAGTCCGCGGGCCACGCCGAGCCGGTTTTCCGCCTTCGCGGAGCCCGATCCCACGAGTCGTTCGAGCCACTCGAACTCCAGGGCGTCCACCCCCGCGGGATTCTCCCGGATCCGCGTGAGGAGCGTCGCCGCGGAACGCGTGGACGCGGACTCTCCCGCGACCAGCGCCATCATCGCGAGGCCGGTGAGCGTCGGGCCGTCGATCTCCGTCGTCCGTTCAACCGCGTCACCAAGCCCGCGATGAATCGCTCGAAGGGTCTCCGAGTCGACTCGGGGACGATCCCTGCGATTCATCGTCTCGAGAAGGTCGAGCGTGGCCGTGAGGCAGACGGCGCGGGCCACGCGTCGATCGCGTCGGGCGCCGGTGAGCGACGCGAGGTCGGCGGCGGCCTCGTCGACCAGCTCCCGCGCACGGCCGAGCGTCGCTTCGACGTTCCGGAGGATCGCGGGTGAGAAGGGGGTCCACAGCAGGCGGGTCCGCACTCTCGGCGGGATCTCCGTGCGGAGGATCGCCGCCGCCGCGGCGAGGCGTCGATCGGCCCGTTCGAGCGGATCCTCGATCGTCGGGATGTCCACGAGCGTCGGCGGCGTCGCGGAAGCGGGCGGCTCGTCGGCCGGCGAGGAGGCCGCGAGACCACCGGCGATCATCATCGTGCACGCGAGGAGGTCACCGCGTCGGAGGCGCCGGCGGATTCCGGATCCACTCATCGGTTCGCTCCGCTCGAGGCATCGATGAAGCCGACCGACTCGAAGCCCGCCCGGACCGCGGCGTTGAAGACCTCCACCGCTTCGCCCCAGTCCACCCCCGGGAGTGGATCCACGTGGATCGGGGTGTCGATCGGCAGGAGACCGCCGCGATCGATGCGCCGGGCCTCGAGGAAGGTGGTCAGCGCCTCGACGTGCACCGGACCGTTCCACGGCCCGTCGACCCGGATCCGGCCTTCGCCGGCGACCTTCACCACGACCGGCGTCACGTCGAGTTCGAAGGGGTCGACCTGGAAGGCGTCGCCGCGATCCGGGACGTCCAGTCGGAACGTCTGTTCGCCCACCGCGAAACTCGTTCCCAGCAGGAAGTAGATGAGCAGTTGGAAAACCACGTCGATCATGGGCGTGAGGTTCAGCTCCACCCGGGCCTTTCCCTGGCTTCGGCCGCCGGTCGAAGGGCGTCTGCGGTGGCTCACGCGTCCTCCCCGCCCGTGGCGAGGGCCTCGTCGATCACCACGAGGTTCACCCGGACCCCGTCCGGCCGGCCGGTCCCCCGGGCCGACCTGCCCAGGGCCTCGAGGACCGGAGAGACGGTCGAGTAGGGCAGTCTTCGATCGGCTCGGAGGTTCACCTGCAGTTCGGGTGTTTCGAGAAGTCGTCGCCGGACCTCGGTCTCGAGGGAGTCGACGCCCGCGACGTCGAGGTCGAAGTCCCGCTGCTCGAGGGTCGCACGTCTTCGATCGGCGAAGTCGTCGTACACCAGATTGACGACGATGCGGGGGGCCTCGTCCGCGGCACCGGCCGCAGGGTCACGCGGCACCGGAAGCTCCATCGGAACCTGCTCGACCGCGGTGATCCGCGAGACGAGGACGAAGAACACGACCAGCAGGAAGGTCATGTCGATCATCGGCGTCAGGTTGGCGCCGGTGCGTACGGGACGCCCGACGTCGAGCTTCGAGACGGCGCTCACGGTTTCGGTGACTCCGAAGCGGCTTGCAGACGCGCGTCGGAAGCCGCGTCCCCGGGCCTGAACTTCTCGAGGATGGTCTCCGCTTCGGAGATCGCCTCGGTCAGGCTCGCGTCGAGCCGACCGCGAAGCGCGGCGTATCCGGCCAGCGCGGGGATCGCGACCACCAGGCCCCAGAAGGTCGTGACCAGGGCGGTTCCGATCCCGCCCGCGAGGAGCACCGGATCGGCATTGCCCCCGCTTGCCACGATCGACTGAAACGCGAGGATCATGCCGTAGACCGTGCCGAAGAGGCCGACCATCGGGCTCACCTGGCCGATCACGTTGAGGATCTCGACGTGACGGGTGCGGCGGGCGACGACTTCGGTCGCGGCCTGTTCCAGTCCGCCCTCCATCGACTGGAAACCCGCCGGTGCCCTTTCCAGTCCGCCCAGGAGGATCGTCGCGAAGTCGCTCTCGGCGTCCGATTCGCCCAGCATCGTCATCGTCTCCCGATATCGACCGGCATCGACATATTCGGCGGCGCGGTGCATCACGACCTCGGGGGCGATGGTCGCCCGACGATTCGCCGCCGCGAGCTGGCCGATCAGGCCGATGCTCGCGACGCTGGTGGCCATCAGCAGCCAGATCACGAGGCTTCCGAGCCATTCGACGCTTCGGACGCCGTTGACGTCGACCGCATGGGAGATGAAGAACGCTTCCGCGAAGCTGTGCGGAGCCGCGTCCCCCTGGGCCGAGGCGGTCGCGGTGAGCGCGAGGAGGGCGAGGAGGGAGATCCCCTCGTTTCGAAAGCTGCGGCATCGACGGTGTGTTGGGTGATTCATGGTCTTCTGGTCCCGGTCCTTCCTTCGCATCGGCGGGCCCCGCTCCCGTTCATCGCTCCAGTCCCAGGGCTTCGCGCCCGATGAAGGCGAAGCCCGATTCATCCTCGTCGCCGCCATGGGTGAGGGCGATCGTCCGCAGGATGCCGAGTCGATCCTCGTCGAGCAGCTGGATGCACCGGATCACCGTTCTTCGTCGGCCATCGGCTCCCACCGGGTTGAGTTCGTCGAGCAGGTCGATCAGGGCGTCGCGATCGATCTCATAGACGCCGGCGCCCGTGATGTCGGTGCTCACGAGGTAGACGACCTCGGGATCCACCGCGAAGGCCGAACGCAGCGCCGCCGCGGGATCGCTGCGTCCCTCGGGCCTCCGGGTCCGCATCCAGTCGGCGGCCTCATCGATCGCCGGCGTGGTCGCCGCACGGAGCCGTCCACCGGTCGGAAGCGGTTCGGCTCCGCCGGATCGGAAGAGGATCACGGAGAAGGACTGGCGGGGGACGAGCCGACGAAGGGTCGCTTCGACCTGGTCGACGACCGCGGGGTACGCCCCGATCATCGAGCCGCTCGCATCGACCACGAAGACGATGCGTCGAGCCGCCGGGGCGTTGACGCCCCCGAAGTCGATTCCGGGGAGGGAGGAATCGCCCTCGCCGCCTCCGAGGTCGGTGCCGTCCAGCAGGAGGTCGCCGGCCGCGAAGATCAGATCGGCGACCTCCGTCATCTCGACCTCCGCGGCCGGGGACTCGCGGGGCGGCTCCTCGGGAAGTGGCGCGATCGGTCGGGCGGGACCGGCGGGCTGCAGGGTCGATACCGGCTCGAAGGTCCGCGGGGGTGGCGGGGCGACGATCCGGGATTCGGCCGTGTCCTCCGACGCGTCGACCACGCTCCAGGTGATCAGGAAGGCGAAGGCGAGGAGCAGCACGTGGGCCACGATCGAGAGCGACCACGCGAGTGGTGCGCCGACCCGGTGCCTCCTGGCCTTCGGATCCGAGCGCCCCGACGTCTTCATTCGTTCGTTCGAAGACTTCGTCATGCGACCTCGACCCTACCCCCTCCGATCACCCGTCGCCTCCGGTCCCGCGGAAATTGGATGAGATCGTCCCGCGTCGAGCACGACGATTTCAGCCTTCGTCCTCGGCGGAATCGATCGATCCGACTCCACCCTTCTTCGTCTCCCGGCGCCCGCCGCCGCCGAAAACCGCCTGGTCGATGCTGAGTCCACCCGGGCCGGTGAACACGATTCCGAGCGAGAGGGTGAACAATGCGACCTGTGCCGCGGCCTTCGTGAAGGTCGCGACTTCGAGATCGAGCGGTCCGACCGTCTTCAGGATCGGGAGCGTCGTGAGGGCGAATGCGAATCCCATCGCGGTCGACAGGCCGACCGCCCAGATCCGGCTGAAGAAGCCGATCAGCAGAAACCCGCCGCCCACCAGTTCGGTGATCGCGGCGAGCCAGGCCTGGGCGACCGGATAGGGGAGCTGGTGATCGTGCAGGAGGACCGCGACGCCGTAGAGCTTTCTCGCCTTCAGCGGCGCCTCCGACTCGGCTCGGGCGGCGTCCGAAGGGGGCGAGAGCTCCTGGCCGAACACGGCGCGCTTCGCGTCATCCGGCGTGGCTCCGGTGAGGGTCCGGATCGTGGCGGCTGCGGGACCCGAGAACTCGGCTTGATCCATGATCTTCGACCAGCCCGCCGGCACGAAGACCGCGCAGAGGGTGATCCTGGCGAGGAATGGAACCAGATGCAGGGCGGCGACTCGGCTGAATCCCATCGGGGCGACCTCCGTCGCGATTTCGCATGCGACCGGCGGCTCGATCCCGTCTTCGCGGGCCGAACACCCATACGATACGTTCCCACGCGGGCGTGGCGAAACTGGCAGACGCGCGGGATTTAGGTTCCCGTGGGGTAAGACCCGTGCAGGTTCGAATCCTGTCGCCCGCATTCGCCCCGATTTCACGGATTGGCCCCATGT
The DNA here is from genome assembly GCA_002684855.1 of Planctomycetaceae bacterium. Classification (GTDB taxonomy): domain Bacteria; phylum Planctomycetota; class Phycisphaerae; order Phycisphaerales; family SM1A02; genus UBA12014. Next base: position 1,425 of record NYWD01000004.1, on the reverse strand, counting down.
CGACGTCCGATCATCTCCAGCCAGATTCTCGACCCGGCCACGACTGGTCCCCCTCGGGCTGGAGGGCCGTGCCCACCTCGCAGCAGCCGGTCTACGAGGATCCCGAAGCGCTGGCGAAGGCCGTTTCCAGCCTGCGGCGACTTCCCCCGCTGGTCACGAGCTGGGAGATCGACCGGCTCAAGCGACAGATCGCGGAGGCGGTGGAGGGTCGGCGTTTCCTTCTCCAGGGGGGGGACTGCGCGGAGCGTTTCGACGAATGCGCCTCCGAACCGATCGCCGCCCGGTTGAAGATCCTGCTCCAGATGAGCCTGGTGCTCGCGCATGGCGGGCGACGACGGGTCATCCGGGTGGGTCGATTCGCGGGCCAGTACGCGAAACCCCGGTCCGAGCCCACCGAGACCCGGGACGGCGTCGAACTGCCGGCCTATCGGGGCGACAACGTCAACGCCCCGGCGTTCGACGCGGTCGCTCGCGCCGCCGACCCGGAACGGCTGGTCGAAGGACACGCGCGCTCCGCGCTGACGCTGAACTTCATCCGATCGCTCATCGACGGCGGCTTCGCGGATCTCCACCATCCCGAGTACTGGGACCTCGACTTCGCGAGTCACTCGCCGCGCGGCGGCGAGTACCAGCGGATGGTCGAGTCGATCGGCGAGGCGCTTCGGTTCATGGAGTCGCTCGCGGGCAAGCAGGTGGGCGAGATGTCGCAGGTCGACTTCTTCAGCAGTCACGAGGCGTTGCTGCTCGAGTACGAGGAGGCGCTGACCCGGCAGGTGCCGCATCGTCCCGGCTGGTGGAACCTCGCGACGCACTTCCCGTGGATCGGGCTTCGGACCGCGGATCCCGAGGGTGGACACGTCGCGTACATGGCCGGCATTCGGAATCCCATCGGGGTGAAGGTCGGGCCCGGGATGTCCGTCGAACGACTGGTGGCGCTGGTCGAGCGGCTCGACCCCGACCGGGAGGTCGGCCGACTCACGCTGATGCACCGATTCGGACACGCCGGGATCGATGCGGGATTGCCGGGCATGATCGAGGCCGTCGCCCGGACCGGCAGCCGACCCCTCTGGGTCTGCGACCCGATGCACGGCAACACCAGGGCCGTGGTTCCGGATTCCGGCCCGCTGGCGGGGAAGACGGTCAAGACGCGTTCGTTCGACGACATCCTCGACGAACTCGAGCGGGCGTTCGAGATCCACGCCGACTGCGGTTCGGCGCTCGGAGGCGTTCACTTCGAACTGACCGGCGAGAACGTGATCGAGTGCACCGGTGGCGCGCGGGGACTGGTCGACGCCGATCTCGGCCGAGAGTACCGGTCGCAGGTCGATCCCCGGTTGAACTACGAGCAGTCGCTGGAGATGGCCATGCGGATCGCCCGGCGGATGCAGGATCACACCGGCTGAACGAGGGCAAGGGCATGGTTCA
>NYWD01000003.1 GCA_002684855.1 Planctomycetaceae bacterium | reverse complement strand
TACACGCATGAATGCAAGGATCGATTCACTCCGGGACAGGCGAATCGCATGCGGTGCTCGCTTCTCACCTACCGACCGCTCCTCTACACGACCGCCCAGACCTGCGTTTCACAGTGTTTCGCGGACATCGACAACAACGGCATCATCGACAGCGGTGATCTCGGGCTGCTGATCGGAGCCTGGGGGACCTGCAGTGGTGGCAACAAGGGGGTGCCCTGTTGCGCCGATCTCGATGGGAGCGGCCTGGTGGACAGTGGAGACCTCGGGCTTTTGATCGGAGCCTGGGGATTCTGCGAACCCTATCCGGTCTGTGCGCCCCCCTTCTCCGATATCGAGGGGGACGAATGCGCCAATGCCCTGGTCGCCATCGAAGGCGTCAATGTAATCGATACGACCCTCATGACTTCGTCTTTCAACCCCGTGGGCGGCCTCTGCGACTTCCCTGATTCGGATTTCACGCGTGACGGATGGTTCATCTTCGAGGCCCCCACCGCCGGATCCTTGAGTCTTGATTTCTGCAATGCCTTCTACGACACCTCCGTCATCCTCTATGCGGGTGAATCCTGTGTGTCTTACGGCCCCATCGCCTGCGACGCCGACGGCTGCGACTCGAAGGTGGGATATCAGTCCCGGATAGACGGGATCCAGGTTGCACCCGGTACCTACTACATCCGCATCGGAGGTCGTGCGGGGGCGGCCGGAATCGCGGTCTTGGATCTCACCTTCGAAGCAGGCCTGTTGGAGGGCGACGAATGCGAAGGTGCGATCGTCGCCGTCGAGGGCATCAACGAGGTCAACACGATCCTGATGAGCCCTTCGCCCGTTCCTGTCACTAACGGAAATTGCCCATTTCTCGAAATGGACGGTTCCCGCGACGCCTGGTTCGTCTACGAAGTCTCGTCGGTCGGGCGGCTGGACCTTGTTTTCTGCGAGTCCGACTACGACACTTCGGTCGTGGTGTACAGGGGAGCGTGCGAATCGCTGGTCCGAGTCGGCTGCGATGACGACTCCTGCCAGCCGTCTGGCCCCCTCTACACGTCCAGGATCCTCGATCTCCCGGTCGATGCCGGTACCTATTACATCCGAGTGGGTGGCTGGCAGGGGCAAGCGGGTAACGCGAGATTCGAACTCACCTTCGAGGAATGACAACACGAAGCCGGGCCACCAGCATGCGATTCGCCGGTCACGGATCAGGAGGAGGTTCCGGGGTCCGGTAGAAGCGGGTCCATTCGACCGGGAAGGCTCTCCTTCCCGGGGGTCGAACCCCCGCGCCGGCGTGGCTAGAATGGGGGTCATGGATTTCGAGTCGACCATCGAAGCCCCGACGATGCCGCTCCCCGCGACGGCCAGCGCGACCGGTGAAGCGGTTCCGGCCAGCGAGGCGGCGATCGGGCGGACGCTCGCGCGTCACCCGCGACCGCTCGGCGGCGACACGGCCCGATCCACCCTCGGCACCGCCAGCCTCTCCCTGACCGGAATGGTGCTCGACAACATGGACGCCCACCAGATGCGGGTCGGACGGAAGCCGGAGTGGCTCCGCGCGAAGGTCCCGGGCGGCGAGGGCTACCGGAATCTCAAGGCGCTGATCGACGAACATCGGCTCCACACCGTCTGCCAGGAGGCGAGCTGTCCGAACATGGGCGAGTGCTGGGAGCGCGGTACCGCGACCATCATGATCCTCGGGGACACCTGCACCCGCCGCTGCGGATTCTGCAACGTCAAGAGCGGCCGGCCGCTGCCGGTGGACGACGACGAACCGCGACGGGTCGCCGAGGTGCTGGCCCAGATCAATCTCAAGCACGTGGTGATCACCAGCGTGGATCGCGACGACCAGCGGGACGGGGGCGCGAGAATCTGGGCGGAGACCATCCAGGCGGTTCACGAAGCCTGCCCGCAGACCAGCGTCGAAGTCCTGGTGGGTGACTTCAAGGGCGTGGAACGGGACATCCAGACCGTCTGCGACGCTCGTCCGGAGATCATCAGCCACAACATGGAGACGGTGGATCGGATGCATCCCGCGGTCCGGCCCCAGGCCCGATACGAGCGAAGTCTCAAGGTCCTCCAGCAGTTCAAGGCGAACGGCCTCGTCACGAAGACGGGGATCATGCTCGGCATCGGCGAGCACGAGCACGAGGTCATGGAGCTCATGGAGGACGTGCGGGCCTGGAGCAACTGCGACATCATCACGATCGGCCAGTACCTCCAGCCGACCCGGAACCACCTTCCGATCGACCGGTGGGTCCACCCGGACGAGTTCGCCCGGCTCCGGGAAGCGGCGCTGACGCTCGGCTTCGAGGTCTGCGAGAGCGGTCCTCTGGTCCGGTCCAGCTACCATGCGGAGGAGCAGGCCGAGCGATTGAGCCCCGAGCGAGCCGACGTCCACGATCGCATGAAGCGACTGATCGCGCAGGCTCGCAGCCGGGCGGCCGTCTGACCGCAGTACGCCGGGTCCCTCCCGCCGGAACAACACTCCCATCGCGGGGACCTCCGGGTCGCACCGCTTCAGAGAAGAAGACCATTTCGACCATCACGCCTTTTCCGCCTGCCCCGCCGAAGCCCGCTTCGATCGAGCGTCCCGTCGCGACTCGTCCGACCGTGGCCCTGGTGAGGTACGTGGTTCCCGTCGCCACCATCCACCTCCTCGGCTTCCTCTGCCTCGTGCCGGCCTTCTTCTCGTGGAGCGGCGTCGTGGTCTGCCTGGTCGGCGTCCACCTGTTCGGGCAGGCCATCACCATGGGTTATCACCGACTGCTCACGCACCGGAGCTTCGAGACCCGTCTCTGGTTCGAGCACCTGCTGGTCCTGCTCGCGATGTGTTCCTTCGAGGACACGCCGGCCCGATGGGTGGCCACCCATCGCGTCCACCACGCGCACAGCGACGACCAGGAGGATCCGCACAGCCCGCTGGTGAGCGCATTCTGGGGCCACATGGGATGGCTGCTCGTGTTCAATCGGGCGCTTCACACCGCGGGGAGCTACGAGAAGTACGCCCGCGACGTGCTTCGCGATCCGTTCTACATGTGGCTCGAGCGACGCTCGTGGCGGATCGCGGTGATCTACACCGTCCACGCGGCGATCTTCTTCATCGTAGGACTCGTCGTCGGCTGGTCGATGTGGGGCATGACGGAGGGGCTCTGGTTCGCGGCGAGCATCGTGGTCTGGGGCGTGATCGTCCGGACGCTTCTCGTCTGGCACATCACATGGAGCGTGAACAGCCTTTCGCACCTGTGTGGCTATCGAAATCACGAGACGAAGGAGGAGAGTCGGAACAACTGGTTCGTGGCGCTCCTGAGCGCCGGCGAGGGCTGGCACAACAACCACCACCATGACCCGAAGTCCTGCACCGTCCGGCATCGCTGGTGGGAACTCGACGTGACCCATCTCGAGATCAAGCTGCTCCAGCGCCTCGGGATCGTCACCTCGATCGTGCCGCCCCGCGCGGAACGGACCCGTCTCGCGATCGCGAAGATCAAGAACTCCCGCTGACGAGAACCCGCGATCGACGAAATCGATCGACGCGGGATACGGTCATTCGAGACAGCGACCCCAGCCCTCGATCAGGATCGTCAGGTCGTGGGGACCGATGATTCCGCTTCCGTCGAGATCGACGACCCCGTCCCATGCCGATCGGACCGGCCCGAGGTGGGTCAGGAGGATCTCGAGATCGGATCGGTCCACCGTGTCGTTGCCGTCGAGATCGCGCCAGCATTCGGGGGTCGACGAGACGATCGATCGAGCGAAGGGACCTCCGACATCCTCCGTCCGGTTCGCCCGGATCGACGTGCCGGGCATGAGTGGCGGCTGTTGAGTGGACCTGCTCCAGATGCCGCCGCCTTCGAAGGCGCGGTTTCCGGCGATCAAGGATGATTCCACGAGGAGTCGGGAGCACTCCGGCTCGATGTCGACGTGCATGATCCCACCGCCCCGGTCGCTCTGGTTGCCGATGAAGGCGCAACCACGGAAGGCGTTGAAGCCGCCGACCGTCTTGATGCCGCCGCCGTCGCCGGTGGTCACTCCACCGATGAACCGGCAATCGACGATCTCGGCCTCCCCCCTGAAGAAGAACGCATTTCCCGCTTCCGCGTCCGCGCGTCCGTTGATCAGGACGCACCGCTCCAGCCGGCCTCGGAAGTTCATCGTGTAGAGATTGCCTCCGAACGTCGACCGGTTTCCCTCCAGGACGCAGTTCACCAGGTTGACGGCGTTGTTGCGGAGATAGACGCCGCCCCCGACCCAGAAGCCGTTCGGCGACCTGGTGCCGGTCGAACCACCGGAGAAGGTCATTCCCTCGATCCGGGTCCGGCGATCGATCCCGTTCCCCACCTCCAGCACGCTCCGGCCCTCTCCGTTCGATCGGACGATCGTCACGTCGGGTCCGTGCGTCGATTCGATCGTGAAGTGCCTGCCTCGCTCGATCAGGATGTTCTCCTCGTAGGTGCCCGGTCGAACGCGGATCGTTCCACCCTCGGCGACGAGGTCCACCGCCGACTGGATCGAGGATGCATCGTCCGGAACCACCACGAGGGTCGGACGCGAGTCGATCGACTCCCCCCGATCGAACATCCCCAGGAATCCGGCGAGGGCGGCAAGCAGAGCGATCGGCAGGAAGGCCAACGAGGGCGCGAGGAATCGACTCCTGCTCGGGGCGTCTGGCGGGATCGAATCGGAGGATTGTGCCCTTCGCAGGTCCCGGGCGAGAACGGACGCGTCCCGCTGTCGATGCTCCGGATTCTTGGACAACGCACGCTCGATGACGAACACCATGGATTCGTTCGTATCCGGGGACAGTCTCCTCAGGTCCCGAGGAGGGACATGACGGATCGCCTGGATCGCCGCGAGAAGGTTCTCGCCGACCTCGTAGGGTGGCTGGCCGGCGATCATCCGGAAGGCGATCACCCCGAGTGCGTAGACGTCGGTCCGTGGGGACACGCGGCCGAGCGAGGCATCGACCTGCTCCGGGGCCATGTACGCCGGCGTCCCGATCAGGTTCCCTTCCATCGTTCCATGAAGTCCCGATCGCGGGTGTCCCGGCTGCAGGTGCGCGACTCCGAAATCGATCACGCGAACGTTTCCATCCGATCCCACCAGCAGGTTGCTCGGCTTCAGATCGCGATGGACCACCCCCTTCGAGTGGGCCTGGGCGATGGCATCGCAGGCTTCGGCCACCAGGTCGATCCTGCCGGTCGTGGTCGCGGATCCATCCATCGGTTCGAAGTTCAGGGTCCGATCGGTGATCCAGCGAGGATCGTCGACCAGATGCATCGCGAACCACGCCGGCGTTCCCTCTTCGGTGGCATGGTCGAAACTCGAGTCGATCACCTGGACGATTCCCGGGTGTTCGAGTCGACGGAGCGTCAGGATCTCGGTCTGGAAACGGGCGACCAGCCCGGGGGTGTCGTGCCGGTCCTTCAGGATCTTGACGGCCACCTCGTCGACGCTCCACGGGTTCTCATCATCGGACCACGTGGCACGGAAGACGGCGCTTCCGCCGCCCTCTCCGATCAGTTCCTGCAGATGCCATGATCCGGATCCGGATCGGATCGTGGTGCCCACCCGGGGATGATCGAATCGGGAGGCTTGGAAATCCTCGATCTCCTCGGCGACCTCGCCGAGCAGGTCGACCACGGACCGGAGAAGATCCTCGTCACCGTCACAGGATTCCCGGATGCGTTCCAGTCGTTGATCCGGAGCGATGGACAGGGCTTCATCGAAGATCCTGCGGATCCGGGAGTCCCGGCGGACCTGCGCTGATTCGCCTGATGCCTTCATCGCTCGATCACCATCCCGATCTCTCCGTCCCACGAATCCCTCCGGCACGACGGCACCACCCGTCGCGACCCGACCATCGTCCGACGAACGGTATCAGAGAGCCGAACGCGACGGTCACCGGTCACCGGAATCCGGAACCCGGGAACCGACGGGTCGACCGTGAATCCGCGTCGATCGTTCGTGCATTCTCGACCCGGTCCGCCATAATGGCGAGGTGCCGGATGCGATCCCCCTCCTGCGTCGAGCGTCTCGCCAACCGGCATCGCCACCTCGAACTCGGAGCGAACCTTGAAGAACCATCTCCTCGCCGGCTTCATCGCGATCGGAATCGCCTCCGCGTCGATCGCTTCCGTGGGTCCGGATCGCATCGAGCTTCGAAACACGGTGCTCGACATGCCCGCGCTTTCGATCACGGAACGGGTTTCGTCGATCGAACGACTGGCCGAGCGTGCGAGCGAGAAGCATCTCGTGATCCGATTCGCGTCGGTCCCGAACGCCGCCGAGCGATTGGAACTCGACCGTTCCGGCCTGCGGCTGGTCGCCTGCATCGCGCCCACCGTCTGGATCGCATCGATGGATCCGGGGGCTTCGGTCCAGGACATCGCTTCAAGTGCGCGATGGATCGGGGACCTGCCGGTGGAGGCGAAGATCCATCCCTATCTCGCCGCCGGGAACGTCCCGAAATGGACGGTGGCCGACGATGCCATCGACGCCTTCGTGAAGGGCGGCGAGTTCGACATCCGCCGACTCGCCGACCAGATCGGTGGCGTCGTGGATCCGGAGATCGCGGTCTATGCCGTGGCGCACGCCGACGTCGGACTCGACGATTTCGCCGAGACGGTGGCGTTCATCGGCGGAAGGATCCAGTCCAGGATCACCACGGTCAACGGACTCCTGGTCAGGATTCCCATGTCCTCCGTCGACCGTCTCGCCGCGTTCGACGACACGCTCTGGATCGAACCGGCGCTGCCCGCGTTGCAGGCGAACAACGATTCGAATCGGGCGAACACCCAGGTCGACGAGGTCCGGGATTCGCCTTACGGACTCGACGGCTCGGGCGTGACGGTGATGGTCTACGACGGTGGTTTCGCGGATGCGTCGCACCCCGACTTCGGTGGCCGCCTCACGGTCCGCGATTCCAGCGGGCAGTCGAGCCACGCCACCCACGTGTCGGGGACGATCGGCGGCGACGGTGCGAATTCCGGCGGCACCAACGCCGGCATGGCGCCGGGAGTCACCATCGAGAGCTACGGATTCGAGCAGGAGGGCGGGCTTTCCGAGGGCTTCCTCTACACGGATCCCGGCGACATCGAGGCGGACTACGGCGATGCCATCCTGAACCACGGGGCGGTGATCTCGAACAACTCCATCGGCACGAACACCGCGTCGAACGGCTTCCCCTGCGAGTGGACCGGCGACTACGGCGTGACGAGCAACCTGATCGACTCCGTCATGCGCGGTGCGCTCGGGGGTCCCATCCGCATCGTGTGGGCCAACGGGAACGAGCGTCAGACGAATCGATGCGGAGAGTTCTTCAACACCACGGCACCTCCGGCCTGCGCGAAGAATCACATCACGGTCGGCGCGACGAATTCCAACGACGACTCGCTCACCTCCTTCACGAGCTGGGGTCCGACCGACGACGGGCGGATCAAGCCCGACATCACGGCACCGGGCTGCCAGAGCGACGGTGACAACGGGGTGACGAGCACCGTTCCCGGCGGTGGCTATTCCAGCTACTGCGGAACGTCGATGGCCTCCCCGACCGCGACCGGGATCGCCGCCCTGATCATGCAGGACTGGCGACTGCGGTATCCGGATGCCGGCGACATCAGAAACAGTTCGCTCAAGGCCCTGCTGGCGAATTCAGGTGACGATCTCGGCAACCCGGGACCAGACTGCCAGTACGGATTCGGGACGATCCGGGCCCGACAGGCCGTCGACGCGCTCCGATCGGATGCCGTCGTCGAGGGTTCGATCGGAGACGGCGAGGTCGGGGAATACCTCGTGATCGTCCAGCCCGAAGATCCCGAGCTGCGGATCACCATCGCATGGGACGACGTGCCGGCCACGCCGCTCGCCGTCGATGCGCTGGTCAACGATCTCGACCTGGTGGTGACCGATCCCTCCGGGGTCCGCTGGTTCCCCTGGCGGATCGATCCGTCGGATCCCGGTGCCCCCGCGACGCGGAGCGGCGAGGATCGTCGGAACAACATGGAGCAGGTCTCCGTGGAGAACCCGGCCGCCGGTGCCTGGCGGGTCCGGATCGTCGGTCACGCGGTACCGGTGGGTCCGCAGGAATTCGGCCTCGCCGCGTCCCCGAGTCCGACGTCGTGCAGTTCCACGGGAATCGTCGGATTCGGAAGGTCCGCGGTCCGACCGAACACGATCGTTCCCATCACCGTGGTCGACTGCGACCTGAACACCGACGACGACGTGACGAACACCGTCGCCGTCGACGTCTGGAGCGACGACGACCCGGTCGGATTCCAGACGGTCCTCACCGAGGTCGATCCCGCGGCCGCGAATTTCTACGGATCCATCGAGCTCACGTCGGACCCGAACGGATTCGGACTCCATGCGGTCGACGGTTCCATGATCCACGTCCGATATCGCGACGCGAGCGACGCCGACGGCGGAACCGACGTCGTCTCGATCGACTCCGCGATCGTGGACGGCACGATCGATTCGCCGACCCTCGTCGAAGCCGTCGAGTTCGGACCCGATTCCGCGTCGATTCGCGTCGTCTCGGACGAACCGGTGCGGGTCTCGGTTCGGTACGGACTCTCCTGCGACGCGCTCGTGGAAGAGACCTCGAGTTCGTCGATGTCTTCCGACCAGGTCGTCGTGATCGGCGGCCTCGAGGACACCTTCACCTACTACTTCAGGATCACGGTCACCGACGCCGCGGGCAACGTGGGCGAATTCGGCGACGGACCGGATTGCTTCGAATTCACCGTCCCGGACGCGATCGACTTCTACGCGGAACGGTTCACCGGCGGACTCGACCTCGCGTACACGAATCTTCGATTCGTGCCGATCGACACCGCCGACGTCTATGCGCCCTGCGCCGAACCGGCGACGTCGCTCCCGGTCGATCCGTCCGGGGGCGTGTCCATCCCGCTCGGCGACGACGCGTCCGAGATGGTGGCCCTGCCGTTCGAATTCACCTTCTACGGCCAGTCATGGGACTCGGTGTACGTCGGGAGCAACGGCTACCTCACGTTCGGAGGATCGGACACCGGATACTCGGAGTCGATCGGCGTCCATTTCGCCATGCCCCGGATCTCCGCGCTCTTCGACGACCTCAATCCGAGCGTGGGCGGGGCCGTCTCCTACCGCGATCTCGGTTCGCGTTTCGCCGTCAGCTGGGTCGCCGTGACCGAGTACGGCACCTCGAACGAGAACACCTTCCAGGTCGTGCTCCACGCGTCCGGCGAGATCGAGATCGGGTGGCAGCAGATCGACGTGTCCGATGCCGTCGTCGGACTCTCGGACGGTGGCGGGGTGCAGCCCGGGTTCATCCCCGCCGATCTCTCCGAATCGAGCAGCGGCTGCCTGCCTCGGCCGCCCGTGGCGAACGACCTGTCGTTCACGATCGCGCCGGGAGACGTGGTGGACATCACGCTCTCCGCGAGCGACGACGGTCCGGTGGAGGCGTTGTTCTTCAGCGTCGATTCCCTGCCGAATCGCGATCTCCGGGATCTGTCGACCGGTGCATTGATCACCTCCGTGCCGCATGTCGTGCAGGGATCCGGACCGCATCTCCGGCTGGAGTCCCTCGACGCCTGGGAGGGTGTCGCGGAGTTCGTCTACCGGGCGGACGACGGGGGAACACCTCCCGATGGCGGACCTTCTGGTCCCGCGACGGTGCGGGTCGTGGTGTCCACCGGTCCCGAGGTGGTCCACCGATTCGACTTCGACGTCGATCCCGGCTGGCAGGCGGAAGGCGCCTGGGCGTTCGGGCAGCCGACCGGGCAGGGCGGTTCGACGGGGTTCCCGGATCCCGTCTCCGGCGCGACCGGTGAAAAGGTGTACGGCTACAACCTCGACGGGGACTATGAAAACGGACTCCCCGAAGTCAACCTGACGACCAACCCGATCGACTGCTCGGACATCAGTGGCACGACCCTTCGATTCCAACGATGGCTCGGGGTCGAGAGTTCGAGCTACGACCATGCGTCCATCGAGATCTCGGTCGGGGGCGGACCGTTCACCCAGGTCTGGGATCACGCCGGCCCTTCGATGAGCGATTCGAACTGGGTCGAGGTCGAATACGACATCTCCGCGGTCGCCGACGGGCAGTCCGACGTCCGTCTCCGATGGGTCATGGGAACGACGGACGGCTCGGTGGTCTATTGCGGATGGAACATCGACGACGTCGAGATCGTGGGACTGGTCGTCGTCGACGAAACGCCGGGCGACCTCAACGGCGATGGACTCGTGAACGGCGCCGACATGGGACTGATGCTCGTTTCCTGGGGACCGTGCCCCGGTTGTCCGGCCGATCTCAACGGGGATGGCGTGGTCGACGGCGCGGACATGGGACTCCTCCTGACCTACTGGTCCTCCGGTTTCGCGAGGTCGGTGGCGATCGACGAGGATCTCGATTCCAAGCCCGACCGGGGCGGCGAGGACCAGGTCGGCATCGATCCGAGGCTCGTCAATCGAGACCACCTGGTGGTGTCGGAACACGACGGGATCATTCTCGCGGAGGATGGATACCGGCAGGAGCGGAACGCGACCCTCGTGCTCGAGATCACCGGCCACGATCCGATCGTCGATCACGACCTGGTGATCGTCCGGGGCGAGGCCGATCTGGCGGGCACGCTCGAGATCCGTACGGATCGTCTTCCTCGCAGCTTCTCCGGACTGTTCGTCGTCCTCGTGGCCGACACGTTGATCGGTGAATTCGATTCGATCGAACACTCGAGCGGCGACCGCGCGGACGTCCGGGTCTGTCGCGGCTCCCGATCCATCGTGGTCGCGGTGGGCGAGGCCACGGCGGAGATCGGGATCACGTCGATCGCTTCATCGACCGTTGACGAGATCGCGGACCTGATCGAAGCGTTCGACGGTGCCGATCCCGCGTGGGATCTCGATGGTGACGGCCTCGTCGGTGCCGGGGATCTTCGAATCCTGCTCGAACCGCTCGCATCCTGCGATTGAACGGTCCGGGAATCTCCGAACATCGCCCTGGCGCACCAGCGTGCACCGGGGCGATGTTCGCCGGGTCCCGAGGTCGATCTCCGTCCCGATAATCAGGCCGGGAAATTAACGACGTTGTTTCGTTGATCGTCGATGTTTCCGCGCCCATACTTGAAACGGTCGGATACCACCGCGGAGATTCGCATGCGTTCCAGGTCGATTCGAAGGATCGGTTTCGGGTTCCTGATCGGAGCAGGACTGCTCGCGGTCGCCGCGGACGACCGCGGAACCATCGGAACCGCAGGAAACGAGAGATCATCCGAGCGATCGCCGCACCGGATCGATCCTTCGCTCCCGTGGGAGCATGACGACGGTCGGATCCAGCATCGTGGCCGTCTCTTCGATTCCTGGTCCGCGTGGCGTGAGGCGAATCCGCGGCACGACCATCGTTGCGGAACGGGGGCACCGGATTCCGCGGGAGGAAGCGACGGACTCGCCGGAACCGGGGATTGCGGACTCGCGTCGACCAACCCGACCGAGGAATACGATCCGTCGAACGGCAGCCTGGTGATCCCGGTCGTCGTCCATGTGATCATGAACGATGCGGAGACGCTCGGTGACATCGGTCGCGAGACGATCGAACGGCAGATCACCATCCTGAACGACGATT
>NYWD01000002.1 GCA_002684855.1 Planctomycetaceae bacterium | reverse complement strand
CAGATCTCAGGGCCTGGATAAGCAGCAACTTGTACATGCTCTGCTGGCAGTTGGTCAGGGGTGTGTCAGAGGACCACATTTCCAGGCTGCTAGGAATATCTTGCTCAGGGTTGGTCTGTGCCAGCCAGGTAGCAAGAGCAGGGTTGGAGCACTTGGCCACCAGGTTCTTAAAAGCTGGCAGGGTCCCCGCCAACCTGTAAACAGCCACTGTNTGCTCATCATCAAGACCAGCAATGGGAGCTAGTTGGCCTATTCCTCCTTTCTCTCCTCCCCTCAGCAACACCTTGAACTCNGGGTCCATAGGAAGCTCTCCTGGGGCAGACTTAAGGTAGATCCTAGTNAGCAAGAGGGCGAAGACAAGCCTATCCTCGTGCAGCATCCCCCTTGTCACCCTCTCATAACAGGTGGAGTACAAGTTGCTGGTGATGACTGACAGCCTTTGAGTTGGATCCTTGATATCCTCCAACCTCTGGTCTTTAAACAACAAGCTGTGATAAATATCGAGGAAGAACTGGAGACTGAACTGNTACAGGAAGTGCACCTGGTGTAACGATTCAATAGTGAANTAGATGTGAGAGCAGGCAGCAGACAGAGGGAGGTACTGCTTGCTGGTGTTCTCAATATCTGCCATNACTTGATCTGTCTCGTCAACCTTCCTGCCTACATCTGCAGCTTCTGTTTTGAGAACTTCTAGCGTGTTAATCACGTTGTCATCATCCAANATTCTTCCTTTTGCTTCATTCAGACAGCTTAACAAGTTCTTCTCCAGATGCCTCAACCTCAGCTGNAACTCTCCCTGCAACTTGAGCAAGTCTGACCTCTTCTGATCTATNTCAGGCCTCTCTGCCTTCAGCACCTGGTTNAAGCACTGNGTCTGCAAACTTGACTTGGTCACAGTGAAGTTGACAAATGTAACCCTAGAGCAAATGTCAGGGGGGAACTCCACTGTTGGATCCCTCGTGGACAAAAAGATGGTGAAGGTGGGGGACAGATCAATGTCTTGATCTCCAAGTGTAATCAAAACTCTGCCTCCTGTTTTCCTGAGTTCTCTGTTCAAGACAGGATTGAGAATTGGATCATAGTTCTCCACATCCTGCACTAACAGAGGGTTCCCAAATCTGAGGGCGGATTCCAAATTCTTACGGAACGAATCATCCAAAAAGGAAGTCTTCGTNATCTTTCTATCCTTGTATTCATTGAGGATNAANTCTGTAGCCTGGCCACTGGGGTCTATAATCAGAGGGTACCTGTTGAACCTTTTAAGCATGATAGCATTTTCTGTGCACAAGTCATCCGTGGGAAGGGACTTCGCCTGCCAGCCTAGCCTCTCATCAGGGTCGGATAGGAACTCAGTCCTTGCCAGGTCCGCCCTGTAGGAGATGTTCGCAGCCTCCAGGTGGTGGGACCAAGTGGTGAACAGGGAGTTGCGGTGCTGCTGATCAAAATAGCCTCCATATGANAAGAAGGCAGATGAAAGGAAGACATCTCCNATGATAGTTGTCATCTGGAACTTNAAATTCTCACTNGTGTGCTGCCATCTGTCCTTTTCTATACCCAGAGACTGTAATAAGCCCATGGACCTATTGACCTTGTCTTGCACGGTCTTNAGGGTGGACTTGATGGACTCAGCCTGAGAGATCAATTGAGCGTACTCATCCTTATATTTGGCAATAGAAGCCTCCAACTGNGCAATGAGAGCAGTCATTCTTTCTGCTTCATTTTTCTTGATTACTGCAGCATCCTCTAGAGACTTCAGTTCCTGTCTCAGAGGGTCAACTCTATTCAGCATCTCTGCGTACTCTANCTGGGCAATACACCACTTNACCATGGGGCCACANGCCAGACTCGCCCTGTTCACCTTCTCAAAGTTGTAATCTGGGTTGGAGAGATATCTTTCCTGCATCAGCTTTCTTGTTTCGTCACTGATGTCATCAGTGTTGAAGTTGACAATGGAAGGAATAAAATTATCCTTCATAGTTACACCCCTGATTGACTTCCAGTCAGTGACATTTTCACCAAGGAGTACACAGATCGACTCAAGNGCCATCCTAATGATTGCTGCAGGATTGCCCATAGATCTGACCTCCACGAGNTGCTGCTTTTTAATAGATTTGACAGCATTCTGGGCATCAATCACAGCTGGTTCTACTCTTTCCAAGTCTCTCATAACTTCTGTCCTCTTGATGGCAATCTCTTTAGTCTGTTTCTCCACTAAAATGCTGATTTCTATCGACTGTTGCTTCTGCTTCTCTGCCTCCTGTTGATCCTTCACCATCTGCTTCAACTTTTCATTAGCTTCTTCATTTTTGGCTTGCAGTTCTGAAGACTTGACAGCGAGAGATTTCTGCATTTCCTCCACTTGAGCGACTGTCTCTGCAATCTTGTTCAATCCCACATTGATATGAAGCTGTTCCTCCTCCAACCCGCTTCTCTTCTCATTGTACAGTCTCACAAAGTGCTGGATGAAATCTAAGAAGTGTCTTGGTGTAATAGACATAACATGACCTCCTCTCTTGACAATCTTTGCATTACACTTGTACAAAGATTGGTGGACAAAAACCATCGCATTCACCACGGCATCCCTGTGGTTGGGAGGAAGGGAGATACCCGGGCAGACCACGGGGAAATAATCAGGGGCATTCCAGGATGGATGGTCGAGGTCCATCTTGATAGTGAACTCTCTGCCTACCTGGAAGAATGCGCTGTCAGACCAGTCACCAAACCAGTTGAGAACACATCTGTTGAAAAGAGCAGGGGATGTTGCTGCCCTATCCTTCAAACCATCCGTGCTGGGATTCATAGTGAAAACAACATGGAGGTTCTTCATCACCTGGTTGGTGAACCACTTGTATAGCTCCTCATTGGTGTCCAACATCAAGCCCTGCCTCTGGGCTCCCTCCTTGCACTGTGTCATCAAAGTGGTGTGCTCATCTCCTTCAAATAACCCTGGAACCTCTCCATTAGCCAACAATGTGTTCATTCTCTCCAAAAATCCTGAATCCATCACGTTGGATTCATCCAAAATGAAGCAGATTTTCTCATCCTTGCATCCAGACCTTCTCAGCACCTGTCTCAGGTCTTCATCAAAATCTTCAGCCGAATACTTGTTGTGAACCTTGATTTGGAAGACTGTCAGCCCGTTCATCCAGGCAACAAATCTAGATAAAGTGGTTTTGCCTGCTCCAGACACCCCGATAAGAAGAAGATGACCTTGAGGTTGCCTGAAAATCCTGTCAATCCTNAGCACGTGGTCCAACACCTCGTTGAAAAGCACAAGAGGAACATCAAGCTCCTCNTCATAGAACACTTTGAGTCTGGCCTTNGTGTAGTCCCTGAGCTCCTCCCTGGACACAGGAATGTAGTTCTTGGACAGCCAGTTTGAGAACAGAATCGGTCTTCCTAGGGAACGCTCCCTGTCAATGTTGGGGAAATGCTTGATAGCAATTTCATCAATATTGGTGTTGGTCCAGACTCTCTCATCCTCNAGCACGAGNCTGTCTTGGAACAGCCTCAATGCCTCATGAGCCCACAACCTGACAAGACCCTCNACGTCCAAAGTTTCAAGAGGTCTGATTGCNTCACANATACCTCTCACCCAGCGTGTCATCTCTCTAGGGGAGTAGACGTAGTGGGGCTGCATGTCTTGGGTGAACCTCTCCTGGGACAGGAGGTAGAANTCCACCATAGCGTTGGTCAGAGGATCTGCAAATGTTCTGAGCGTGGGAATCATCCTCAACATCGCTCTGTTGAATGTTCCATAGATNTGCTTGAGAGAAGTCTCTCCNGGGTAGTCAACATAAACCACAGGGACATGNCTCAGGAACCTGTGAGAGAGTGGCTTCCTACCAGGATCAGTTGGAGGATTGCAGGCACCAACAAACTGGATCCTCTCCAACCTGACAAACTGTTGCTCCCCTGCTCCTCTACCAGTTCTGTAGAACCCATTGTGCTCCACCATCTGCCTGAGGAAAGAGATGACTCTCTGTGTCCCNTAGGAGTCCATGTCAGGGAGATTGATCTCGTCACAGAACATGACAAGCCAGACTCCTAGCTGGACAGGNGACAGCACCATGCCATTAGGAGTCTTCCTGTACTCACAGTAATGGTCNAGNGTTTTCAACAGCAGTTCNGGTGTNGTGGCAGAACTNAAATTCAGACCAACAACTTCCATNTCNGGGAGAGAGCGCAGAGCAGAGAAGAGGGTCATGGTCTTTCCTGATCCAGGAGGTCCACAAAGGACCATGGGTTTGTGNTCAGCTAGCCAAGTGTACAGTAACGACTCGTGCCTCACGGTGTCCAGAGTTGGAACTACAATGTCAGGGGAGGCAACTTTGTGAGTCTCCACCTCCACTTGAGGAACCTTGGCAGACCAGGGCACCCAGTCACCAGACATAGTCACCTCAAAGTCAAGAATAGGCTGGTTGGTTTGTGGAGGCAGGGGGATNGTGGTGATGGACCTGATGAAGTCACTCATGGCGTGCCTGACCTTCATCTTAGCATCTCCNGCAAAGCTCCAGAGAATAGAATAGACCAAGGATTTAGGCACATATTGCTCCATCTGGTCAGACTGCATGGGGAAGTCTGCATGCTGGTGGTTGTACAAGAGGATGTTTCTAACCATCTGGTTCAGCATAGAAAACAGTGACCCAAGAGCTCTCAGCCTTGTGAAATCCATAATGTGTTCCTGAGTTGCCGAATATTCCAGGCACTTGGCCACCAACCCGTCAGGGGAGAAGAAAGGATTGATGATGGTGGCCACATCGTTCTGCACCTGCAAGGTGGGGGAGATCTCCTCCTCCCTCTTGTCACGACCCATGTTGAAACTTTCGTCCTCTCCTTCCAATGGAATTTGCTTCAGTTTTGACAGGTAGTTGTTGAATATCATCTCCGTGGAGAGCACGTCCTCACTGAACCAGACCATGCCGCACCTTGACACGGTGGCCAAGGTGGCGTGTTTGAGATCTGTCACCTCAAACATGATCTTCACATTCTTGGGAATAGTCAACCTTTCACCATTAGGCAGAGTGAACAATTTGTTCAGGTCCAACACAGAATTCAGATTCTCAACCCACTCAGGATCCACGTCTCCATCGAAAATAATCCACTGCCTCTTATCAAGCTCACCACGAACATTGTCGATAATCTTCCTCAGGATATGGGTGAACAGACCGTCAGTCCATTCTCTGGTATTTGGATCAAGAACTCCATACAGGTCTTCCTTAGAAAGAGCCTTTGGATCAATTACATGGGAGACACCTTCCGTGCCTTCAAGCCTCTCCAGAGCTTTCAGAAGCACCCTCCATGCAGTAGTCTTCCCACTGCCACTAGGGCCTACCATCATGAGGCCGTGGTGCAAGTTGGTGATCTGATACAGCTGAATCACCTTGTCCATCCATGCAGCCCCTTCATCCCCACCATCCCCACAGGTAAGTTGCTCCTCCGCACATATTTTGGCAATCTCAGCCTTCAGGTCCTCCATGTGGTTCCTCTGGTAGTCAATGCCAGGGAATACGTCATTCAACAGTGAGAAGAGGAGGAGAATGTCCTCGGCCACAAGCTTGGGCTCCATTGTCTCGCATACGGA
>NYWD01000001.1 GCA_002684855.1 Planctomycetaceae bacterium | reverse complement strand
ACAACCTCCTCCCTGAGCTTGGTCAGGAAGTCCACGCGGTCCAGCACCTTCCTGGCCTTCTCCTCCCCGATGGTCTCTACAGATCCGGACACCAGTTCTTCTTCCTCCGATAATTCCAATCCTGATGCCTTCTTGCACATTGCCATGAATGCAAGATAATAGTCCATCAAGGTGTCATCATATTTACTCTCAAGCCTTCCAAGAGCCCGGAACCTGTCCCAAACTATTTTGCTCGAATCTTTCTTGTTGAACTCAATTCCGTAAGCCATGATTGTCTTTAGGAAGTTTTGTTCTTCTCTTCTTGACCATTTCTTTTGTTGTTGCTCATTCTTTTGCTTTTCTCTTTCTCTCATGATGTTCTCAATGTGCTTCCTCTTCTCATTTCTCTTCTCAAGAGCCATTGCTCGAGCTTCTTCCTTCTGGAATTCTCTCTGGTAGGCTGTTACAAGTTTCCTCAGTCGGGAATTCAATCCAGAACTATCAGGGAAAGGCTTCAAACCACTTGGAGTCTCTTCCTCCTTGTTGACGGGAGAAGCAGGACGTGATGGAGTTGCTGAAGAACTGTCATCGTCATCATCCATGCGGTCATCTGCAGGCTTGTTCATGTTGTCAAGTTCAGCCTGTACAGCCGCGTTGTCCGGAGGTCCGCACTTGGTGAGGAAGCAGAGGGCGGGGTCGAGCCTCATCATGTTGTACCTCTCGAACCCGTGCTTCATGGTCCCGACCAGCAGGGACTTGTCAGCATCACCGTCCCACCAACTTGTGGGAGGCAGACCCTCGCACATCGGGGGAACAAGCGGAAGTTCACTGGCAGTCATGTGTTTGTTGATCTGAGACTTGAACTCTCCAAGGATTTCGTTGTGGATATAAAACAACATTCGGATTCTGAGCAGAAGTTTGTTGTTGTGTCTGTCAAGATGCTTCCGGTAGCTTTTGTCCAGGAACATCTCCGCATCGTACTTCTCTTCCTGAGCCCAGGTGGAACCGTCAGGGATGGATCCTCGTCCCGTGTTCTTGGACTTCTTTCCCTTCCGACCTCTGGGAACTGGAGTCGACAGTCCAGAATGGCCTTGGGTCACTTTGGAGCCGCCAAACTCCTTGGGAGTGATCAGGTCCCAAACAAAAGTTTTAATATCTTCATCACCAGCATATCTTTGAAGACTGTAGACCAAAGAGAGACGAACTGCGTCCTCAACATCTGTATTGGACCATCCCCGCCTGAGCTGGGCGTGGCACATGATGTCCTCCCACCGGCCCCAGCCGTAGGTCATCACGGCCTTCTCCAGCCGGAACAAGTCGTTCTTGGACCAGCTCCCGTACTCTATGTCCCTCTCGTCCTCGTTATAGTCATCGTCGTCATCTTCCCAGCCTCGACCTCGTCGACGACGACTTCCTTCCCGACTTCCAGTTTTCAATGAGCGAAGTTTATCACGGATTCGCTGATCTCTGCTCCTGGTTCCGTGTTCGGAATCTTCGTCAGAAGTATCNAGATCACTTGGAAGTTGATTGGATTCGTTGTTGTAGTCGACCTGCTTTCGTTTTCTAGGTTCAACCATCATCAATTGCATTGTCTCGTCAACTTCTTCAATTTGAGCTTTCTTGGCCCACTTTTTCCAGAAGTCGGGGTCATCAATGGAAATATCTGTTGCAGAATCATCGGTTTTGAATGTAGCTTTAGAAAAGGTTGATCCTTTTTCTTCTTGATGTGTAATTGTTGTTGATCTTTTGAGCAGAATATCCTCAATGTCTTCCTCACANAACTGATCTCCAGCAGTTTCATCCTCCATAAGAGCACCATAAGCACCTTTCTTTAGTAGAGTCTCGACCTCAGTCTTGGACAAAGAGTTGGAGGTTGCNGCATCCTTGGCTCCTTGGTTGGTGTTCATGGACTGGAGGACGGCTCGGTCCAGACCAAGCTTCATGCCAGCTCGGTCAAACATCTCCCTCTCGTAGGTGTTCTTGGTCACGAGTCTGTACATCTTGACATCCTTGGTCTGACCAATACGATGACATCTGGCCTGGGCCTGNAGATCGTTCTGAGGATTCCAGTCGCTGTCGTAGATGATGCAAGTGTCCGCGGCCACGAGATTGATACCCAGACCTCCGGCCTTGGTGCAGAGAAGGAAGACAAATCTGTCGGAGTCTGGTCGACAATATCGGTCAATNGCNGCTTGACGGAGGTTTCCTCGNATGCGTCCGTCAATTCGTTCAAACGGGTATTTTCTTCTAATTAAATAGTCTTCTAAAATATCCAACATTTTCACCATTTGGGAGAAAATTAGAACACGATGGCCGTTGGCTTTTAATTTTGGCAAAAGTTTGTCCAGAAGCACCATTTTACCACTTGCATTGACAAGCGCTTTGAAATATAAATCATCATCGTCAAGAAACTCTTTCTTTCTCATGATATAATCACTTTGAATTTGATCCTCTGCACCATTCAGTAAATAGGGATGGATACAACATTTTCTAAGTTCCATCATAGTATTCATAAGATTTGGCACGTTGCTGTTTCCAGACTTGGACAAAAATGTGAAATTTTTCTCCAGGATTCCGCGGTAATATTTCTTTTGGATGTTGGTCAACTCCACTTCTACAATAGTTTCTTCTTTGGGCTTCAAGCTCTTCTCGACATCCTCCTTCATTCTTCTCAACATCAAGGGCTTGAGCAAACCCTGAAGTTTCTCCACCTGATCCTGGTTCTGCATGTCACCAAACTCTCTAGAGAACTCGTCAATGCTGGTGAATTGTTGGGGTTCAAGGAAAGACAAGAGGGAAAACAATTCTGTGATGTTGTTCTGGAGCGGAGTTCCTGACAATAGCAATCTGGCCTCAATCTCCAACAACCTCAGGCCTTCCAACAATTTACACTTTTGATTCTTGAGCCTGTGAGCCTCATCAATAACACAAGCTCTCCAACTGATGTCCTTCAGGTCCATGATGTCAGAGATGATGCATTCGTAGGTGGTGATGAGGACATGGAACTTGTAAATGTCCTCGATCCTCTCCCCGTCCTCCTTGTAGTACATCTCATACTCCTGGATCATGTTCCTGCTGGTCTGACTTCCATGATAGACGATCACATTCATGTCGGTCCAGAGCTCAAACTCTCTCTGCCAGTTGGGGATGGTGCTGAGGGGGGCAATGACCAGGAATGGTCCTCGGATACCGTAGTCATAGATGGAGTGGACCCAGGTCAGGGCCTGGATGGTCTTACCCAGACCCATTTCATCCGCCAGAAGACAATTTCTTCCTTGATACCAGGAAAAGTTCAACCAGTTGACACCCTCCAGTTGGTAAGGCCTCAGGGTGTTGTCATTTTTAAACACGGGTGATTTAGGCCACGGCTTCCATTGGGTCTTTCTTGGTCGGGCAATTTCATCTCTTTCCTCCTCTGGCGGAGGATTTCTCCATCTTTCGTAATCTTTGATCCGGATCGGATCCACGTCATCCTCCAACTCCCAGGTACAATCTTCATAAGGCAGTGATCTCCACTTGACAAGATAGTGTTTGGTGGTCACTTTTGTATCAGCATCTGTGTGGACTGAAGAGTCCAGGACTCTGTCAACTTCAACATAATCAGGATTAAAAGGTTCATCATCACAAAAGTCCATCATGTTGGCAGATTTCTCCTTCTTCTGGATGTATCTTTTTACTTTCTGACTAACTCTTTTGTCTCCTCGCAGTAATTCCTCTTCTGTCAACCATTGACAATGAAGATAGGAAAAGTTTTTGAATTTAACAAGATATTCATCAACCTCAACTGTTTTGGATTTCTTTTCCACTGCTGGTTCAGTCTTTTTAGACGGACTTGTTTTGGATGGAGATTTCTTTGAATCTATTTCTGTTTCTATTTTATCAGCTTCTTTAGTTTCTTCTGTTTCCATTTTCTCCTCTGGCTTATTTTCTTTTACCTCTTCAGTTTCCTCCTTCTTTAAATCATCAGATTCATCCTTAAAACTGTATTCGTCCTTGGGTTCTTTAGCATCCTCCTCTGTCTTATCCTCACTCTCAATATCACCGTTCTCTTTGTTTTCTTTGTTTTCAGAATCATCCTCTTTCTCAGGTTTTTCCTCTTTAGGTTCTTCCTTCTTAACCTCCTCCTCCTGTTCCTCTGCAACCTCTCTAGTTCCTGTTCTGCTTGCAAGAATTATTTGTACAATCATCGTATCCTCGGCTGTGGGATCAATGAAGGCATAGTTTGGTCCAGAACCTGGAACATCATCTGGACCCAGACTATTCTCCCCAGACTCAGGAACTCCTTCTGGACCAAGAATATCGTCCATGGCTGCTGAACCTGCTGCTTCCTTGTCCTCTTTGGTCATATCTTTATTTTCCTCGTCAGAGAAGTTGTACTGAACATCATCAACATATTTCTTTCTCTTTTGATCACGATTACGGCCAGATCTTCTCTTCTCAATTCCAGACTCTTCCTCTGGTGGTGAAGGAGGTGGAGTTCTGTCAAGATCAGCGTCGGAGCCTTCAGAGTCGTTCCTTTTTCTCTTCTTTTTAGAAAATTGTAACAAAGTTTTACTGGGTTTTGCCTTTGCTGGAGTTTTGGCTTTTAATTTGACCAGAGGTTTCTTTTTAATATCTTCATCTAGATCTGCAATTGCAGGTTCGTCATGAGGTAATTCATCCTCCATATCTCCATTCTCTCTCATCATCTCATCAGGTTTAATAGTTGAAGGATACATGCTCTCGATGGGCATCTCGACTCTCTCCAGATCATCTTCGCACATGCTTCCTGGCTCTGCTTTCTTCTTGCGGTTGTATTGTCTTTTAGGTTTCTTATCAGATGTATCGTTAATATCACCCACAGGAGCCTCTTCTGTTGAGGCATTTAGAGGCTTTCTACCTCTCTTTTTAGGCTCCTTAGGCTCTTTTTCTTTCTTTTCCCGCTTAGGTTTCTGTTCTTTTGGTTCTTTTGGTGTTTTAGGCTCTTTGGGTGGTTTAGGTTCTTTGGGTTTACTAGATCTTCTTTTCTTCTTACCCACTATTTCCTCATCATCAAAGTCCTCTTCATATGGGTCCTGGGCAGGAGGTCCCATGTCAGGTGGTGGAGGTCCAAGTGGTCCATTTGGCCCAGGAGCTGGACCTCTGGGACCCATCATGTGAGGTCCAGGAGGTCCACCAGGACCCATCATCCCAGGTCCTCCAGGTCCCATCATGCCTGGAGGGGGTCCAAACTGTTGAGCCAGAGTATTTTGTAGATGACGCATCCTTTCTTGACATTCTTTGATCTGCTGCTGAGTATCAGGATTCTGAGGTTGCTGATAGAGACCACGTAAATGCTTGTCAAGAGCTTGCATCTCCATCATGATTGGATGGTTTGGTGGAGGTCGGGCCATTGGGCCATTAGGTCCCATCATCATGGGAGGTCCCATTGGCCTTCCATCAGGACCTATTGGAGGTCCAATACTTTGTTGTAAATGACGCATTCTGCCTTGCAGTTCTCTCATCTTCTGTTGTAATTCTGGGGTAGGCGGTTGCTGTGAGAGTTGTCTTAAATGCTGATCAAGGGCTGCCATTTCCATCATGATGGGATGGTTTGGGGGTGGCATTGGCACAGGTCCATTAGGACCCATCACCATTGGACCCATAGGTTTACCATCTGGTCCCATGGGTGGACCTATGGGTTTACCATCTGGTCCCATTGGTGGACCCATAGGTTTTCCATCAGGTCCCATGGGAGGACCCATAGGTTTACCATCAGGTCCCATGGGAGGACCCAAAGGTTTTCCATCAGGTCCCATGGGAGGACCCAAAG